>JAJKJM010000063.1 GCA_021153985.1 Polaromonas sp.
ACGATGCTTACGGAGGGGGGCGAGAACCATCGAACCACCAACACCATCGCGACAGAGATCGCAAGCAAGCGGCTCCGATGGCTGCCTGGCACTGCCGTGGAAGGGCAGTGTCACGAATGGACAAGCCATCCTCGATCGATTGAACCACACTGAAGTCGTGGATTGGTTGCCTGCGCCTCGACATTAGCAGCAACACAAGCTTGTTTCCCAAACGGGAGGAGGCGAAATCCGGCATTCATCCTTTGCGATCGATTCAAGGACTCACACTACGGAGCGCGAGCTGGGAGACTCAATCTTGTACGCCAATGAAAGACATAGCCCCCGCGCCGACAGATTGCTGGACAGGGACAACGGAGACAAAAGCAGCCTCGAAGCTAATCCAAAAACAAAAAATCCGTCAGGAGATGGGATGAATCGCGCCCACGGCTTTCGCGACGTGGACATGACTCCGAACGCCGGGGCATCCACCCTCTCGCCCTCGAATATGGTTTGCGTGACGGTGTACAACGAAACCCTGGATGCCGTGGTGAACACGCTGGTGTCACTGCTGGCGTCGCTTAAGCAGGCACGCAACGATGGCCTGCGCGGCACGGGCGACTCATGCATTGCGCTGATCCTGGACGGCCCAGAAAAAGCGGACTCCCAAGTCATGCGTTTCCTCCGTGGCGCAGGACTTCTGCCCACCGACGATTTGGAGCAGGAGCAGCGGGAACGCGATGCGCAATTCTTTTTTTCCCGCCGTTGCATAGGAACACTGCCTTGGCCCTCGGCCGGTGGGGTGGCGCCCGGTGACGATCAGGAGGAGGTGGCGTTCGTGGTCTGCGTCAAGGACAGGAACCGCGGCAAGCTGCATTCCCACGCGCTGTTCTTCGGAAATCTCTGCGCCAGGCTGCGCCCCCGCTACTGCTACCAGATCGACGCGGGAACCGTCATCGAGGCGCCGGCCCTGGGCGCCATGCTCGCGCATTTCGACCATAGCCCCAGGGCCGGGGCTTTGGCATCCTGCGTCGTTTCGCAAGCACCCTCGGCGCAGGACGGGATCCTCAAGAGCTGGCAATTCATGGACTTTTCGACGCAGGCTGCGGTTTTCTGGCCGGCCGAGATTCTGACCGGGCACCTCAGCGTCCTGCCCGGGCAGTTCTGTGCGATCAGATGGATCGCCCTGGCCGGCGGACAGGACCGGCAGCCGCTAAACAGCGAGGACGAATTGCAGCGCTCTTGCACTCTGCCCGCACGAAGCGATCCGCTCGCGGGCTACCTGCGCGGCTTGGGCGCCACGACGGGCATGGCACGGGTCATGTTCCTGGCGGAAGACCGGATCATCGGCAACGAGATCATCCTGGCCGACCGGAAATGGACGCTAGAGTTTTGTCCGGCTGCGCGTGCGACGACTGACGCCTGCGAACAAGCCAGCGAACTGCTGCGCCAGCGCCGCCGCTGGAACAACAGCTCCACGGCGTGCAAGCTCTGGCTGTTCGGCCGCTGGTTGCCCTACCTTCGCAGGAAGGATCGCGGCGTCCCGGACAAACTGCAGTTCTCGGTGGCCATGCTGTGGCAGCTGGCGCTGATCCTGCAGCAATTGATGGCCCCCGCGTTCCTGGCATGCATGGCCGTGCTGGTGGGCCAGGCCGTCATCACATCGGCCGGCAGCTCTGGCCCCTTGTGGCCCGGCATCCTGCTCGGCATGGCAGCCCTGGGAGTCCTGTTGTCATGGCCGTCCAGGCGGAACGCTCCCGGCACGGCCAGTTCGTGGCGTGGCATCTCCCGCGACCTCTGCTTCTTGGGTGTGGTGATCCTTCTCGTTTGCATGGTCGCAGGCCATATGCCTGCCACCTCGGCCGCCGCCCTGTACGCACCGATGGCAGTGGCGGTCGGCCTGACCTGCGTGTCATTCAAGGACCAGCGCCTGACCATTCTCCGGCGAGCCCCGGAGTATTTCGTCATCGTCAATCCATTGATGCAGGTCTACCTGTGGGCCTACGCGCTGCTACACCTCCATGACGTGAGCTGGGGAACCAAGGGACTGACGACACCCGGACGGCCGGACAAGGGCATGCGGCTCGCACGCACGCTCATCGTGGCCACATGGGCTGCGTTTAATGCCGGTCTGTTATGGATCGGCCTCACCGTTCCGCCGTTTTTCCTTGCCGGGCTCAATCCGGTCATTGAGATGCTCAGCAGCCTGTTTGCTCTGGCGGTGGGCATGGCGCTGTGGCCGTGCCTTCGCAGCCTGGCGTCGGCTGGCAGCCATGCTGCCAAGCTTCCTCGCGCCAAATTGGCTGGCTTGAACAGGGTAGGCAGCGATGTTTGATGTTACTCGGGCAGCGCATGCTCATGTGACCCGGCAAGCGCTGCTGACGCCACAAGCTGTCGCTGTTCTCCACCGTGGCCGTGAGCTGACCTACGGCGAGCTGGATGCGCAATCCACACGGCTTGCGCGCTTTCTGCGCGGCAAGGGCCTTGTGCGTGGAGAGATCGTGGGCCTGAGCATTGCGCCATCGTGCGACTTGGTAGTGGCCGTTCTGGCGCTATGGAAAGCGGGTGCCGTCTACATGCCGCTAGAGCATAGCTACCCGGAAAGCCGGCTGCTCCAGGCGCTGGCGGATACGGATTGCACCCGCGTGCTCACGCAATCAGTCCTGTCCGGCCCGTTCCAGGACCGCGGCCTGTACATCGTCTACGTTGATGCGGAGCGCCAATGGATAAACCAGGAATCCGCCACGCCGCTGCCCGATGAGACCGGGCCTGACGACACGGCCTACCTCATGTACACCTCGGGCTCCACCGGAAAGCCTAAAGGCGTGATGATTGCGCACCGCGCGCTGACCAATAAACTCATACACCCAGGTACCTGGGGCCCTGTGACAGCGGATTGCCGCGCGGTGCTGCTCGCGTCCATCGCGTTCGACGCCTCGCTGGCGCAGATGTTCCTGCCGCTGGCTCACGGCGGCAGCCTCGTGGTACTGGAGAGCCACGAGCGGCTGAACCCTCGGCGGGCCTGGGCGCTCATCCGGGACACCGGCGTGAACTTGCTGGACTGCACGCCATCCTGGCTGCTGGCGATGCTGGATGCCGCGCCCGAGGGGCTCGGGCTCCGCCGCCTGGTCATGGGCGGAGAGGTCCTCACCCCAGGCTTTGCCCGGCGCGTGCGGGACAAATTCCCGTATTGCCAGCTGGTCAACATCTACGGCCCGACCGAAGCCTGTATCGACGCGACAGCGCACGAGCTGTCGCCACAGGACTTCGACGCAGACATCGTTCCCATCGGCCAGCCGCTGCCAGGCTACTGTGTGCAATTGCTTGACGCGGAGATGCGGCCGGTAGCCGATGGCCAGGCCGGCCAGCTGCACATTGGCGGCGAAGGCCTGGCGCAGGGTTACTGGCGCAGCCCCGAGGCGACGGATGCGCGTTTCGTGCCGGACCCGTTCATGCCGGGCAAGCGTCTTTACCGTTCGGGCGATCTGGCGCGGCGGCGCCCGGACGGCTGCATTGAATTCCTGGGCCGCGCAGACCATCAAGTCAAGCTGCGTGGGCAGCGCGTGGAACTGGGCGAGATTGAGTCCGCGCTGGCGCAGCTGCCCGGCGTTGTTGCTGCCGTGGTCAAGGCCTGGCCCGCCCAGGATGGCGTGGAAGTCAGCTTGGCCGGCTACGTGGTGATGCGGGACGCGGGCGACCATTCAAACGCATTGCGCGAGCAGCTGCGCAGGCAATTGCCTGCGCACATGGTGCCGGCCGTGATCGTGTCCCTGGACACGCTGCCTGTCTGCGCTACTGGCAAAGTGGACCGCGAAGCCCTGCCCGCGGTTTTAGCGCGAAGACGTGCCATTGACCCCTTGCACGAGCCCCGTGACGATGCCGAACGCAAGCTGGCCGAGGTGTGGCGCGAAGTCCTGGAAATCGATGAACTGGGCATTCACGAGAACTTCTTCGAACTTGGAGGGGACTCCCTGTCAGCGGTACGGCTGCTGTTGCGCGTGGATGAGCGGTTCGGCACCGACCTGCCGGTCACGGCGCTACTGTCCCATCCCACGGTAGCGGACTTCGCCATCGCACTTCTAAGGGGCGCGCATGAGGCCGAACCGAGCCGGACGATTCTGCTGGCAAACCAGCCCATGGACCGCTCGCCTTTGTTTCTTCTACCGCCTAGAACGGGCGTAGGCTTGGTGTACGCAGCATTGGCCCGTGAACTGTCGGGTACGGTGCCCACCATTGCATTGCAGGCCGTCGGCCTTTCGCGCTCGCCCCCCGGCAGTACCTCCATGGACGAACTGGCGGCCGAATTCATAGCCGACCTGCAACGCCTCCAGCCGTCGGGCGCAGTGCGCCTGTGCGGATACTCTGCGGGAGGATCAGTGGCACACGAGATGACACGGCAACTGCTGCGCATGGGCCGGCCGGTCAGCCAATTGATCCTGATTGATCCGTACTGCGCAGACCTCTCTGACTGGCCCGATGGAACCCAGCCCGAGGAGAAAGACCAGGCCTTCTGGCAGGCATGCCGCGACATGATAGGGGATGCCCTGCAAGTGCGCGGCAGCGCGGCCGACCCGGTGCTGGATATGGCAAGACAGTTGTGGACAGTCGTCTTGACCCAGTCTGCATGGAACAAGGACAGTCCTGCGTCGCGGGCATTGTTCGACGAGGTGCGCCGCGTCCTGCCCGCGACGATGGACATCGGCATCTTTTTGCTGCTGCTCGAAGGCGTCGGCAATCTCTGGCACGCCTTTGCCGGGCACCAAGTCATGCCGCTGGATGGCTTTGGCGGGCAGGCCTGGCTCATTCAGCCCGACGCCGATCCACCGGAATTCAGGCGCAAGCGCGAAGCGCGCTGGCGCTTCCTGGTCGGGCCTGGATTGGAGACCAAGCTGGTGCCGGGCGAGCATTTGTCCATGCTCTACCGGGCACGCACAGTGGAGGCCATAGGGGCATACCTGCGCGGCGTGCTGGCTGCGGAGAACGCGGCATGAAGACCGACGAAGGCATCGTCAGCCCGGATCATGGCTCCATGCTGCGGTCTGCAGCGGCCTTGTACCAGGCGCTCTGGCGCTACGCGCAAGGGCACCGGGGCGAACTGCTGGGAGCAGGGGCGCTGCTTGTCGTTGCAGAATTGATGCGCCTGGCACTGCCTTGGCTGGCGGGCTCTGCAGTTGATGCCTTGCAAATCGGCGGCATGGCGGGACTGGCTCCCGCAGCGAAATACCTGGCCCTGCTGTTCGGTGTGGTGGTGATGGCCTGGGCCTGCCATGGCGTCGGGCGTGTCTTGGAGCGCAACGTTGCGCTGCGCGCGCGAGAGGCTTTCTCAAGTGAGCTGATGGAGAGGCTTCTGGCCGCGCCTCTGCGCTGGCATCGCAAGGAGCACCCCGTCGCCATGTCCCAGCGCGCCATTCAGGGAACGGAGGCTTTGCACAACTTCGCAGAAAGCCAGTACATCTACCTGCAAAGCGCGGTCCAGATCGCCGGCCCCTTGATTGCGCTGTGGCTGATATCCACATGGGTCGGTGCCGCCGCAGCGGCGGGGTTTTTCGTGCTGTGCGCAGTCAGCCTGGGATTTGACCGAGTGCTGCTGCGCCTGGCGGATGAGAAGAACGAGGCGGACCGCCGCAACGCGGCGACCTGGAGCGACATTCTCGGCAACTTCCTGACAGTGCTGTCGCTGCGCTTGCACACCGGGGTCATGGCGCTGGCCCATAAGCGGCTTCAGGTGATTTTCAAACCACTGCGGAGGCTGGTGCTGATTAATGAACTGAAGTGGGGCGCGGTCGATGTTTTAGGCAGCCTTCTATGGTGCGCCCTCGTAGTGATCTATGTTGTCCAGACAGCATCGAGCGAGCGGGAGGCGGCCGGGATAGGCGTGGTGGCGCTGGGAGGCATCTTCATGGTCTATGAATATTCGCGCCGCGCCGAAAGGTCCATGAGCGCGCTGGCTGCGGATTTCTCAATGCTGGCGGGGCAGCTCAGCGGCTACCGGGCCGCACACCCTCTGATACACGCCCCCAGGGCCGAGCAGACCCAGGCCACTCCGTGTGCAAGCGATTGGCAGTTGCTCGAACTTGACTCGGTATTTCTTACCTACGAGGCTGCGAACAGCGCGGCGCTGAGCGACACGAGTCTGCGCCTTCTCAGAGGCCGCCGGTATGCCCTGGTAGGCGCAAGCGGCTCCGGGAAAACCACGCTGCTCATGGTGCTGGCGGGCCTCGAAAAAGCGGCGGGTGGCCAGGTGCTGCGCGATGGCGTGGTGATCGACAGCGCCACGCTGCGCCAGGAGGTCACGCTGGTACCGGGCCAGGCCGCACTGTTCGAGGGAAGCGTCCGGGACAACGTTTCACCCGGCGCCCTGCAGGACACGCCGATGGTGCTGCAGGCCCTGGCCTCCACAGGCCTGACAGATTTCGTCCATGGCCTGTCGCGGACGCTGGACACGGTTGTCGGCGATGGCGCTGCACGCTGGTCTATGGGCCAGTTGCAGCGGCTGAACCTGGCGAGGGGCATGCTGGCCGGCCTGGGCACCAGCCTGCTGCTTCTGGATGAGCCCACGAGCCACCTGGACAAGACCAGCGCACGCGACGTCATGGCACGCCTGCTCGCGCGGCATGCGGATGCCTGTGTTGTCTCCTCCCTGCACGACCTGGATTTGCTCGGCCACTTCGATCAGGTGATCGTCATGGATGCGGGCCGGGTCATCGACTACGGGACGGTGGCCGAGGTCACTCCCCGGTGCGCCGTTCTGCGCCAACTTATGAACAGCTTAGCGAAAGGAGAACGGGATGATTGATCTTCGATGGATATCACTCCCGGGCTTAGCGGGTGCCCGCGGCAGCACTGCGCGATGGCGTTGCCTTGCGCTGCTGGCTACGGCCTGCACTGCGGCCAGCGCATGCGCCCTGACGGTGGACGAAGCCCGCCATTTGCTCACCCGCACGGGCTTTGGCGCGGCACCGCATGAAATCAGGACCCTGCTACCGCTGACGAAGGAGCAGGCAGTGGATCATCTGCTGGACGGGCTGAGCACAGCCGAAGTGGCGACTGCACCAGCCTTCCTGAACGAGCCGATGGCCGATTACCTGCAGCGGCTTGGCGATCGAGCGCCTGCTGATCTGGTGGGCTTAGCTCGGTCCGTGACGCCCATGTCCACACAGGACACAACCCATCTCATTCACCAGGGCATGCAGGAAATGGCGCAATTGCGCGTGTGGTGGCTCGACCAGATGATCAGCACGCCATCGCCCATGGCCGAGCGCCTTGCGCTGTTCTGGCACGGCCACTTCACCTCCAAGTATTTCAGCGTGCGGGCGCCACGGCTGATGTTTGACCAGCTCCAGAAAATCCGGACCCTAGGCTCTCGCAATTTTGCCGACCTGCTCGCGGCCATGATGCGTGATCCGGCGATGCTGATCTTCCTGGACAACGCGTTGAATCGGCGCCAGTCGCCCAATGAAAACTTCGCACGGGAACTCCTTGAGCTTTTCACCCTGGGTGTAGGCAATTACCGCGAACAGGACATCAAGGAATTCGCGCGCATCCTGGCAGGCCACAGCGTGGACTTCACCGGATCCTGGGGCTACCTCACCAGGCCGCAAGAGATGGACACCGGCGTAAAGACCTTCCTGGGCCAGACCGGCCCCTGGGCGCTGGAAGACGCGCTGCGCATCCTCCTGGCCAACCCCAGGACCGCCCGCTACATCGCCGGAAAATTCCATCAGGAATTCGTCTCTCCCAAGACAGACGCGGCCGAGATCGACCGGCTGGCCACAGTGCTGCGCAACAACCAGTATGAGATGCGCCCGTTCCTGCGGGCGCTTTTCCTGGGCAAGGAGTTCTGGACACCTGCCAACCGCGGCCAGCTGGTCAAGTCGCCCGTGGAACTGCTGGTGGGCCTCGTGCGCAGTTTCGGGGTAGCGTCGCCTGACCTCGAAATGCTCAATACCTATGCCCATATTCTCGGCCAAGAGCTGTTCGAGCCGCCGACCGTGCAGGGATGGCTGGGAGGCATGAACTGGCTGAGCGCGTCGGCCATAGCCAGCCGGGCATCCATGATCGACGCGATGTGGACCAGCCGTCCGGCCGGTGTGGAGTATCTTGCCGCAGGGCCGAACGATCTGCTGGTGCGCTATTCCGCGGAATCTAATGGTAAGGTCCCCGCGCGCTTCCATGTCCAGGTGAATGGCCAGGAGGCGTACCGCGGCCAGGCACGCTGGCCCAGCGATACAGCTGGCCAGGGGCAGCTCAGTCCCAAACCAGCGTGGGACATCGCCCGCGTGCCGCGCGACCGCTTGCCGGCCAATATAGAAACGATCAATGTCGTATTTGAAAAACCGCAAGGCGACTATCCAAACATGTTCCTGAATTGGGTGCAAGTGGACGGCAAACGCCTGCCGGCCTATTTGACCACGGTGAAGTTCGACCCCGTGCAAGACTGCTCGGAGACGCAAGTTCCCAGGGGCATGATGTACTGCTCCGCCGATGCGCGTTTCGACCTGGCCCGAATCGCCGGCGCGCAAGGACTGCCCGACACCACCTTGTACGACAGGGTGAATGGCCCAGTGAACTCGATCATCGAATCTGGCACCTCGCGCGTAGCGCTGGCGATGCGGCCTGCAGCACGAACGCGGGAAGCGCTCATGCAAACGGTCGCAGCTCAGTGGACGTCGCTGACCGGCGGAGGCCGGCGCGCGGATCTGCTGGCGGCGACCACCGCAGTCGCACCGCTGCAGCCGGCGTCCGCGCAGCCGCGCAATACCGAGGAGTTCCTCAAAGGGGTCGCACTGGACCCGACCTACAACCTCAAGTGAGCGCCCCATGACACATCACGCCCACTCACCGCGTCTGTCGCGCCGCGCCGCATTGTTCACCCTGGGGGGCAGCGCCGCCTGGCCGCTGGAATCCGCGTTGGCCATGCAGCCTGACACAGGTCTGCTCAAGCGCAAGCGGCTGGTGCTGTTCCGGCTTCACGGCGGCAACGACGGGCTCAATACCCTGGTGCCCTACCGGGACCCTTTGTATCGCAAGTTACGTCCTACCTTGGCCCAGCCTCTGGACAAGCTGCTGCCGGTGTCCGATGAACTGGCCTTGCACCCGCGTCTGACCGAGTTCATGAAGATGTTCCAGGCCGGCGAGGTCTCCATCGTCCAGGACGTAGGTTATCCCGACCCCAACCTCTCGCATTTCGAGTCGGCGGCCATCTGGGACAGCGGCGATCCCAAGGAAAGCACGCAGCCCGCCGCGGGCTGGTGGGGCAAGGTCGCAATACGCAACCGCGCCGCTTTCGATGCATCCCGATTCGATGCCGCCGCGGTGACCTTCGACAGGAACACCGCCTTTGGCAGCGGCCAAGGTGTCCCCGTGTTATGGGTTGACCGGGACGCCGTCGCCACCCTTGAAGCGAAAGGGGCCAAGCGTGTACGCGCCGCGCTCGCATCCCCCAGAACAACCCGAGCGATCGCCGACATGATCAACGATGGCATCGACATGCGCGCGCGTTTCGCAAAACGCTTGCGCGGCATCTCGCCGCCGGAGTGGGAGTCTTTCGAGGAACCGTTCGACCTCCAGGCTAAGCTGACCGAATGGTTTCTCTCGCACGGCGTTGCCACGCCGCTGGTGCGCGTCTCCCAGGACGGATTTGACACGCATGCACTGCAGCTGGCACGCCACGACGAACTATTGAAAGCCTTCGACAGCGGCTTGGCCCGCCTGAAGCAGGGGTTAAAGGCCGCTGGCGTCTGGAATGACACGGTCATCATGGTGCACTCCGAATTTGGTCGGCGTCCCGCCGAGAACGGCTACGGCGGCACCGACCATGGCACGGCCGGTCCCGTCTTCCTGATTGGCGGAAAGGTGGGTGGCGGCATCCACGGCCAGCGCGCACTCCTCAGTGACCTGGACAGGGAGGGCAACTTGAAGTTCACCACGGACTTGCGCGCCGTCTACTCAACGCTGGTGACAAACTTGTGGGAGTTGCCAGGCAACCCGTTTGCCGCCGATGGCTTCGCACCATTGCCGCTTCGGTTGGTATGAGCAGCCTAGTGGAGCAGCATTCAGGAAAGCAAGTGTTTGCCGTTGTGCGTGGAGCGTCAGCGACTTGGCAACTGACAAAACAGCGAGGCATTTCAATTTGATTCTCGCATCGCGAAGGGGAAACTTGCGTTGCGTCGAGTATGGTCAAGGGCGCAGGCAAGAGTGACAGGCTCGCTCTGTGATAGATCACTCAGATCAGCGAATGTATGTGAAGCACGTGCTCTGCTTGACGCAGGCGGCTCGCCCATTGAGCGCGACTAACAACCCTGTCTTCGGCAGACACGCGGCAAGCGTTCGGTCGCGCCGCCTCGATAGCCGCACCGATCAACCTTGACGATTGCCCGCTGGTGCGCGAGTCATGTCGGCGTCAGGTGACCGAGCGCCCGTGCCTGACGGCCGAGAGGATGCGCCGCGTCACACCCTCCACCTGCAGCTCGCTGGAGTCGATGGACAGGGATGCGCTGGAGTAAAGGGACACGCGGGCAGCCATAGTGCGGCGGATGCTATCCATGGCCTGGCGCCGCATGGCTGCCGATGCGATCCTGTCATCTTGCTGTGCACGGGTGCGCCGATAGTAGAGCTCGGGTGCCGCGTATAGCCAGACGGTAAAACAGGCGCGCATCAGCAGCTCGTGGGAGTGCGGGTCGGTCACGATGCCGCCGCCGGGAGCCATGACGAAGGATTTGTGCTGCATCAGGCACCGCTCCAGCAATCGTCGCTCCAGGGTGCGGTAGCCGGTCTGGCCGTACAGCCCGAAGATCTGCTCGAGCGGCTGGCCGGCTTCGCGCTCCACCTCCTGGTCCAGCTCGATGAAAGGCAGTTTGAGCCGACGGGCCAGCAACTGCCCCACCGCGGATTTGCCGGCCCCCCGGATACCGAGCAGCACGATGCGCTGTGCACTGGGATCGTCTGTACCCAACCCTCCCAGGAGCGCCCGGCGTAGGCCCGGTAGCGCAGCGGCAGGCTGCTTGCGGATGAATTCGAGCAGTAGCGCGCGCTCGGTAGCCCCTTCATCCTCCGGCTCATCGGCCAGCATGGCCTCCAAAGGTACGCCCAGCGCGCGCGCCAGGCGATCAAGCACCAGCACCGAGACATTGCCCTGTCCCGCCTCCAGCCGCGCGATGTGCGGTACGGACACATGGGACTGCGCGGCAAACAGGGTGCGCGACATGCCGCGCAGGTCGCGCAGGCGGCGCACGCGCGCCGCCAGATTCTCCAGGCGCTGCTTCTCCCTCTTACGGCGGTCGTCGCGCCCCAGCGCAGGGTCTTGTGGTGTGTCTGCCATGGTGCTTGCCTCGCTGTGAAAATCGAAGCTGCATATCTTATTTGATTGTTTTCCCGTGAGAAGTATATGTTTACGATCAGCCATCAAGGAGACATCACATGGATACCAGATGCTTTGCGCACCAACCGACGCAGGTTCCGGCGACTACGGAACAGTTGGCGGCGGTTGATACCGCCACTCCCGCATCCCTCGCGCACATGATCCAGCAGGCATGCCTGCGGTATGCGGCACTGCCGGCATTCACCCAGGACGGCCACACCATCGGCTACGCGGAGTTCGGGCAATGGAGTGCGCGCCTGGCCAACTGGCTGTGCAGGGCCCCGGGCCTTGAGGCCGGCGACCGTGTGGCACTGATGATGCCCAACCTGCTGCAGTACCCGGTGGCGCTTGCGGCGGTACTGCAGGCAAACATGGTCGTGGTCAACATCAATCCGCAGTACACGGCGCGCGAACTGGCGCAGCAACTGGCCGATTCAGGCGCCAGGGCAATCGTGGCGCTGGAGGGCCTGGAACCCTTGGTGCGCGAGGTGGCTCACCGCACCCAGCTCCGCCACATTGTGCTGACGGCTCCCGGCGACATGCGCCGGCTGCACGGCGAAGACGGCTCGCCCGATCTCCAGGAAGACGCTCCCTGTGCCTGGCGATGGGCAGACATCCTGGCGTCCATGCCGCGCACCCTGGCGCACGACGCGCTGCTGCCGCGGAGCGATAGTGTGGCATTGCTGCAGTACACCGGCGGCACCACCGGCGTGAGCAAGGGGGCGGTGCTCACGCATCGCAACTTGGTGGCCAATGTCGAGCAGGCCGCGGCCTGGTACGGCGCGGTCCTTCGGCCTGGCGGCGAAACCGTGGCTACCATCCTGCCGCTGTACCACATCTTCGCACTCAGCTTCAACTGCCTGCTGATGCTGCACCTGGGGGCCCACAACCGGCTGGTGAGCCATCCCCGCGACATGCAGGCCATCGCGGTTGCGCTGGGCAGCGGCTGCACCGTGGTCAGCGGCGTCAACACCCTATATGCCAGCCTGCTCAGCGCCCCCGAGCTGGCGGACATCGACCTCAGCGGCCTGCGGCTTGCCGTGGCCGGCGGAACCGCCACACAGCCAGCCGTGTCCAGCAGTTGGCTGCAGCGCGCGGGCCGTTCCATCGTCGAGGGCTACGGGCTGACCGAGGCATCGCCGTTCGTGCTGTCGGCTGCGGTCGATGGCGCTGCGCAGACCGGCCTGTTCCCTTTGCCGGGCACCGAGATCACCGTGCGGGACGCCCAGGGCCGCGACCTGCCCCGTGGTGAAACGGGCGAGATCTGCGTGCGCGGCCCCCAGGTGATGCGCGGCTACTGGGGCCGCGAGGAGGAGACCGCGCAGGTGCTGGATGCCGATGGCTGGCTGCGCACTGGCGACGTCGGGCGGATGCATGCGCATGGTGCCCTCTCCATCACGGACCGTGCCAAGGACATGGTGCTGGTGTCCGGCTTCAACGTCTATCCGAACGAAGTCGAGGCTGTGCTGGCCAACCACCCGGGCGTTGCTGAATGCGCAGTGGTGTCCATGCCCGATGCGCGTACCGGCGAAGCCGTGCGGGCCTTCGTCGTTCCCAGGGGCCCGGGTCAGCCGAGCGAACAGGCCCTGCTGGATCACTGCCGCGCGGGCCTGACGGCCTACAAAGTGCCCCGCCGGATCGACTTCGTCGCGGAACTGCCCAAGAGCCCGGTCGGCAAGGTTCTGCGCCGGATGCTGCGCGCCTGAGTTTTTTCTCTTCTTTCTGACGGACTTTTCATGAACACGACCTTCGCACTTTCAAGCCACCTGTTTGCCGGCAAGACGGCCTTTATCACCGGCGGCAGCAGCGGCATCAACTTGGCGATCGCAGGCGCCTACGCAGCGCACGGCGCCCGTGTGGCGATCTGCGGCCGGACGCAGGCCCGCCTGGACGTAGCCGCAACCCAACTGCGTACCTACGGCGGCGAGGTGCGTGCCTACCAAGCCGATGTGCGCGATCCGCAGCAACTGGCACAGGCGCTGCAGGCCACTCGGGACGAGCTGGGCACCATCGACGTCCTGGTCTGCGGCGCGGCAGGCAACTTCCTGGCTGCGGCAGAGGACCTGTCGGTGAACGGCTTCAGGACCGTGGTGGACATCGACCTGATGGGTTCCTTTCATGCCGCCAGCCTGGCCTTCGAGCAGCTGCGCGACTCGAAGGGCTGCATCCTGTTCATTACGGCGGCCATGGCCAGCCAGCCGCATGCCTACCAGTTGCATGTAGGCGCCGCCAAGGCAGGCATCGACAACATGATGCGCAACCTTGCACTCGAATGGGGCTGCCACGGCATCCGCGCCAACAGCATCATGCCCGGCCCCATTGAGGACACCGAGGGCCTGCGCCGCCTGTCTGCCGGCAGTGCGCTGGGCAAGCTTGCCGACAGCATTCCGCTGGGACGCCTGGGGCACGTCCAGGACATCGCGGCAGCAGCCGTGTTCCTCGCGTCGCCGATGGCGCAATACATCACCGGGGTCGTGCTGGCAGTGGACGGCGGACAGTGCCTTGCGGGTTCTGCGCACTTCAACGCCGGAGCCCGCGCCTTTTTGGACGAACAGGCCCGCTCCAAGGAACGCGGGACACCGACCGTGGCCGCACGGGCGGCTGCGCACTAGGCCTCCAGGCGTCGGGCCTGCCCAGCCAGTGCACAGGCCCCCGGAGACACGCCCCATCCTTCTTTCACAACAACCACACCAGGAGACAGACATGATCCATCGCAGAAAATTCCTACAAGCGGCCGCGGCCTTGGGAGGCGCTGCAGGCGCGCCCTGGGCGCTCGCGCAGTCCCCGGACATCGTGCGCATCGTCTGCGGATTTCCCGCCGGCGGCACCGCAGACAGTACCGCCAGACGGGTGGCGGATTTGCTGACGGGCAGCGCGTTCGCCCCCCAAGGCGCCGTCATCGACAACCGTACTGGTGCAGGCGGACGCCTGGCCTGCGAGTTCGTGAAGGCTGCGCCGCCCGATGGAAAGACGCTGCTGCTGACACCGCTGGGCACCCTGTCGATCTACCCTCACGTCTACCCCAACCTGCGCTACAACCCCGTGCGCGACTTCGCCCCGGTAACGACCGCCAGCATGATGACGCATGCACTGGCCGTGGGCCCGATGGTTCCGGCCAGCGTCAGGACGACGCAGGACTTCATCACCTGGGCCAAGGCGAACGCAGGCAAGGCATCCTACGGGTCTCCGGGCGCCGGCACTGCGCCGCACTTCCTGATGGCTCTCCTGGGCATGCGCAGTGGCGTGGAGATGACCCACGTGGCCTACCGCGGGTCCGTACCCGGTGTGGCGGATCTGGTTGGCGGGCAGTTGGCCGCGATGTGCACCCCGACGGGCGACTTTCTCCCTTTCTCCCGTGCCGGCAAGCTGCGCATCCTGGCGACGTCGGGCGCAGCGAGGACGCCATTCACGCCTGAAGTTCCGAGCTTTGCTGAAGCAGGCTATCCCGAGCTGACCATCGAGGAATGGTATGGCTTTCTGGCGCCTGCGCGCACGCCGCCTGCCGTGGTCTCCGCCGCCGCAACGGCCATCGTCACCGCGCTGTCGAACAAGAGCTTCATCGACGGCATGGCCGTTCTGGGCCTCACGGTGCAGGGCTCCAGCCCGGCCGCAATGGGCCAGGCCATCCAGCACGACCTGGAGCGCTGGCGCCCGCTGGTGCGAAAGATCGGCTTCACCGCCGACTCCTGACATCTCTGCACCTCGCTTTCCATTTCTCCCAACCACAACGACCTGGAGGCAGAAGATGGGCGGTAGCCTGCTAATCCGCAATACACGCGGATTTAGGGTAACGGAAGTCCGTCTTCGCACCTGCCAGCACGGCCTCGCTATTTGCGCCGAGATGCAGAACATCCCGGCGGATGCGCGAATAGCATAGGCGCGCCCAGCGCATCTGCGCATCTCTTGTTCCATGGCTCTGGGTATGTCCGCCATAGGACCGCTGCTGCTTGCCTTCGTCCGCAAACAAGCAAGCGTTTCGGTGACCCTGAGGTCGACGAACCGCTGACGACCTTCAGCGATCCGGTATACCTCCTGATCCAACCCAGCACCGCGCCGCTGCCCGAGCCTGGTCGGTATTGCCGGGCATTGGCTGGACCAGCATGCATGGCTCAACCAATGGACCCTGCAGAATGCGCAAGGCGACACGGCCGATGCGCGCATAGAAGGGCGATTCTCCAGTGACAACCTGCCGCTGTTTCGCGAGGCGGCGCTGACCGGCCTAGGCGTAGCGCTGCTACCGACCGCCAGTGCGTCGCCGACATCGAAGCCGCGCCTTTGCTTGATTGCGCCCGGCGGGCGCCATCGCCCGTATCGATCTACGCACTTATCCGTCGCGCAGGGCGCTGACATTGGCTGGGCGCCGGTTTCTCGATGATCGGCCGCGGCGTTCGCCCAGTTCGAAGCTCTAGTCGCTAATGCGAGCATTCTGTTCTTGGAACACTGCGTTGCGCCGGTCCCCCTTACGCGCCGCACTTCGCGTTCCTAGAATCCGCCCTGCTGCAGACACGTCGAGCTGCGCAACAGGAGCACACACATGACCAGTGAGACAAGTCCTTTATCGAAAGGCAGGGCCGGCAGTCGGCGTGGCTTTTTACTTTCGGCGGCCTCGGCGGCGACTGCTTCATTGGCTGGCTGTGCCGGAGGTGGCAACAAGGCTCCGATGGTGGTCTCCACATCGTCGGGGGTGTTCCGCGGGCAGACGACCGAAGGCATCACCTCCTACCTGGGCATTCCCTATGCGCAGCCGCCGGTAGGCGCCTTGCGCTTTCGTGCGCCGCAACCGTTCGTGCCCCGCGGCGATGTGGTCGCTGCGAACAGCTTTGGTGCAGCGAGCATTCAGACCGTAAGCCGTTCCGTGTCATGGATTTACCCGCCCCCGACCGACCAGAGCGAGGATTGCCTCACGCTCAATGTATGGGCGCCCCAGAACGCGCAGAAGTTGCCCGTAATCGTCTGGTTGCATGGCGGCGCATTCCGTACGGGCGCCACGGCCATGCCTCTCATGAACGGTCGGCACCTGGCCGCGCGCGGCCAGGTGATGGTGACGGTGAATCACCGTCTGAGTGCGCTGGGCCTGCTCTCTCACCCGGATCTCACGGACCCTGGCAACGGAACTTCCGCCAACTGGCAGTTGCAGGACATCGTAGCCGCCCTGCAATGGGTCAAGCGGAACATTGCCGCGTTCGGCGGCGATTCGGACAACATCTGCCTGATGGGCCAGTCGGCTGGCGCCATGGACGCCGCTATCCTGGCTCAGAACCCGGCCTACCGCGGACTGTTTCATAAGGTCGTGTTGCTGAGCGCACCTGCTGTGACGGCTCCGACTTCCATGAGTTCGCGCGACGCGGCGGCATACACAGAGCTGCTGGCGGCTCGCCTGGGCACGACGGTACGCGGCTTACGCGATGTGCCCGCACAAACGCTGCACGCCGCTGAGGCTGCGCTCAACGCTTTGCCGCTACCGGCCGGCATCACGACAGGCAAGGGCTTCAAGCTGGCGCCACTCATCGACGGCAAGATCTATCTCGGCGACTGGACGCGCGGAGCCTGGCCTGCCGATATCCCCGTGGTCATCACTTACACGCTGGACGAGGGCGCGTTCTTTGTTGACCTGTACGACCCCGTCTCCAAGACCATGCTGACGCCGCCCTTGCCACCGACCGCCGCGGCCTTGAGCAGTGCGGTGCTTTCTCAGGTGGGCGGCTCACCGTCCGCGGCATCCGCGATCATCGACCGCTACACGCATAGCGCTCAGGCCGAAGGCCGCTCCACGGCGCCTGGCGCCTTGTGGGTGGAGATCTTTGGAGACGGGGTTTTGCGTAACTTCGGCACGCGCTATGCCGCCACCATTGCCGGCACCGGGGCCCAGGTGCGCTACGGCACATTCATGCACCCGGTGCCGGCGCCCGGGCGCGGCGTTCCACATTGTGCCGAGTTGCCCATGGTTTTCGGTACCTACGCGCTGGACTACTACCAGGGCAAGGTGGGCACGAACGAAGCGCAGGGAAAACTTTTCAACGAGATGGCCAGCGCGTTGACCTCCTTCGCGAAGGACGGAAATGCCCGGTTTGCCTCGGGCCAGGCTTGGCCGCTGTACCAGCCGGGCAAGCCCACGTCGGCGCGCATCGGCGAGGGCGGTTCCTCAGGCGTCACGCTAGGTCCCATTCCGAAGCTGGCGCAGATGGCGGCGTGGGACGCGCTGCTGGGCTACTAGTCTTTTTGTCTCTTACCAGGAAAAACCATGAAAAAATTCACTAAAAAAACCAACCTTCTTGCCACCGCGGCGGTGCTTGCCGCCGCCCAGGCCCTGGTCGCCGGTCAGGCACTGGCGCAATCCAGCGTCACCATCAGCGGCATTGTCGATACCTATGCCGGCAGCACGCAATTGAGCGGTACCCCGCGCCAGACTCGCGTTGAAAGCGGCGGGCTGTCGGCATCGCAATTGACCTTCAGCGGTGTGGAAGACCTTGGAGGTTCCCTGAAGGCCGAGTTTGGCCTGAGCATGTTCTTGCGCGCCGACACGGGTGCCAACGGCCGCTCTGATACTGACCCCCTGTTTGCGCGCCTGGCGTTTGTCGGCCTGAGCAGCGAGCTGGGCACTCTGCGGCTAGGGCGCCAGACGTCCAGCAGCTTTTTGACCATGCTGCGCACCAATTCGCTGGGCGACTCCGCAGCATTCAGCCCCATATTCCTGCACACCTTCCGCAACGCGGTGGGCCAGGGCACGCAGTTCCTCAGCCCCGGCGCACCGCCCGCCAGCCGTGCGCTGACCGGCGCGCTCGGCACCACCGACAGCGCCTGGAACAACGCCGTGGGTTATGTCTCACCTATCGTCGGCGGCTTTACCATTTCGGCGCTGTATGCGCCAGGCGAGGTGGACGGCGTCGGCAATCGCAAAGAGCTCGGTGCTTTTTATGCCAATGGCCCTTTGAACCTGGCGCTCGTGGTGGACAAGTTCGCTGCCGGCTCTGTGCCCGCGTCAGGCCCGGCAGCAGCCGCCCTCCAAAGCCAGACAAGTGTGCAGCTGGCCGGTGCTTATGCCTTCGGTTTTGGCCGCGTGAGTGCGGGCTACTTCAACCACAAACGTGACTACACCACGGTCACGGATGACCGTATCAGGACCTTCCATGTCGGCGCCAGCATTCCCGTAGGCGCAGGGGCCGTACTGCTGCAGACCGCCCAAAGCCGACAGTCGCCCGACGTGGGTGCCAGCACCAAACGCACCACCACAACCGTGGGTTATGACTACAACCTCTCCAAACGGACCGATCTCTATGCGCTGTACATGAACGACAAGTTCACCAGCCTGGCCGCTGGCAACTCCGTAGTGATTGGCATTCGGCATCGCTTCTAGTAGACAGTTAATTTGATTCGTTATGGACGCGTTGAGGTGTCGTGCTCAAGCTTTTGGTTCTGTCTCCATTCCTGCGCGTTCGGCTGGCCACGTACGGCCCTCGAGATCGACGTCACTGCAATGACGAAAAAGTAAATTCGACACCGGCCCCGAGCGCCATGTGCAAGGGCGGCCGGCATCACTGCGGCGCCTGTCAAGTCAACCTTATTGGAGTCAAAATTGGAAAATCATCAACGCTTTGAATTCTTCCGTCGCAGGCTATCCTTAGCCCTGGGACTTGCTTTTTCGGTCATCGTCTCTTCTTGTGCCGGCGGCAATGTAGGCTCGCCGACTTCGCCTGTGAGTTCACAGGCCGTCAAGACCACTACTGGAGTGTTCCAGGGCATGGCTTCTCCTTTGGGGCGAGGAACCGAGTTCAGGGGGATTCAGTATGCAAACGCACCGCGTTGGCAGCCACCCCAGACACCCGTGGCAGCCAACGACGCAAAGATTGCCAACAAGTTTGGCGCCGTCTGCCCTGCAGTAGGCGCTCCCAACGAAGCTGAGGACTGCCTTTTCCTGAATGTCTACGTCCCCCCTGATGCGAAAGTTGACGCCAAGCTCCCCGTTCTCGTGTTCAGCCACGGCGGCGGCTTCGTTGTGGGCAGCGGTCAGAGTTACGGCGCAACCAATCTTGCTGCCGACAACAACATGATTGTGGTCACGATCAACTACCGGCTCGGAGCGCTCGGCTGGTTGAGCAACAGCAAGCTGGCCGCCCCTGTTGCCAATGATTTCGAGGCGGTGGGGGATGCAGGCAACTACGGACTGATGGATCAGCAGTTCGCGCTGCGCTGGGTGCGCGACAACATAGCGGGATTTGGCGGGGACCCGGCGAAGGTGACATTCTCTGGAGAGTCAGCTGGTGGTATGAGCGTGACGGCGACGCTCACGTCCACGAGCACGGCACAGAACCTGTTCAGGGCTGCCATCGTCCAGAGCGGATCATTCTTCTATTACACCACTCAAAACGTGAGCGCAGCATCGCGCCAAGCCACCGTGGGCGCCGCTTTCGAGGCGGATCTGGGGTGCGATTCAGCAGCATGCATGCGTTCGAAGACAGTGGCGCAGGTGCTCGCATCCCAGGGCCGGGTCTTCGGGCGTTACAACCTGGGGCCGGTCCACAACACGAAGATCGTGCCGCTGACCCCGAAAGCCGCTTTCGAGTCTGGGCAATTCATCAAAGTGCCCGTCATGCAAGGCGTCACCGCAAATGAGGGGCGCTTCTTCCTCGCCCGCCTGCTTCCACCGCCGCCCGCGCCAGCATTGGTGCTCGCTGCAGGCGGACCTGCGAACTATTACTTGCAGCAACCGAACACCTATTGCGGCACCACTGCAGCTCCATCGACCTGCACATATTCCCAAATCATCACCAAAATGCTGTCTCGTCCCACTCCAGACGCGATCGCCAGCCCATATGTGAACATCCTGAAGGCGTCGGCCATCACGAGCGAGCTTACGAATCTGCTGGCCACATCGTATCCGGCGGCGAACTTCAAGAACGGCTTCCTGAACGACGCGCCAAGTGCCGACATGGCTCTGGCCCAGTTATGGGGAGACGCCACAGTCGCCTGTAGCGCTCGCGCTGCTGGATCGGCCCTCGGTCGGTATGTGAAAGTCTATGCCTTCGAGCTGGATGATCCGGCCTCGCCCCAGCCGAGCAATACAGTGGGGTTTCCATTGGGCTCCCAGCACACCGCGGATTTGAATTACCTCTTCGACCTCGGTGCCCCCTTCAATACGGACCAGCAGCAACTGGCATTGTCCATGCGCAAGTATTGGGGCAACTTCGTCGTAAATCTCGATCCGAACGGCAATTCGATGCCGCGATTTGATGCCTTCCCGGCCGCGCAGATTCTTTCGCCAGGAGCTGGGCAACTTCGCAGCGCTTCGGATTTCGATCAGCGCCACTTCTGCAGCAGCCTCTGGGATCCGATCCGAGCTGCAACACCGTAAGAGCGCAGGCTTGGGACGCATCCCGACGCTGAGCCCGTCAACACGATGCTCGATGCAGCCATCGAGACGGTGGCCGGCGGCAACGACCGGCCCGCCGTCCACTCTGATCGTGGAGCACACTATCGCTGGCCTGGTTGGCTGTCGAGGATCGGTGACGCGAAGTTGATTCGCTCGATGCCGCGCAAAGGGTGTTCGCCTGCCAACGCCGCATGCGAAGCTTCTTCACAGCTGAAAACGGAAGTGTTCTACCCTGGGGGCTGGAGGACCACAACCATTGAGCAGTTCATTGAGGTAGTCGATTCCTACATTCGCTGGTGCAACGAGAAGCGGATCAAGATCTCTTGTGCTCTCTCAGCCCATTGAATACCGAGAGAGCCTTGGACCTACAACATAAATCAGCCCAAGTAGACGCCCACACCCCCACGGGGTCAGATTTCGACGGGATTCAACAACCGACGATATTCGGACGGCGACATGCCATAGCGCCGCTTGAACACATGATTGAAATGTGAGACGTCGCTGAAACCGCTCCCATAAGCGACTTGGGAAACCGGCAGGTCGGACTCTGGTGTCAGTTTCCCGGCTGCCAACAAGAGCCTCTCCTCTGTAAGGAAATCCGTGAAGCTGGTATTGTTTTCCTTGAGGATTTGCTGAACTAGACGCCGGGACACGTGAAACTTGTCCGCTACAAAGGTTAGGCTTAATTCTGGATCGCAGGCATGTTGCCGTATCAGGCGCAGCAATCCCTGGCGGCGCAGCTCCTTTGAGTCACAACTCGCCAGACCGTTGGCCGAAGCAACGATATTCAGCAAATTGGCGATGTTTTCGACTATAGGCTCCATGTCTGCGTCTGACAGCGGTGAGTTCTCGCTAGACAGCTCGGTAAGGTAAGCCAGGAGCATAGGCGCAAGGGGGCCGCTGGGCTCAAATGAAACTGCGTGCCTACCCATCAAACCAGGAAGGCGCCGTTCGAGGATTCGTGCAGGAAATTTAGCCACGATCCGGCGCACATCATTCGGGAAGCGCACGTGCATTGGCCGACGTCCATCGACTATGGCCACCATGCCTGGCATCTGAGTCAACTGCTGGCCATCCTGTTCCACGCAGGCCATACCTTCGATCTGCCAGCTCACGAGATATCCACCTGATCCCGAGTCACTCATTTGCTCACGGCTGCCGCGCAGCTCGTGCGGTTTGCTCCAGAACGAGCCGCAAGAAATGTCGTCATGCCTGCGTGCCGAGATGCCGGCTGCAAAGCTCTGCGACGCCATCTTGCCGACTTCAACGTTGTGGATCATGGTGCTCACGACGTCGCGCCAAGAATCCGCGCGGTCGCAGCGATCAAGGGAACTTGTTTTTAGATTAATGGAGTCCATGAGGGGCATCTCCGATGTGCGTGGGTCACATCATGATTTTCGGGGACAACCAAAGTCTGCGCAACGCGCAATCAATCGGGTATACCCCTAGTCGATTGGGCCTTCCTGCTCTCGTTGATGGCATGCTTTTGTCGCCCATGGCTGGCGACTAATCTGACCTGATTTGTAGTTGGTCTTGAATCAAAGTGGGGGCGAATTTTGCCCCGTAATTGGGCGCCTCGCACCAAATCTGGCGTCCGCGATCCGACTTCGACGAATAAAAAAATTCGGAGAAAAGTGCACCTGTCGCTTTGCCGCGACGCACACCGTAGTTCCTGGGGGCTGTACGACTTTCAGAAGAACGGCGGTTTTTCTTCATTCCAGACGCATTGCGCCGTGCGCCAAGTTGGATGCGCGCCAGACCAAGAAGAAAAGAAGTGCTGAAGCAAGAATGGCCTTCAGTACTTACTGCCTTCGATGAAAACAAATTTCACAACCTCCCAACTTGCCGATCCGAAGATCGTCGAGGCAGACGAAATCCTTCAAAGCTGTCAGCACTTCGGGTTCTGCACCTCCGGATGCCCCACCTACGTCCTACTGCACGACGAAAATGATGGTCCTCGCGGAAGAATCGATCTGATCAAGGAAATGCTTGAGTCGGACGAGCCTCCCAAGCCCAAGACGGTTGGACACATTGACAAATGCCTGTCCTGCATGTCCTGCATGACGACCTGTGCCGTGAAAGTCGATTACATGCATCTGGTCGACACTGCCCGTGTTCATATCGAGACGCATCACAAACGACCGCTGGCACAACGTGTTGTCAGGCAGGCACTTGGCTACGTGTTACCGCGACCTGCACTTTTCAAGTTGGCTTTGACAGCGGGCAGGATGGCTAGGCCTTTTTATCCGCTGATACCAAGGTCGATTCGGCATGTGATGAAGCTCGTGCCCGACAAGCCTGTCAGGACTCCCGACTCCATGGCCCTCCAGACGATCTACCCCGCCAAGGGGGAGCGCCGCTGGCGTGTCGCGTTGCTGTCGGGATGCGTGCAACCCGTTATTTCCCCGCAGATCAACGACGCGACGATCCGACTGTTGACGCGATACGGGTGCGAGGTGGTCATCCCAGCGTCCACCGGATGCTGCGGATCGCTCAATCTCCACATGGGGAACGCCGATGCTGCGCGAGACTTCGCGCGAGCCAATGTCGCTGCGTGGGCGCGCGAGGCTGATCACGGTGGGCTGGATGCCATCTTGGTCAACGCTTCTGGTTGCGGAACCACCGTCAAAGACTACGCGCATCTCCTGCAGGGCGATGCGGATGAACAGAGCGCAAAGCGGATTGCTTCGATGGCCATGGACATCGCCGAGTGGCTCAATCGGATGCAGTTGCCGGCGCCCCAAACTCCCAAGCGCTTCCGTGTGGCATATCACGATGCCTGCTCCCTGCGCAACGCGCAGAAAGTCACCAACCAGCCACGCGTGCTGCTTCGCGCCGCGGGATTTTCTGTGCAGGACGTGCCTGAGTCTCACTTCTGTTGTGGGTCGGCCGGTACCTACAACATGCTACAGCCCGAGATGGCCCGGCTGCTGGGTGAGCGCAAGGCTCGCAACATCGACAGCACGGAGCCGCAAATCGTTTCCGCTGGAAACATTGGCTGCATCAAACAGATCGGCATTTACAGCAAGACACCCGTCGTGCACACGGTGGAGCTGCTTGATTGGGCCTACGGCGGACCCAAGCCGGTTGGCCTCGCCGACGTAGATTTGACCGAACTGCCAGCGGAGCCGGAACATTTGCTCCTTGGGCGCCTGCAAACCGGCGAGCAGACCCTTAAGTTTGTAAAAAAAGAAGAGAGCGAGAGCCGGGATGTCGGCTTCTGGTAAGTGAATTAACGGAGAAAGCAATGAGCAAAAATCTTGAGAAATTTCTGAGTGATGTCGGCGCGGCGATTGGATCGCAGTTCGTCGACGTGCGGCCAGAGACGCTGGCTCGCTACGGAGAGCACACCCTGCCCGCAGCACCCCGTGTGCCGGATGCAGTGCTCTTCCCTTCGTCCACGGCAGAAGTACAGCGCGTGGTGCAAGCCGCCAATGACCATGGTATCGCGCTATACCCGATCAGCACCGGCAACAACATCGGACTGGGTTCGCGTGCACCAGCGACAGCCGGCCAGGTCGTAGTCGATCTAGGCTACCGCATGAACCGCATTCTCGAGGTCAACGAGGAAACCTGTTACGCGGAACTGGAACCAGGCGTCAGCTTCCAGATGCTGCACGATGAGCTGGCACGCCGTGGCAACAAGTTGATGGTGTCGGCGACCTCCGGTCCCCCACATGGCGGCGTCCTCGGCAACGCGATGGACCGTGGTGCTGGCTATGGCCCTTACTTCGACCACTTCGGGATGCTCTGCGGCATGGAAGTCGTCCTCGGTAACGGCGACGTGATTCGTACCGGCGATGGGAGCCTGGAAACTGAAAATCCGCTGAACTGGCACGTGTCGAAATTTTCGTCAGGCCCATCCCTGGATGGCTTGTTCGCCCAGTCCAACTTTGGCATCGTCACGCGGGTTGGTATCTGGCTGATGCCGCGGCCACCGATGTCGAAGTCGTTTCACTTCGTGTTCCCTGACGACGATGACATCGAGCAGATCATTGACCTCTGCCGCCCGCTCAAGCTGTCCAACTTCGTTCCGACGTTGTTCCGTGTCGCCAACGATCTGTACGCCATGGCGCCAGAAGAGCGCAACAGCGAATACGTTAAAGGCAGCAAGGTCAGTTTTTCCGATGACGGCCGAAAGGCCATGCAGGCCCGTCATGGACTGGGCGCCTGGCAGGTCTCAGGCATGTTCTATGGTCCCTCAGACGAAGCCATCGCACCGTTGATCCAGCGCGTGCGCGCGCACTTTGAGCGCAGCGGCAAAGCGCGGTTCATCAGCCATGAGGAGGCGCAGGCCATCCCTGCGCTGAAGATCGCCATCGATTCGATGGACGGTAAGCCCAGCGCGAGCGAGCTGGGCATGCTCAGTTGGCGCCCGGGCAGCGGCAACTCCTGGTTTCTGCCGGGCATGCCCATGGTCGGACGCAAGGCGCTCGAACTAAATCATTTGGGCCGCTCGATATTCGCCAAGCACGGCATGGACTACATTGTGATGCACGTCGCCTCTGCACGTTTCGCCCGTGGTCTGCATGTGCTGGTGTGGAACAAGGACGATTCAGACGAAAACGCCCGCGCCGACGCCTGCTACCGCGAGCTGACGGTCGAATTCGCGAAGCGCGGCGTCGGCGTGGGCCGCGTGCCCTCCGACTACTACGACCTGCATGCCGAGCAGATGATTCCCGAACTTCGCAAGGTGTCCTCGGCACTGAAACGCGCGCTGGATCCTAATGGCGTGATCAGCCCCGGTAAATATGGTATTTACATGGAGCCACGCGCATGACACAGCAACAGAATTGGCTCGGTCCGAAAGTGGGTTCGCGCATGGTCATCGCCGGTGGCTGCGGCGGCATCGGCCGTGATCTGGTCCAAGAGTCGCTGTCGCACGGGGTAGAGGTGATAGTGCTGGATCTACCTCGGGCAATGCGAGCCGAAAATCGAATCGAGGGTGCGCGCTACATCGGTTTCGACGCACGGGAAGAGGCATCGATTTCGGCCGCCACGACTGAAGTCACCGCAGTCTGGGATCGTCTCGACGCCTTTGTGTTCCTCTGTGGCTACCCGATCCTGCCGCGTCGGCCGCTCGAGCAGGTTTCGCTCAAGGACTGGAACGACTTGATGGCGGTCAATGTGACGTCTGCCCACCTACTGGCTAACGGTTTGCTGCCGCTACTACGTCAAAGCAGCGAGGCTTCCATCACTACGGTGGCGTCCAGCCTGGCTTATCAGGTCATGCCTGGCATGGGAGCCTATGCGACTTCAAAGGGTGCGCTGGTGAGCCTTAGTAAGGCGCTAGCTATGGAACTGGCGCCTCACATCCGGGTGAATGCGGTGGCTCCGGGTGCGGTGGATACGGAGTTCCTGGGCGGTGGCACTGGGCGTGAGGAACTGGGCAGTGACAGTAGTTGGTTCGAGGCACTGCGCGAAAAATACTCGGCGATGGTGCCGCTAGCTCGGGTAGCCCGTCCGTCAGATGTCACGGGTCCAATTCTTTTTCTAAGCGGGCCTGGCGCTGCTTACATGACAGGGCAGGTGCTACACCTCAACGGAGGACGGCTCACCCCTTGAGGGGGTAAGCGCAAGCGGACCATGAAAACTGAAACAGCCGAATACCAGTACGTGACAGGTCAAGCGCGCCCAAGCTTCGCTGCCTTGTTCGAGGAGTTCTCAGTTGCGAACGAAGCTGCGCTTGCACAGGGTGAGTGGATGCTGGATCTTGTCTATGGAAACCATCCGCGTCAGCGCATCGATCTCTGTGTGGCAAGAGGCCGAGCAAAGGGAACGGTCCTTTATTTTCACGCGGGCTACTGGCAATCGCGAGAAAAGAGCCAGTTCAGGTTTCTCGCACCGGCCATAACTTCTGTCGGGTTCAACGTGGCTTTCGTAGGCTACCCGCTGTGTCCCGAGGTCAGTCTCGCCGAGTTGACACTCAGCGTTCGCAATGCCTTGCCGGCCTTGGTCAAGGTCCTGCCAGGCACCACTCAGCCCTTGCCGGTCATCGTCGCCGGACACTCTGCGGGTGCTCATCTTGCAGTCGAGATAGCGTTGGCTCAGACTGAACTGACACCGTATAACCAGCGGATTAGCGGGCTGGTGCCTATTAGCGGCATCTACGACTTGGAGCCGCTGCTGGATACCTCACTGAACGAGCGCCTGCGGCTGCACCCGAGCAGTGCCCGGGAAGCTTCTCCTGTTTTTCGTGTCCGTGCAGGAATGCCGCCGGCGGCTTTTCTAGTCGGCGGCACTGAAACCCCAGCATTCCTCGAACAGAACCGGAAGATGGCCGAGGCGTGGAGTCTGGCCGGCAATCTAGCGGATCACCACGCGCTGGAAGGACTGGATCATTTCAGCCTCCTGTCTGCCATTAGCCAACCGAACGGCCCCTTGTTGCAGCAGCTGAATTTTCTCTGCAGTTGCAGGAATTGATTGAATTGATTAACAAGCGACGCGCCTTAGCGACGAGCCCGTGGCGGCCTTCGCCATTTTGACGAGGCCATCGCGTTCGAAAACGATGCGCAGCGGACCCTGGGCAGTCGCGGGGTTCAAAGCTAGCAGGCTGCCAAGGCAAGCGGAAGACCTGATCTCCAGCGCGAGGGCATGCCGAGGTTAAGTGTCGATTCGGCCGCCCCGTTTACACGAAGCCCGATCAATCCTGCCGTTCAATTCCCTGTTCGATGATGCCCAGCCGCATATCGAATTCGGGCATCACCCAGCGCCGCAGCGCTTCAGCCGGGCCTTGCCAGCGCTTATTGTCCTGCGCGCCTGGCGTGTTGCAGATGCGCACCCAGGCCCAACCGAGCAGCGCCAGCGCCACCGCGCGCAGGTAGTCGCCCGCGACCCAATAGGGCAATTGGGGCGCCGTGCCTGCAGCCTTGATCAATGAAGCAGTCGTCATTTCCAGGCGGGAGAAATAGCGCAATACAGCCTTCTCATTCGTCCGCCCTTCGTCCAGACCTTCCCGCAGGACCTGGAACATCTGCCGCAGCCCCTCGCCGCCGTCGGGCATCACCTTGCGGACCAGCAAGTCGATGGCCTGGATTTCGTTCGTACCCTCATAAATCATGGTCACGCGTGAGTCGCGCACAGTCTGCT
>JAJKJM010000064.1 GCA_021153985.1 Polaromonas sp.
ACGCAGCAAGTAGGGTCGCCTTTTCTTTGGTGACTTTCTTTTGGCGAAGCAAAAGAAAGTTACTCGCATGCCGGGCGACTCCCGGCCAGCCGCCCTCAGCAGAGAGCGCTCAAGCCGGAGCAAGACCCGGCCAAAGACAAGCTCAGCTCGACCGGCCACCCGAACCCGAAGCCGCATACCTCTCCAACAACACATACAACACCAACCCCCCCGCCAACGGAACAAAGTAATAAAGCGCCCGATAAGCCATCACCGCCCCCATCAAGGCCCCCTGCTTCACACTCCCGGAAAGCAAAGCCAGGTACACCGCTTCAAGCACCCCCAGCCCGCCGGGAATCGGCATGATCACCCCGATGATCGATGCCGCCATCAACACCCCCAGCGTAATGCCATAGGGCACAGCCTGCCCCAGCAGCAAATACATCGCCGCCCCCATCAGCGCCCAGTTGGTGGCCGACAGCAGCAGCTGCACCACCGCCAGCTGTGGTGAAGGGAAATGAAGCGTCTTGCCGCGTACGCGCCAGGTGCGCCCCCGGGCGAAGGCGCACGCCACCACATAGCCCAGCGCCAGCAGCACCATGCCAACACCCAGCACCCGCAAGGCGTCGGCGCCAATGTGCGCCTGGCTGGGCGGGGCAATCAGGCCCGCCGCAAACAAACTGCCGGCCACCAGCCCATAGCCCAGCCAGTTGGTGGCCAGGCTGATACCCACGATCTGCGCAATCGTGGCTTCGTCCAGGCCTGCCCGCGTGTACAGGCGCGCCCGCAGCGCCACGCCGCCCACGAGCGAGCCCAGGTTTAAATTGAAGGCGTAACTCGTCACTGCAATCGCCCAGGCCTGCAGGCGCGGCAGTTTGTGTTTGGTGTGGTGCCGCCCTATCAGGTCAAAGCAGCCATACAGACAATGGCTGGCGGTGGCCAGGCCCAGCACGGCCAGCAACAAAACCGGGGAGTAGCGCCACAGCGCCTGCCATGCGCCCGCCCAGTCCACCTTGTGCGCATGTGACGCCAGAAGCCCCAGCACAACGATGCCAAACACGGGCAAGCCCCAGCGCCGCACGTGCGGCCACACGGACGTTGCGAAAGCGAAAAAGGAATTTGCGGTAGGGGGCGCCGCGCTGCTGGGCATGATGACTTCATTCTCCGCAGCAGGGTGGGGCAAAGACAGCGAGGCTGGCGCTGGTTTTTGTAGGCCTGGGCCGACGAATAAGCGATGAACAAGCGATGAACAAGCGATGAATACGCGGCGGATCAGGTGACCCGAGGGACAAGCCGGGTGCCCGATTCCGGCATACACAGGAGTTCAGTCTGCTATTAATTCAGGAGCTGCTTGCCTATATGGATATTGGGCTAGAGGCCGATTTGATGCATAAATATCGCGACAGCGCGCATCAGGCAGCCTCCAACTCATCAGGAAAAAGCTTGGCATTGCCTCACCTGATATAGGCCGCCAACTCACCGGGGCTTCCTTCCGGGAAGGCCTCCTTCAGGAAATTCAGGAAGGCTGAGACACGCGCGCTTAACAGGCGGCGCGAGGGGTAGAGCGCCCACAGCGCCACCTCGGGTCCGCCGGCGTCTCCCCATTGCACCAGCGTTCCGGCCGCCAGGTCGGGGATGACCAGCGACAAGGGAAGGCGCGCCGCGCCCACATTCGCGCGCACCGCATCGCGGACCATGAAGAGCGAGGACAAGCTCAAAACAGGCTGGACGGTCAGGCGCTTCCTCTTTCCCTTATCGGTGAGTTCCCAGACAGCCGTCTGTCCGTCGACGCCACCTCCGCGCAGCACGACCGGAACAGGTGTTGTTCCACCCGCGGGCCGCTGAAGACCGGGGTGGGCCACCATCACGATCTGGTCCCTCAGGAAGATCCGGCCTACCAGGCTTTCGTCGGGGTCCGGATTCACCCGGATCACCAGGTCGTATCCCTCTTCCACCATGTCCACGGGGCGGTCTTCCGTTGTGACCTCCAGGCGGATGTCGCGGTACTTCATGGCGAACTGGGCGGCAAGCTTTCCCATCGCGGCCTGCGAAAAGAGCAGCGGCGCACTCACCCTCAAGCGACCCCGGGGCTCGTCACCGCCGGAGGCGATTGCCGCCGTCGTCTCGTCGAGCTCGGCGAGCAGCACGGAAGTCTTCTCAAACAGCGCCCGCCCTTCTTCGGTGAGCTTCAGTGCGCGTGCGCCGCGCTCGAAGAGCCGCAGGTTAAGGCCGCTCTCCAGGTCGGCCACCCGGCGGGAGAGGGTGGCCTTGGGCCGGCCTGATTCACGGGATGCCCGCCCGAAGCCGCCATGCCGGGCGACCAGTGTGAAGTCTGCAAGTGCCAAAAGGTCCATGTGTTCCACCAGTGAGACAGATGGTCTAAATATAACGGCTATTCATGATTAATTGAAACGATGAAGATCAAGGCTCTTTCAAACCAAACGGAGTAATTTCATGACCATCCTTATCACCGGCGCAACCGGCAACATCGGCCGCCAAGTAGTCCAGCAACTCGTCAACCGCGGCGCCGACGTGCGCGCACTCGTCCGCGACCCCGCCAAGGCAAACTTACCGGCAGGCGTGAACGTCGTGCAGGGCGACCTGCTGGATGTGGACTCTCTGCGCGCCGCCTTCGAAGGCGTCTCCACCCTGTTCCTGCTCAACGCGGTGGTGCCCGATGAATTCACCCAGGCCCTCATCTCGCTCAACTTGGCACGCGAGGCAGGCATAGACCGGATCGTCTACCTGTCGGTCATCCACAGCGACAAGTACCTGAACGTTCCCCACTTCGCTGGCAAGTTCGGCGTGGAGCGCATGCTGGAACAGATGGGCTTCGGCGCCACCATCCTGCGGCCCGCCTACTTTATGGACAACGAGCGCACCATCAAGGACGTGGTGACGGGCTACGGCGTGTACCCCATGCCCATCGGAAGCAAGGGCCTGGCCATGATCGATGCGCGCGACATCGGCGAGATCGCGGCCATCGAGCTGCTGCGCCGCGAACGTGCGTCCGGGCCCCTGCCTCTGGAGCGCATCAACCTGGTCGGCCCCGACACGCTGACCGGCGAGTCGATCGCTGCGATCTGGTCGACGGTGCTGAATCGCCCCGTCACCTATGGCGGCGACGACACGGCCGGCTTCGAGAAGAACCTGCGCAACTTCATGCCGGGGTGGATGGCCTATGACATGCGCCTGATGAGCGAGCGCTTCCTGACCGAAGGCATGGTTCCTGAAGCGGGCGACGTGGAGCGCCTGACCCAGCTGCTGGGCCGCCCGCTGCGCTCCTACCGCGACTTCGCCGCCGAAATCTCGGCACCAGCCTGAGCGCCGGCAGCCAAAACTTCACAACTTCACAACCTCACAACTTCAACCAAGGAAACCATCATGATCTATTCGACCGCCACCGTTCAGGTCAACCCAGCAGGCGAGGCGCCGCTCACGCGCGCCCAGGCGTGGGCCGGCCTGGTCCTCAAGGCGCGCGACGCGCGTCTCTTCCTGCCGCCCGGCCTCTGCACTTACTGCGAGGTCGTGGAAGAGGGCAAAGCCCACATCGTGCGCGAAGCCACCATCGCCGGCACCGACCTGCGTGAAATCATTGCCTTTGAGCCCGAGAGCAAGGTGACCTTCTTCCAGGCCACCGGCCCGCGCGAAGGAGCGATCGTCAACGAACTCTTTGAAGACGCATCGGGAAACCTCCAGCTCCGCTTCTATTGCTACACCGGCCTGCGCGGCAAGGAGCCCAATGGCCCCGAAGAGCAGGCCGAGCAGGCGCAGTTCGACAGCGACAAAGGCTACAAGGCAGCCCTGCTGTCAACGCTGCAACGCACGCGCGAACTGCTGGCGCAAGGCAAGCTGTCGCTGCCAGGAGCTGCGCAATGAACGCCGTCCATGCTGCGCATTCAGATCTTGCGCGCCCGAATCTCCTGGTGCTGGGCGCCACAGGCGGCACGGGCCGACTGATCGTGAAGCAAGCCCTCGCACGGGGTTTTGCTGTCCGGGTGCTCGTGCGTTCGCCGGCAAAGGCCAGCGGCCTGGAGGGCGCCGAGGTCTTCATCGGCGACGCCCGCGATGAAGCGGCCTTGCGCAAGGCGCTGCAAGGCCAGGATGCCGTCGTCAGTGCGCTGGGCACGCCGGCCAGCCCGTTCAAAGAGGTGACGCTGCTGTCGTCGGCAACCAAGGCGCTGGTGAATGCCATGAAAGCCGCCGGGGTCTCGCGCCTTGTCTGCATCACGGGCATGGGCGCCGGTGACACCGCCGGCCACGGCGGGTTTGTTTTCGACCGCTTGATTTTCCCAGCCCTTTTGCGCAAGGTGTATGCCGACAAGAACCGGCAAGAAGCCATCGTCAGGGACAGCGGCCTGGACTGGGTGCTGGTGCGTCCTTCGGTGCTGAACGACAAACCGGCCAGCGGCGAGATCCGGGCGCTCACGGATCTCTCAGGCTTTCACGGCGGGACGATCGCCAGGGCCGACGTGGCGAGCTTTGTCCTGGACCAGGTGCACAGCAACACTTGGCTGGGCCGCTCACCGCTCATCAGCTGGTGAACCGCGCAACTCTCAACAAGGAAGCCATCATGAAATCCCCCGCAGCAACCGCATCAGCAGCAGCAACCGTCATCGCGACGGTCGAAGCATCCAGGGAAACGACCTTTTTGCACATCGTCCCTATAGCCCTCACATCGATCTTTACCGGGTACGGCCCGCTCCCTTCGGTAACGCAGACGCTGAACCAGACCGGCCCGTGGGACGCCGCAGGCCGGACCCGAAACGTGGTCTTCTCTGACGGGAGTTCCGCTCGCGAGACACTGACAAGCTACGAATACCCGAAGCGCTTCGCCTACCGCATCACGGAGTTCACAGGGGTTCTGCGCTTGCTCGCCAGCGAAGCGCGCGGTGAGTGGTGGTTCGAAGACGTGCCGGGCCGTGCCGCCACGTCGGTTCGCTGGCGCTACGAGTTCATCAGCCGGTCAGCCCTGCTGAAACCCCTGATCAGCCTTTTTACGCGGACCTTGTGGCGTGGCTATATGGCCAAGGCGCTGCGCCTGTCCAAGGCACAGGTGGAAGGCAAGTAAGCAGGCAGGGAACACCTTCAGAGCCTGTTAGGTTAGGGCAAGGCATCGCGCCCGGCGAAGATGCTGGTCACTTCCGCCATGTTTTCGCTTCCCCAGGTGCACAGCGGGATGATCGCGTCAGCCAGGCTACGGCCTAGCGGAGTCAGCATGTAGTCCACGCGTGGCGGCACCTCCTGGTAGTCGGTCCGCGCCAGCACCTGGTCGGCCTCCAGGTCCTTCAATTGCTGGATCAGCACCTTGTGGCTGACGCCCGGAATCAAGCGCTTGAGCTCGCCGTAGCGCTTCGGGCCATCGCGCAGGAAGAACAGGGCCAGCGGCTTCCACTTGCCCGAAATGATGCGCAACGTCGTGTTCAGCCCGCAGCCGGGATCGCAGGTTTCAGAAGGCGTCGACATTTTTTTGGTACTTACCTAAAAGTGCATACTTGTCCGCAGGTTAGCAGAACTGCATGTGTCCTCAAGCCAGCGAATCCCCGCTGCTTACAACTTCAAACGAAGGACACATGACATGAACAGACTGAGTGGAAAGACCGCCGTGATCACCGGCGGCGCTACCGGCATAGGCCTTGCCGCGGCAAAGCGTTTTATCGGGGAGGGAGCCTTCGTCTTCATCTTCGGCCGCCGGCAGGAAGCGCTCGATGCCGCTGTGGCCGAGCTCGGACCCAATGCCCGCGCGGTGAAAGGCTCGGTCTCCGATCAGGCCGACCTCGACCGGCTCTACGCCGCGGTGAAGGCCGAGCGTGGAACCCTGGACATCGTTTTCGCCAATGCCGGGGCCGGAGGTCCGCTTCCGCTGGGCCAGCTCACCGCCGGGCACATCGATGAAACCTTTGACACCAATGTGAAGGGCACGATCTTCACGGTCCAGAAGGCGTTGCCGCTGATGGGCCAGGGCGGCTCCATCATCCTGACCGGGTCGAGTGCCGGCACCACGGGCGCTCCGGCATTCAGCGTCTACAGCGCCAGCAAGGCGGCGGTGCGCAACCTCGCGCGGACCTGGGCAGAGGACCTGAAGGGCACCGGCATCCGGGTCAATGTGCTGTCGCCCGGGCCAACGGCGACCGAACTCGCAAAGGCGGCGCTGGGCGCGGAGGGCATGAAGGTCTTCGCCTCAATGAACCCGCTGCAACGCATGGCCGATCCGGCGGAGATCGGGGCGCCGGCCGCCTTTCTCGCGTCAGCGGACAGCAGCTTCATGACCGCCAGCGAAGTCGCCGTCGACGGCGGCCTGGCACAAATCTGAAATAGATCTGAAGCAGATCTGAAGTAAATCAGAAGCAGATTTGACACAAAACCCAAGGAGAAATATATGAGCTACGCAATCATCGGCTTCGGCAAACTCGGCCAGGCCCTCGCCAAGGCATTTGCCCGAAGCGGCATCGAAGTATCCGTTGCCACCACCCGCGACCCGGAAAGCTTTGCCTCCGACGCGGCCGCCATCGGGCCCAAGGTCATTCCCACCACGCTGGCTGAAGCCGTCAAGGCGGACGTCATTTTTCTGGCTGTCCGTTTCGAGTCGCACCAGGAGGTCGCCAAGGCACTGCCAAGCTGGAAGGGAAAGACCCTCGTCGATGTAACCAATGCCTACGGTGTGCCGCCCGGGGACTTGGGAGGCCAACCTTCCGCCAAGGTCGTCGCGCAGGCCTTCACCGGTGCAAGGCTGGTGAAGGGCTTCAACCATCTGGTCGCCGGCGTCCTTGAACAGGACCCGGCCGTACACGGTGGCAAGAGAGTCGTGTTCCTGGCGAGCGACGATGACGGCGCAGCGGCGGAGGTTGCTGCGCTTGCAGAAAACCTCGGGTTCTCGCCGATCCAGCTTGGCGGCTTATCGGAAGGCGGGCTGCTGGTGCATGCACGCGGAAACAGCTGGGGCCAACTGATCTTCAAGGACCTGGTCAAGTTCGACTAATGGATGGATGGATGGATGGATGGTGATAAGCCGGAACCCCGATAACGAGGCTCGGCTTTTTCCTTGCCTTCCTTGCTCTCCTTGCTGTCATTACTTCTGCCCCGCAACCTGCTGCCCCCAGCTGGCTGTGTTGCTCTTCCCGTCCAGAAAGGGCAACACCGTCGGCACCAGGCTAGGCGCAAGGAAGAGGTCGTAGTGCGTGAACCCCGGCAAAATCGCCAGCCGGTTCTTTGCCATGTTTTCCCGGCCCCAGCCCGCGTCCCTCAGCCCGCCGCCCAGCAGCTGGTAGAACTTCATGATGTGCTCGGGGCGGTACATGTCGCTGTCGCCAAACACCAGCATCACCGGCATCTGCAGCTTCTTCACATCTTCCGCATAGTCATAAGGCTTGCGCATCAAGGCGCCCATCTGGTCGAGCAGCTTGGGGAAGTCCTGCGGGCGCGGCGCCACCGCGGCGTAGGACTTGTACATCGGGGTTTCCTTCATCATCTCGAACATGCCCGCACCGACTTGCGCCTGCATCGGCAGCATCTCCGCGAAGAAGCCGTCTTGCGCGTAGCCGGCCGACACCAGCGCCAGGCGCCGCACGCGCTCGGGGTGTTGCACCGCCATGCGAAAGCCGACACCGCCGCCCAGCGAATAACCCATCACGTCTACTTTGTCGTAGCCAAGCTGCTTGACGATCTGCGCCATGTCGTCGCCCATGTCGGTAAGGCTCATGGGCCGCTCGGTCAGCGCCGTTCGGCCGTGCCCGTACAGGTCCACGCCGATCACCTGGCGCGTTTTGGTGAGTTCCGCCAACACTGGGCCAAACATGTCGAAGTCGCCCAGGCCGCCGTGCAAGAGCAACAGCGGCTCGCCCTTGCCGTGGACCTGGTAGTGGTAGTTGACGCCGTTGACGCTGAGGTAGCCGCTCTTGGCGGGCTTGCTGTCCTGGGCGTGGGAGGCGACAGGGACGATGGTGGCAACCGCCACCGCGGCGCTCAGCAGCGGGGCGAAAAGAGTGTGCAGGAACTTCATCGAATTTCTCCTTGGGTTAAAAAAGCGAAACAGGTAAAACAAGCAAAACGACTGATGGCCCATGGGGCTTTTTGGCTTGCTTACCTGTTACGACGAGCGGGTTCGGAGAATTCGACAAAGTCCGGCTACGTAGGCCAGTACGTGAGACCTACGCAGCTGCCCTAAGCGGTGGCTTGCGCTGCCGCCATATCCATCCACACCGGCTCAAACACATGGCCGTCCGGGTCCTGGAAAGCGCGGTTGTACATAAAGCCCATGTCGATCGGTGCGCGAACGTCGGCTTTGCCGCCGGCAGCGGCCGCGGCCTCTGTGATGGCGTCTACATCTTCGCGGCTGTCACGCGACAGGCACAGCAGCACCTGGCAGGTCTGCTGCGCGTCGGCGATGCGCTTCGAAGTGAAGGTCGCAAAGTAATCGTGGGTGAGCAGCATGAAGCTGATGGTGTCCGACCAGACCATCATCGCGGCCTGCTCATTGCTGAACTGCATGTTTTGCTCACAGCCGATGGCCTTGTAAAAGCGCGTGGCAGCGGCAAGGTCCTTCACCGGCAGGTTGACAAAAATCATCTTGGGCATGGTGGCTCTCCTTTGGGTTGGTTGAGGGTTGAAGTGAGTAGTGAGTGAGGGTGATCAATGGCTTAATGACTTGCTACACGGGTGAACGTCATATGCGTGACGCCGATGGGCGACGAGACGGACTCGATGTCGTAGTTCGTCTCAAGGCCCTCCAGCCCATCCCAGAGCCGCACACCGCGGCCGAGCAGGATGGGCACCACCACGACATGCATGTGGTCAACCAGCCCGGCCTTGAGAAATTCGCGCAGCATGGTCGGGCCGCCGCCAAGGCGTATGTCTTTGCCGCCAGCAACCTTGCGCGCCGCCTCAATTGCCTGCGCAGGCGATGCGTCGATGAAGTGGAAGGTGGTGCCGCCCTCCATCTCAATAGGCGGGCGGGGTGTGACGGGTCAGCACAAAGACCGGCGTGTGGAATACCGGGTTGGGCCCCCAGTGGCCCTTCCACTGCGGATCTGTATGCCAGCCGGGGTAGCCGTATTTGCCGGAACCCATGATCTCGGCGCCAATGTTCTGCTCAAAAAGACGCAAGAAGGCGTCATCAACGCCAGACGTGCCGCCCGACTGGCCGATCATCTTGCGGCCCCATTGGGTTTCAAACATCCACTCATGCAGCCGTTCGCCGGCATGGCCAAACGGTGCTTCAAGACTTAGCCCCTCGCCGGTGCCGAAACCGTCGAGCGAGATAGCGACATGTTGAACGCGAACAAGTGACATGGGGGTGCTCCTTTGCTCAGCTTGGGGTGAATGAACCAGGGAAGATCAGGCAACCGCTACACGGCGGTACTTGTCGCCCACCTCCGCGCGTATGGGCGCTGTGTCGTAAATGATAGTCATGGTGTCGATCAGGCCCTGCTCGTCGAACTCAAAAAGATCGACACAGCGAAAGCTCACATGCGAGCCGTCCGCCAGCTCCCACAGGTAGGTAAAACACACTGAAGCCCGGCGCGAGCCGACCCCACTCACAAACACTTCAGGGTCCTCCAGCACGCTGCGCCGCGTGGCCGCCTTCAGCTGGTCAAAGAACGCGCCCGCCGGCTGCACATCCAGAAAGGGCGAGTTCACCATCCCCTTGGGGCTGAACAGCGACACAATGCCCCGCACGTCCCCCGCGCCCAGCAGAGCCAGGTATTTGTTAATGACGTCTATGTAAGCAAGTGCGTTCGAGCTGATGACCATGGTGTGGGGTGACGTGTTTGGAATGAATGAACAGGGCGCCATCGTAGGAGCGCCCGCGCCGCCGCACCATCGAAAGTTTTTGGGGTCAGCCATGCGCAGCATGCATGCCTGGTGCGGGCTGCTGTGGGCCGCTACGGCGGCGGGCAGCCACGATAAACTGCGCCCATGACCGCCACCCCTTCACACGCCTGAGCCATGCCGGCCCTGCCACCTCTGTATGCCTTGCAGGCCTTTCTGGCCGCCGCCGATTGCGGCAGCTTCACAGGCGCAGCCACCCGGCTCAACCTCACACAAGGCGCGGTCAGCAGGCAGGTGCAGTTGCTCGAAGAGTATTACGGTTGCCCGCTATTCGTACGGCAGGCGCGCGGCCTCACACTCACAGCCGAAGGCCAGCAACTGCTGGTGCCCGTGCGGCAAGCCATGACCACACTGGCCGAAGCCAGCGCCCGCGTACGGCGCGGCAGCGACGTTCTCAGAGTGCAGTTTCCGCCCACCATGGCCGTCAGGTGGTTTTTGCCCCGCCTGCCCGCGTTGCAGGCGGCGCTGCCGGGGTTGGAGATACGCGTAGCCACCCACTGGACAGACGCACCCGACTTCAGCAACACCGATGCAGATGTCATCGTTGCGCACGGCAAAGGCGGTTGGCCCAACTTGGTCGAAGTGCCGCTGATGCGTGAGCGCCTCGTACCCCTGTGCTCGCCCAAGCTAGCCGCCAGCTTGCGCGAGCCACGCGACCTCGCCGGTGCGACCCTCTTGCATGCGACGGCCCATCGGCACGAATGGCTGACATGGCTGCGCGGCGCCGGCGTGCCGGACCTGCAGGGCGCGCGTGAGCAGTTGTTTGACACGGTAGATATGTGCGTGCAAAGCGCAGAGCGTGGCTTGGGTGTGGCCATCGCCGATGCTGCCTTGTTCACCGATCTGATCGCCTCGCAGAAGGTGGTGAAACCCTTCGACATCGAGGTTGATAGCGGGAATGGCTACTCTCTTACTTACCCGCCTGAGCGGCGGGAGCAGCGGAACATTCGGCTGTTTGAGGAATGGATGCTGTCTGTTCTGCAGGTGCGCGGGGCTTGACTGTGCCGCCCCGCTCGTGTTGGGGCTGTTACGCGCGTGCCATCTGATGGCGGCAAACTCATGCTGAGCGCCCGGACCGGGCAGGCGAGAGGCGTCGCTTAATTTGATTTTTGGAGGGCTGCGAGAGAGGACTTCCGCTAATGGCCGATGTGCTTTGAGGCTCAACGGTCTGATGTAGTCAATTCGCAGCTGGAACACCAAGTGCGTTTAACGTTGGAGTTGTCATTGCCCCGCTTTTGGGCATGCCCTTGAGGTCCTGAAAATATTTAAGTGCTGAACGCGTACCTTCATTGAGCGTTCCGTCGATTGGACCGCTGTACAAACCCAGGCTCTGGAGTTTAATTTGCACCCGCATGATCTGTAATCGCAGTTTCTCCGAAGAGGTCAACCCTGCTCGTGAGGGGGGAGTCGTAGGTGCGGCGAGAGTCTGCGGCTTTCCTGGTGCCGTAGCATTAGATGATTCGCTGAGGCGATTTACGCCCGGCGTTTGTCCCGGCGATGTCTGCTGGGCTGGTGTCGAATTTGGAGCTTGAGTTGGTGCGGGCGTTGGTGCTACGTAAACCGGTGCTCGATAGCTTGGTGCAGAGGAACTCACGCCACTGGAACCCGAATAGTGGGATGAGTGTGAGCTGTGACTGGAATGGGATCGATGACTTGAGTGTGATCTATGCCCTGCAAACAGGTTGTCAGATTCCCAGTTGAGAGGGCGAAGAGGAACTGCGTCGGGCTCGCTGAGAGAGTCCACCGTGGCTGTGCTTGGCGCATTAGCATAGCTCTTTGTCGCAAGCAACGGAAGTCCGGCGATGAACAATGAGATATTGCGGATGAACTTGCTCATACGATGGTCTCCGCTTGTTTTATGGGTCTAATGGGTGCAGGCTTCCAGCCGCGCTCGTACCAGGAAAAAAGTCCCGAGCAACTTTCTTTTACCGCGCAGCCATCACATTCGGCCGCATATTCATTCTTCCAATCTGAAATGCTGCGGTGTGCGTCTGACCATAAAGACTGCGGTAACGCGCAGAGAGGTGCATTCATGAAAAGGTACGGAATGGAAAAACGTCTCAGCGTTCGCGCAGACCGCTCCAACGTCTCGCCCCATTCGTGAAGATTCACCTCGCAAAGCTCGCGGTTGGCAAGTGCAAAGCCAATCGGTTCACAGCCCATGAGGGCCACCTCCCGTACAAAAGGCAAGTTACGGCCAATGAACGCCGCAAGTTCGGGTAGAACCCGTAGCACCGGTTCGATGAGCACAATGCGAAGCTGTATTTGTTGACCATGTGCCTGCAGGGTCAGCAAACCCCCGATTGTTTCGTCGAACGCTCCTTGCGTTTGCACGACGAAGTCGTGGACAAAGTTGCAATGACCATAAAGGGGTACAAGCCAACGGGCGGGCATTGTTAGGCCGTCCAGGATGTCAGAAACCACTTGCCTGTTAGAGAATAAGCGCCCATTTGTGAGAATTTCCACATGTGTCGTGGGATGCTCTTGCTCGATGGCGTTAAGCACCTGCCGTAGCCCGGTTCCCAGTAACAGCGGTTCGCCACCTGTGAGGCCGAGTACAGGCGGCGACTTGCGAAGATGCCTCACTGCATCGATTGCTTCGCCGACAAGCCACCCGTCATCGCCAAGTGTGGGTGGTTGCGAACACATTAAACAATAGCTATTGCATCGATTGGTCATGAAGAGGGAATGATGGGCGTCAGCCTCACGTAGAAGTACGAGTACTTCCTGCTTGTCTCGCACAGGAACTACGATATCGCCCTCTTGCAGTCCTTTTCCCTCTATCCAGGCAATGTTGGCAAGCCCGGATTGCCGGAGAGCTTCTGTACCAGCCTGATTTTCCGCAGAAAAAACCAGTACAAAGAATCGCAAATCTGGGCTCCACTCCGAAGCGAGATTTTCATAGGTCACGACTCGATGCACACACATCTCGACTTGCGCTTGCAGTCTGACTTTGATGCGCCGCATTAGTCTCTCACTCCAGCTGCGGGGCGAGCCCATTGGTAGAAAAGGTCGAGCAAATCTTCGTCCGCCGTCCGAATCTCCATGAACATGGCATCGAACAATCCTTTGTGGCGCTGGCAATGTTCAGTGTTTTCAACGGGAATAAAAAGAGTCCCGAACTGCGCCTGGGCATCCACGGGATTTGGGCCGCAGAACTTGTTGTAAGGGCAATCGCAACAGCCTTCCGCGTTTTCAACCGTACTGGCCACCGCAAGAGATCTGGCCACTGCTGATTGAAGAAGGTTCTCGAGAGGTTCACCGATACGCCCCATGCGCAGTGATTTATCTCCGGTTTCCGCAAGCATACGTGCCTCGTCACTTGGATAGACATACCCGTCGTAGTTGTAAACCAGGACGCTGGAACCTGCTCCTGTTGGGCTTTGCAGGTCCACATAGCCAGCATCAAATGTCGAAAGCATCTTGTTGAGCAAGATGCAAGCGTAGACCTCCCGAATTTCAACGCCATGGGAATTCCAATGCAGTACTCGCTTCAGACCGCGTTGGTAGAAGTCAAAAAACTTCTGAACGGAGTATCCCAGCAAGATCTGATTTCGCTTGGCAAACCCATAGCTGCTTAAAGGGCGCAAGAAAATGTCTTTGAATCCAAGGCGCACATATTCATCAACGATCGCTTCGGGGTCCGCGAGTGACGAACTCGTGGTGGTCATTAGGGCCGCTACGGCGTCATGACCCAGAAGCTCACGAGCCAGTTCGATGCCTTTGACTGTTCGTTCATAGGAATCACGGCCCGGGATGGGACGGTTCCGGTTGTGAAGATCTCGTGGACCATCAATGCTTGTTGAAAGATAGACGTTGTACTCCTTAAAGAATGTACACATGTCGGGATCGAGTTGATGCAAGGTCGAGGCAACAACGAAACGGATACGTCGCTGCTCTGACAGGTTTCGTCGCTGAAGATGCAGTACGGCATGCTTGACGAGATCAAAGCGAATAAGCGGGTCGCCGCCTTGAAACTCAACCGTCAAAGTTTGTGACGCGCTCTCAAAAATCGTATCGCAAGCCGCTTCAATATCGGTGATTGACATGGTGTGGCCTTGGTCTTGTAGCGACCGACTGACCTGGCAATACTGACAAGAATGGGCGCATTGAAGCGTTGGCACGATGATGTGCAACGCTGGGCCTTTTAAAACGGTCTCTCGCTTTGCAGCGATTCGAGAGGTAATGAGGCGCTTTGTGCCTGGATGCGGGCCGGTATCGCCAAGCAGGAAGCGAGCGCGGAGCTCCGCCTGAAACTCCAGTGGTAAGGTAGCTGGAGCACTCTGAAACTGGTCAAACTCGGAGGGCGAAAAGAATGCGAAATCGCCACTGCGAGAAGTGGCGACTATGAACCCATCCGCCAAGCTGCGGGCCTGGAATGGCTGAAGTTGCGGTATATACGGCATAGCGGCACTCCTGCGGTATTAGCTGAGGTTACGTAATCGCCGCTGCATAGCATTCATTTCTTTTTGCTTCATCGCATCCCCTTTAGAATTCCTTTTAAGGAGTTGAGCATGTTGGCAGACTGAATCAATTCGAGTATTCGCCTGTGCTCTCGACAACCAGGTGGCCCCCCCATCACATCAGGGCGTTGATGGCTGAAGACCCGAACACGACACCATGAACTTCTTGGCGCACGCAGTCTTTTCTGATTTACCAAGTTCTATGGCTTGCAGTTGATATTTTTCTGCCGCCTGCTCAAACCCAAGGCCTTTCGCGGCCTTTGACAAGTAGAAGTACGACAGGTCAAGCTCAAAGTCCAGGTCCAACACCTTCGATGCCAGGTCTCGCCAGCTGCCTGCCTTGTAGAGATCGGCCAGGCTGCCTTGCTTGACGAGATAGGCCGGCATGTTGCCGCCCTTGAGCTGTGACTCTCCCTTGATGAATCGATCCCAGCTTTCCGAATAGAAAGCCTGGGCGCTGCTCGCCTCGATCTTGGGGCGGCTGTCGTAGTCGCCTTTCAACCAATCGTAGGACGGGCGCTCGGTGGCCTTGGCCGCGGCGTAGAGTGGTCCCATGGGCTTGCCCAGCGCCAGCAGGGTTTCCTGGCGCCTTTCAGGGGAAGGGTGTGTGCTCAGAAAATCGGAGCGACCTTTGGACTTGGTGGCTGTGGCCATTTTTTGCCAAAGAGAGACTGCGGCTGCCGGGTCATACCCTGCGCGGGCAGCCAGTTCGATGCCGATCTTGTCTGCCTCGGTCTCTGTGATTCGTCCATTCGGAAGGTTCACAAACGCAAGAGCGGCCACAGTGAGCGCTAGCTGGTTGTTGCTGAAGTCCCGGCTATTCTTGGCTGCTGCGGCCGATATGGCCAGCACGGCAATGTTGCTGGCTATCTGTACCGACATCTTTTCTGCACCATGCCCGGCCAGCGCGTGCCCGATCTCATGACCCATCACCTGGGCAATTTCATCGTCGGTGGCGTCGAGTTGGTTGATCAGGCCTGTGTAAATTGCCATCAGGCCGCCCGGCATGCAGAAGGCGTTGATGGTTTTGTCATCGTCGATCACATTGACCTGCCAAGCCCATGATGCCGACTTGGGCTGGTATTGAACGGCCTGCTGAATGAGCTTGTTGGTGATCGCTTCTACACGCGTATTGATGGGCGACCCGACGATGAGTTTTTCCTTCTTTTTGAAGTCTCCCATCATGGAGTTGTAGTAGCTGACACTTTGTTTGGATGCGGACTCTTCGCTCACCAGCACCAGCTGCGAGCGGCCTGTCATTGAGTTGGTGGCGCACCCGGTGAGAGTGAAGACAACCGCAAGGGCAGCAAGTGCCGGGAATCTGTTGAGCGCCATGTGTAGGGAGGCCTGATCGGCGCCGTTCGCCTCGGTCAATTCAGGCGGGCTTAAGGCGTCATGGTTGGTTGTGAATTTTTGTAACCATATCTGCATTGCCCTCGTTCGTCTATTGGCGTTTTAGTGAGGTGTGGCACATACCGCGAAGGCCGTGCGGTGTCTGACCGCCAGTGCCTCATCTATTTATAGGAGGCGGACTCATTTCGCCCGTTGGCGGAGGTACTCACCAACTCGTTCCGAGACTATGCCGACGCTTTCATTGTTCTTTGGGCGAGAGTCCCATATTGGCGTGAGCGCAGCTCTCATTGAGCTGAGCAGCGCTGCTATCACTTCGAGTTCCTTGTCGGGAGCCACCCGGTACTCCGCGGCTCGGGCATTCAGTGCAAGGCAGTTGGAAGTCTTTTTTTCCAGAGCGCTAATGTTGGAATGCAAGAGGAGGCTTGCAACGTCCCGCACCTCAGCGGGTGTGCTTGGGAGTTCAAGGAATTGTTTTGCGGGCCATTCGAAACTGGTGGCGATCATGTCGCAGGGCAGACCTTGGCTGTTTTCGACTTGCATTTTGAGCGACTCGAAATCTTGCCGAAGAAAGTGATCCATGGACCACCGCGAGAGGGTTTTTGGCTGGCTAAGTTCTTCACAAAACTTTTGCTGGCGGGAGTCTGGCTCAGCCAGCAACTGGCTTGTCAGCTGTTGTTCGGTAAACCGTTTTGCTTCCTGGTCGACGTCTTTTCCTTGGGGTGCGAAAAGCGACCGACCCACTTCTCTTCCAATGTCAATGTCTATGCGCATGCGTCGGCGGACAGCCTGTTGGTTCGCCTGCAACTTCTGCCGAAGCTCTGGTTGCTTTTGCACGCATGCCTCCACCATCGCGGAGAGGTAGCTGTCCATGAAGAACACTTTCAGCTGGGCTTGCTCCAGGACGCTAGCTGCCCGCGCGGCTGTGCAGGTCAATACCAACGCCAAACATGGCAGCAGATACAGGCTAGACAAGTGGCGGAGGTGATGCAAGCGAAGGCGCATGGCTGGGAACGTGTGTGTGACTGTCGGAGCGCCAGTAAGTGCTGGCGATGGGTGCAATACCAACCCCCAAACCTGGGAGTCCCCACAGCATACCGGCCACCCCCACATACGCCACCCGGCGTATTCCCCAATCCCCCTCCGGTCCCCAGAATCGGTTCATCGCTGTGTAAAAGCCTTGGTTTCCCCAGGTTTTGGCGCAGCGAAACGCGATTCAAACACCTATCTACCGGAGTGGATTCACATGCAGCAACGTCGATTTACCCTCAAGGCGCTTACCGCCGCCGTCGCACTGGCTGGCCTTGGCGCCATGCCTGCTTTTGCCCAGGACACCATCAAGGTTGGCATTTTGCACAGCCTGTCGGGCACCATGGCTATTTCTGAAACCACGCTGAAAGACACCGTGCTGATGGCGATCGAAGAGATCAATGCCAAGGGCGGCGTGATGGGCAAGAAGCTCGAGCCCGTGGTGGTTGACCCAGCCTCCAACTGGCCCCTGTTTGCTGAAAAGACCAAGCAGCTGCTCGGTCAAGACAAGGTTTCGGTGATTTTCGGCTGCTGGACGTCTGTTTCCCGCAAGTCGGTGCTGCCAGTGGTTGAAGAAATGAACGGCCTGCTGTTCTACCCCGTGCAGTACGAAGGTGAAGAGCTGTCCAAGAACGTGTTCTACACGGGCGCGGCGCCTAACCAGCAGGCTATCCCTGCAGTCGACTACCTGATGAGCAAGGCCGGCGGCGGCGCCAAGCGTTGGGTTCTGCTGGGCACTGACTATGTCTACCCACGCACCACCAACAAGATCCTGCGCGCTTACCTGAAGAGCAAGGGCGTGGCTGACAAAGACATCGACGAAAAATACACCCCCTTCGGCCACAGCGACTATCAAACCATCGTGGCTGACGTGAAGAAATTCTCGCAGGGCGGCAAGACGGCTGTGGTGTCCACCATCAATGGTGACTCCAACGTGCCTTTCTACAAAGAGCTGGGCAATGCCGGCCTGAAGGCCAAAGACGTGCCAGTGGTGGCCTTCTCTGTGGGTGAAGAAGAGTTGCGCGGCGTTGACACGAAGCCCCTGGTCGGCCACCTGGCTGCCTGGAACTACTTCCAGTCGATAAAGAGCCCGGCCAACACCGAGTTCATCAAGAAGTGGTCTGCCTACGCCAAAGCCAAGAAGCTTCCTGGCTCTGACAAGCCTTTGACCAACGACCCGATGGAAGCCACCTACATCGGCATCAACATGTGGAAGCAGGCTGTTGAAAAGGCCAAGTCCACCGACACCGACAAAGTGATCGCCGCCATGGCCGGCCAGACCTTCAACGCGCCTTCCGGCATCGTGAGCAAGATGGACGAGAAGAACCATCACCTGCACAAGTCGGTGTTTATTGGCGAGATCAAGGCGGATGGCCAGTTCAATGTGGTGTGGAAGACGCCTGGCCCGGTTAAGGCCAAGCCATGGTCTCCTTACATCGAGGGCAACGACAAGAAGCCAGACGAGCCTGTCAAGAAGTAAGTTGTAGAAGTAGCAAGAGGATGGGTTGGGGTTAGGCCGGTTGGCCCCCACCCTAGCCCTCCCCCAGCGGGGGAGGGGACTAATAGGGGATGAAAACCCCGGCCTTCGTGCTCCGCTTCTGCTGCTTTTCTTGCTCCTTCCCCCGCTGGGGGAAGGCTGGAATGGGGGCCAACCGGCCTCTGCTTCCAGACAGTCCGCCGCTCCACCAAGGAAGTTGCAGTCTGGGCTCTACACGGTCACTCGTGTACTGCCCAACCTACAGATTCTTTCTCCTATGCTCCGTCACTCACTTCACCGCCTGCTCCTTCTTGCTACGCTTTTAATAGCTGCCAACGCACACGCCTTAAGTCCTGAGGAGGTAAAAGGCATGGCCATTGGCGAGACGGAGGCCCGGGTGGAGGCGTTGACCAAGGCTGCTGCCAATGCGGACGAGAAGACGGCGGCGTTCATCCAGGCGCTGTCTGACGATGCGGTAAAAACCAAGGGCGACAAAGTCTTTGTCATAAAGGACGACAAGGCCTTTGATGCGATCACCGGCGCCGAGGTGCCGCTGCCGGCGGATGCCGAGGACGTGATCAACCCCAACCTGATGCGCAGCGAGCTCGACAACGCGCTGGCGGCGCTGAAGCTGTTTTCCAAAGACGAGAAGCAGCGGCGCGATGCGATCAAGACGCTGGGCAGCGACAACGATGAAGCGCGCTTGCCGCTGATCGAAAAAGCCTACGCGGCTGAGACAGTGCCCGAGCTGAAGAACCAGCTGGAGCTGATGCGTTCGGCGATTCTGCTGGGCAGCACGGACAAGGCCAAGCGGCTGGCGGCTGCGGGCCAGCTGGCCGGCAGCAAGAACCCCAATACCAAGACGGTGCTGATCGAGCGCCTGGGCACAGAGACCGATGCCGACGTGAAGGTGGCGCTACAGGCCGCACTGGCCAAGGTTGAGGCCTCGCTCGAATGGGGCAACAAGCTGGGCGCGGTTTTCAGCGGCATCAGCCTGGGCAGCATCTTGCTGCTGGTGGCGCTGGGCCTGGCGATCACTTACGGGCTGATGGGCGTCATCAACATGGCGCACGGCGAGCTGATGATGATTGGCGCCTACGCCACCTATGTGGTGCAGGGCGTGTTCCAGAAATACTTTCCCGGTGCGTTTGACTGGTACTTGCTGGCTGCGGTGCCGGTAGCTTTTATGGCGTCTGCACTGATGGGCGCGGCGCTGGAGCGCAGCGTGATCCGCTTCCTCTACGGCCGCCCGCTAGAGACCTTGCTGGCCACCTGGGGTATCAGCCTGATGCTGCAGCAACTGGTGCGTTCCATCTTCGGCGCCCAAAACGTCGGGGTTGAAAACCCGGTGTGGATGAGTGGCGGCGTGCAGGTGCTGGGCAATTTGTCATTGCCTTACAACCGGCTGGTCATCATTGTGTTTGCCGTGGCGGTGCTGCTGGGCGTGGCCTGGCTGATCAGCAAAACACGCCTGGGCCTCTTTGTGCGCGGCGTGACGCAAAACCGGCCGATTGCCTCGTGCATGGGGGTGAACACGGCGCGTGTCGATACCTATGCGTTTGCGCTGGGCTCGGGCATTGCCGGGCTGGCCGGCTGCGCGCTGAGCCAGGTGGGCAATGTGGGGCCTGATTTGGGCCAGGGCTATATCGTGGACTCGTTCATGGTGGTGGTGCTGGGCGGCGTGGGCCAGCTGGCCGGCACGGTGTATGCCGCGCTGGGCCTGGGCATCCTCAATAAATTTTTGGAAGGCTGGACGGGCGCCGTGCTGGCCAAGATCGCCGTGCTGGTGTTCATCATCATCTTCATCCAGAAACGCCCCCAAGGTATTTTTGCAATGAAGGGCCGTTCGGCTGAAGCGTAAAGACGATGACATCCATGACCCCCATGCCTCCCATCGTCCATCTCCCCACCAAAGGCCCGCTGCTGACGCGCGGCGGCTGGAGCGCCTTCATGATGGCGCTTATCGCTGTCTGCGCCATCGCACCCATCCTCAACCTGTGGGTGCCCGAGGGCAGCCTGTTCCACATGAGCACCTATGCCGTGGCGCTGCTGGGCAAGATCATGTGCTACGCCATCTGCGCGCTGGCCATGGACCTGATCTGGGGCTACACCGGCATCCTGTCACTCGGCCACGGCGTGTTCTTTGCACTGGGTGGCTATGTGATGGGCATGTACCTGATGCGCCAGATCGGCCGTGACGGCAACTACAAAAGCGATTTGCCGGACTTCATGGTGTTTCTCGACTGGAAGGCGCTGCCCTGGCACTGGACGTTCAGCGACAGCTTTGTGGCCACGCTGTTCCTGATCGTCGCGGTGCCCGGCATCGTGGCCTTTGTGTTTGGCTTCTTCGCCTTCCGCTCGCGCATCAAGGGCGTGTACTTTTCCATCATTACGCAGGCCATGACGTTTGCGGCCATGCTGCTGTTCTTTCGCAACGAGACCGGCTTTGGCGGCAACAACGGTTTTACCGACTTCAAGCGCATTCTGAATATTCCGATTGCCACGCCTTCGATGCGCATGACGCTGTTTGTCATGACGGGCCTGACGCTGCTGGGCTTCTTTTTGTTTGCCAAATGGCTGGTGGGCAGCAAGTTTGGCCGCGTGCTGCAGGCCATTCGCGACGCGGAAACGCGGGTGATGTTCTCGGGCTACAACCCGCTGGGCTACAAGCTCACCATCTGGGTGATCTCGGCCGTGATGTGCGGCGTGGCGGGCGCGCTGTATGTGCCGCAGGTCGGCATCATCAACCCCGGTGAGATGAGCCCGGCCAACTCGATTGAAATTGCCATCTGGGCCGCAGTGGGCGGGCGCGCCAGCCTGATCGGGCCGATTGTGGGCGCCTTTATCGTCAACGGCGCCAAGAGCTGGCTTACCGTGGCCTACCCTGAGTTCTGGCTGTACTTTTTGGGTTTGCTGTTTATCGGTGTGACGCTGTTCTTGCCGGATGGTGTTGTCGGCCTGGTCAAGAAATTCCGTAAGGGAGGTGCGAAATGACCCCCGATCTTCTGGAGCAAGGCGCACGCCGCATTGAGCAGCGCCTAGCCGCACTCGAAGCCGGCAAAAGCAATACCGAATCCGGCGGCCGCAGCGCCAGCGGCAGCCGCGTTGCCCACGCTTCTGGCGAAGTGGACGTAACCCACGGCCGTATCCTGTATCTTGAAGATGTGAGCGTCAGCTTCGATGGTTTCAAGGCCATCAACAAGCTGAGCCTGGATATCGCCCCGGGCGAGTTGCGCTGCATCATCGGCCCCAACGGCGCCGGCAAGACCACCATGATGGACATCATCACCGGCAAGACCCGGCCCGATGAAGGCACAGTCTTTTTCGGCAGCACGATTGATTTGCTGCGCCACAAAGAGGCCGAGATCGCCCAGCTGGGCATTGGCCGCAAATTCCAGAAGCCCACGGTGTTTGAGCAGCTCACGGTGTTTGAAAACCTGGAGCTGGCGCTCAAGACCAACAAGGGCGTGAAGTCCTCAATGTTCTTCAAACTTGATTCAGCGCAGAGCGACCGGCTGGCCGAGATTCTGGTGACGATTCACCTGGCCGACAGCGTAGGCCGCATGGCCGGCAATTTAAGCCATGGGCAAAAGCAGTGGCTTGAGATCGGCATGCTGTTGATGCAGGACCCGAAGCTGCTGTTGCTGGATGAGCCTGTGGCGGGCATGACGGATGAAGAGACGGCGCGCACGGCGGAGCTGTTTTTGACGCTCAAGGGCAAGCATTCGCTGATGGTGGTGGAGCACGACATGAGCTTTATCAAAACCATCTCTGAGATCGTGACCGTGCTGTGCGATGGGTCTGTGTTGGCTCAGGGGACCTTGGACCAGGTGCAGGCGGATGAGCGAGTTATTGAGGTTTATCTTGGACGGTAGGGCTTTTTTTGATTTGGGCGCCTGGGGTGGTTTGGGTGCCGGGGCCGGGGTTGCCGGCGGCAACTCATTTTCTTTTGCTTCGCCAAAAGAAAGTAAGCAAAGAAAAGGCGACCCTGGTTTCTGCGTCCCTCCGCTTCGCTACGGGCAACCTGCGGTGCTCGGTCCAGCCGGAGTCTGGCTAAACTCGCCTTCGGCTCAGACAACGCCAGCCCTGATCCGTCTGGACCTCCGCTCCTCGGCGCATCCACAAGGGCCAATCGGGAGCGGGGACAAAAGACAAAGACCAAAACCAACAAGGACTCGCCGTGGCGAGTCCTTGTTGGTTTTGGTATTCGGGGTGTTGTCTTCGGCTGTTGGGAGTTCGGCTGTTCGGTATTGGTATTCCGTTTTCCCACCCCTTCTGGATGCGCCGAGGAGCGCAGGTTCAGGCGGATCAGGGATCGCGTTGTTTGAGCGAAGCGAGTTTAGCGAGACCCCGCCTGAACCGAGCACCGCAGGTTGCCCGCAGCGAAGCGGAGGGACGC
>JAJKJM010000065.1 GCA_021153985.1 Polaromonas sp.
TAGTTGGCGCCCAGGTTGGCCAACATCGCCACTTGTGTGTCCAGCAGCGCCATGTCCACCTGCTGGCCCTCGCCGGTTTTCTCGGCATGGCGCAACGCGGCGAGGATCGCCACCGTCGCGTACATCCCCGTCATCAAATCCGCCACCGCCACACCCACCTTCTGCGGCCCACCCCCCAGGTCGTCACGCTCCCCCGTCACACTCATCAACCCGCCCATGCCCTGGATGGCATAGTCATACCCCGCACGGTCCGCATAAGGCCCGTTCTGCCCAAAGCCCGTGACAGAGCAGTACACGATGCGCGGGTTGATGGCTTTCAGCGACGCATAGTCCAGCCCATAGCGCGCCATGTCACCCACCTTGAAGTTCTCCACAAACACATCGCAATGGGCAGCCAGCTCACGCACCAGCGCCTGCCCCGCAGGCTGCGCGATGTCGCAGGTGACGGAGCGTTTGTTGCGGTTGGTGCCCAGGTAATACGCAGCTTCCGTGTCGGCCCCGTCCGCATCCTTCAAAAACGGCGGCCCCCAGGTCCGCGTGTCATCCCCCGTGCCGGGCCGTTCTATCTTGATGACATCCGCGCCCAGGTCAGCGAGGGTTTGAGTACACCAGGGGCCTGCGAGTACGCGGGAGAGGTCGAGGATGCGGATGCCGGATAGGGAGTTCATGTGGGCATTTTGCCTTTACATCGGGGCGTTGTACGGCGCGCCAAGAAGTTGGTAACTTTGACAGCTCAACATGTCTTAAGGACCTTACGGCAGGTAGCTGTAAACTGGTTTTCATGAAATTTCAAAACTTCAAGTCCCCGCTGTTTCGCAGAGTGCCATGTTCTCCAGCAGTCTTGAGAGATGGTTTCAAGGCAGCCGCCTGAGAGACGTCTATGCAATTCAATCGCTCTTTTCTGGTGTTCTCCGCAATGCTTGCTATTTCACAGCCAGCAATTTCCGCCGATGGTGACTTTATTTTTGCGGAAAAACAGAAAGAGGTCTGCTCAACTGGCGGCCAGAGCGAGATGAATCAATGCATGGAGGCTGAATACCGCAAAGTCGACCTTCGCCTCAATTCCCTATATAAGGAGTTGACTTCAGTTCTCGCGGATCCGCGGGGTATACGCGCGTCGCAGCGTGCTTGGCTCAAATACCGTGATGCTGAGTGTTCCGACGCCGTCCTGCAGCTGGGGCAAGGTAGTCTTCAGCCATTAGCCCATCACTCTTGCATGATTGAGTTTACGGAGCAGCGTATTCGTCATCTCCGATGGCATCTTGCGCAGAACTGCAATGGCTGTCCAGCGCGGAAGTAGTCAGTTATCCCGTTGCTTGAATCGGACGACATACCCAAAAAGTTAGACCTCCTCATGCGTGAAATGCCATCACTCCATCCACTTAGTCGTTCGATCCGGCGTTTCTGGAATCCCGTCGAGAGTCGTTACTGGATTTATGAACGCCCATCCGTCATTGAGGCGACGTGCGGTCAGTGCGAAGCGCCTTACGTGTTCAATCCGGATCCAATTCCCGCCTACCAATACGCTCCTGGGAGCGGCGGTTATGCAGTTCTTAAAGGTGAAATCTGCGGCTCAATAGCGGGTCGCGGCGCATGTGCGAAGTGCGGGAAGATTGCAACGTCTCTTGCGTGGCCAGAGGCCGCTTACATCCAAATTAAAGTTACGGAAGGCATTCTTTGGTCCTGGAATACCGAGCAACTTGTAGTGATTCGAGCGCATGTTGCCGGCAACAAGGTCCTGCTGCGAAGAATGCTCATGAATGACTGGCGCCTATCAAGAATAATTGGGCGAATTCCCACGTTCGCCACGCTTAAACGCAATCGCTTCAAAATTCTCAACTCAATTGATCGATATCTCAGAAAGTGAACTGCCAGTTGCCAAAGAGGCGGCACGGCTGAACAAGGCGCATGGCGATCCGACGAAGCTCTAGTGACGCATCAAAGAGGGGCGGGTAAATGAGCAGCGTGCAGGTTCGAAAAAGCTGCACACTCCTCCGATTGGGGGATGGGCTGAGCTGGATGAATGACTAGAATTCATAGATAGCTAATGCACAGCAGCAGACTGTTTTCGGAAGCCGCCGAATTCAAACCTAGACGTCAACGGAGACTATTTGGTGACTACGAAACAGAAAAAAGACGAAGGCGCTCAGTTTGTTCGCTACTTCGGGCCACTCCTGGATGCGCTGCGTGGCCTTGGCGGCTCGGCAAAACCTGACGAAGCAGTTGATCGCGTATCAACTGACCTGAACATCCCGGATGACGTGCTCAACGAAACGCTTTCCTCTGGCGGTTCCAGGTTTCGAAACCAAGTTGCGTGGGCGCGGTTCTACCTGGTTCGAGAAGGTCTTATCAGTTCCTCCAAGCATGGCGTTTGGAGCCTCACCGAACTCGGCTTCAAAACGAGTCTGAATCAGGAGCAATCCCGCAGCATCTTCTTGAAATGGGTAAAGATATTTCAAGAGCAACGTAAGCAGAAGGAGGCGGAGCCAGTCGCCGAGAAGGTTGCCGAAGGAACTGGGGCCGTTTCCACTGACTATCGAGAAGAAGCGCTGGAAGTTCTCCTGTCACTCGCACCAGCAGGTTTTGAGCGTCTTTCCCAGCGTTTGTTACGTGAGGCCGGCTTCACCCAGGTGGTCGTTACGGGTCAAAGCGGTGATGGTGGTATTGACGGATTCGGAATTCTTCAGGTCAATCCTCTAGTTTCTTTTAAGGTGCTATTCCAGTGCAAACGGTATGCAAAATCAGTAGCGCCTTCTCAAGTTCGGGACTTCCGCGGAGCAATGTCAGGGCGCGCCGACAAAGGCATCATCATTACCACCGGCACTTTCACTGCAGAAGCGAAACGTGAGGCCACACGCGATGGTGCGCCGCCGATCGAACTGATCGATGGTGAGAAGTTGATTGACATGCTCGAAAGGTTTGAGCTTGGCCTCAACCCGGTCAAAACATATGAACTCGATCACTTGTTCTTCAATGAGTTCAAGGTCTAGCCCCTTCATCGCGAGGGCGTTATCGGGTAAGCCGGATTGCACCTCTCATTTCAAACGGCAGGCGCGATGAAGAAACCGCGTTGGAGTTTGTTATTGCTCGGCGTATTTCTCTCGCCGACACGGCTTCTAATTCAGGACCTCAAGGAAAATCTCGAAGATGCTAAACCGTTACTCACTGCGTGGAACCTGTTCTTTTTCGGTCTAGAAATAGGCATCGTGCTGGCGTTAGGTACTCTTTCTTGGTCGGAGTATTTTTGGTTACCGCTTTCGCTAGGTTTTGCGTTGTTGTGGATCGCCATCTCTCGTTGCAATGAAATTGTCTATGCGTTCTATGCTGACACGATGGATAAATTAGACGAAAAGAAATCAAACACCAACCTGTCGCCTAGTGATCGAATCAAAATGTTAATGCGTAGCTACTTTGGCCTGACAACGAACTTCGCGTTAATTTATTATTTGCTGCCGACACTGTACGAACCTAAGCTTTCTTCGTTCGCGACTGCGTTTTACTTCAGCGGCGTGACAATCGCTACATTAGGCTATGGCGATATAAAACCAATCGATCAGGCTTCGCAACTCCTCGCTGTATATGAAGTGTTTTCCGGGATTCTTCTAGTTGTATTGGCGCTTGCTGTATATCTTGCTGGCTTAGGAGGCAAAACCAAACAACATTCTTGCTAGGTCACTGCACATAAAAAATTGTGATTCTTGCGCTTTTGCTTTGCGTGTCACTTGCTCTTTGGGGTTGGGTGTATGAGTTTTCATACTTCCATGTGTTGACCGACTCCTTGCTGGAAAATTTTTAAGCAAACAGGCATCAACCAGTCTCAGCATATCTACGGATCGAGCTTTATTAGTAAGTCTTGTACGGCAAGAACTTCCCAGACAACACCACATTCACCCGATCCCCCTTGGGGTCCGGCTGACGCACGATGTCCATGCTGAAGTCAATCGCGCTCATGATGCCGTCGCCGAATTCCTCGTGGATGAGTTCCTTGATGGTGGCGCCGTAGACGCTGACGATTTCGTACCAGCGGTAGATGAGGGGGTCGGTGGGGACGGGGGTGGGTAGTGAGCCTTTGTAGGGTACGACTTGAAGCCACTTTTGTTCTTCGGCGGTGAGGCCAAAAATCTTGCCGATGACTTTGGCTTGTTTTTCGTCAAAGGTCATCTGGCCCAGGCAGCCTGCCGTTGTCCACTCTTTGCTGAGCCCGACTTTTTTGGCGACGGATTCCCAGGTGATGCCTTTGCTGACTTTGACGGTGATGATTTTTTCGGTGATGTCGTTGCGGTTCATGGTTTCTTTGCTCCTGTATTTGAAGTGGCTTGGTGAAATGAAAAACGGGAATGGTCAATGCGCCTTGGCGCGGGTGACGAGGAAATCGACGATGTGGTTGCGCAGCTCGTAGTAGCCGGGCAGGTGGTGCAGGCCGGCGCGGGTGCGCTCGCGGGGGAGGGGGTTGATGACTTCTTCGGCGATGCGGCCTGGTGCATAGACGCCGTCGTTGTCGGTGCCGTTGCTCATCAGCAGGATGCGGTCGGCCAGCAATATCGCCTCGTCCACGTCGTGGGTGATCATGAAGACGGTCTGCTGTGTCTCGCGCACGATGGCCATGAGCTCGTCCTGGATGGTGCCGCGGGTCAATGCGTCGAGTGCGCCGAAGGGCTCGTCGAGCAGCAGCATCTTGGGCTGGATGGCGAAGGCGCGGGCAATGCCGACGCGTTGCTTCATGCCGCCTGAGAGTTGTGAGGGCTTTTTGTCGATGGCGGGTGTCAGGCCCACCATGGCGACGAACTTTTCCACATGGGCGTTGACTTGCGCTGACGTCCAACCCGCCCAGCGCGACACCACAGCAAAGGCGATGTTCTTGCGCACCGTGAGCCACGGCATCAGGGCGTGGCTCTGGAAGACTACGCCGCGCTCCAGGCTGGGGCCGCCTATCTCGCGGTTTTCCATAAAGATGTGGCCTGCGGTGGCGCTGTCGAGTCCGGCCAGCACATTGAGGATGGTGGTCTTGCCGCAACCTGAGTGGCCGATGATGCAGACGAATTCGCCCTTGCTGATGGTGAAAGACACGTCGGCAAACACCGGCCGGGCGGGCAGAGTGGTGCTGAAGTCTTTGCTCAGCCCTTCGATTTTGAGGAATCCCTGCATGGTGTTTTCTTTCTTTGGGGATCGCGTGATGGGGGTGCGTGCCGCAAGCTCACTCCACATAGGTCACCGCCTTCTGCAGCTGCGCAAAGGCCAGGTCCAGCAGCATGCCGACGATGCCGATGACGAGGATGGCGAAGATCACGTTGGTGAGAGAGAGGTTGTTCCACTCGTTCCAGACGAAGTAGCCGATGCCGGTGCCGCCCACCAGCATCTCGGCCGCCACAATCACCAGCCACGCAATGCCCATGGAAATGCGCATGCCCGTGAGGATGGTGGGCGCCGCCGCCGGCAGGATCACCTGGAAGGCCTTGCGCATCGGGTTCACTTCCAGCGTGCTGGCCACATTGAGCCATTCGCGTTTGACAGACGCCACGCCGAAGGCCGTGTTGATCAGCATCGGCCAAACCGAGCAGATAAAGATCACAAAGATGCCCGAGATCGACGAGTCTTTGATGGTGTAGAGGGCCAGGGGCATCCATGCCAGTGGCGAGATGGGTTTGAGCACCTGGATAAACGGGTCAAATGCCCGGCGCAGCAGCGGCGACATGCCGATCACAAAACCCAGCGGCACGGCCACCACGCAGGCCAGCAAAAAGCCCAGGCCCACGCGCGCCAGTGAATGCGCCAGCTGGATCAGGATGCCCTTGTCGTTGGGGCCGTTGTCATACAGCGGGTTCGACACCTGCTTCCAGATCGCCGTGCCCATCTGGCCCAGCGTCGGGAAGCCGGTGGTTTTGGTGCTGCCCGGGTCCTTACCCATCATCTTCTGGTATTCGATCTGCTCGGCGCTCAGGCCCGCCGTGCCGGCCGCCGGCGTGCCGGATACGGGCAGTGTGGCCACGTACCAGATGCCGAGGAAGGTGAAGAAGATCAGCAGCGAGACCAGGCCCGCTTTGAGGTTCAACGACTTCATGCCGACTTCTGGATTGCGAAGCTCTTGACGTACTCATCAGGTTTGGCCGGGTCGAACTCCTTGCCCATCACCTTGAACTTCTTGTAAGCCCCCTCGGGCGGCTTGAACCCGGCCAGCGCCATCTGCTTTTTGGCATCCGTCAACATGAAGACCTTCTCGGCGATCTGCTTGTAGTTCACATCGCCCTTCACATAACCCCAGCGCTTCATCTGCGTCAGCATCCACACCGCCATGCTTTGCCATGGCACCGGGTCAAAGTTGGCGCGGTCGGGCACGTTGCGGATGTTGCCCAGGCCGTCGGCGAACTTGCCTGTCAGCACCTGTTGCAGCACGGCTTCGGGCTGGTTGAGGTATTGCGTGGGCGCGATCACCTTGACGATGAGGTCGCGGTCTTTGGGCTGGCTGGCCATGAAGGATGCGCCCAGCACCGCGCGGTACAGCGCGGCAAAGGTATTGGGGTTCTGCTTGATGAACTCGTCGCTCACGCCAAACGCGCAGCAGGGGTGGCCGTCCCAGATTTCCTTGGAGAGGATGTGGATGAAGCCCACTTCGTCGTACACCGCGCGCTGGTTGAAAGGATCAGGGCCGAGGAAGCCGTCGATGTTGCCGGCGCGCAGGTTGGCCACCATCTCGGGCGGCGGCACCACACGCAGTTGCACATCGGTATCGGGGTTCAGGCCATTTTCAGCGAGGTAATAGCGCAGCAGGAAGTTGTGCATGCTGTACTCAAACGGGATCGCGAACTTGAAGCCCTTCCAGTTCTTCGGGTCGCGGTTGTTCTTGTGCTTCACATGCAGCGTGATGGCCTGGCCGGTGGTGTTCTGGATGCTGGCCACATTCATGTTGACCTGGTTGGAGCCCAGGCCCATGGTCATCGCCAGCGGCATGGGCGACAGGAAGTGCGACGCGTCATGCTCCTTGTTGATCATCTTGTCGCGTATCAGCGCCCAGCCGGCCGTCTTGTTGAGCTGGACGTTCAGGCCTTCTTTTTTATAAAAGCCCAGCGGGTCGGCCATGATGAGCGGGCTGGCGCAGGTGATGGCGATGAAGCCGATCTTGAGGTCTTTCTTTTCCAGCGGGCCGCGCTCTTGCGCCATGGCCTCCAGTGCGCCCAGCGGCAGCACCGAGGCAATCGCCGCGCGCGCCGTGTTGGCGCCCACTGCGCGCAAGAAGCTGCGGCGCACGCTGTCGACCGGAAACAGTGCCTTCACCAGGCTGGCTTCCATGAAGCTGTGCGAGAGTTCTTGCGTGCTGGCGGCAGCGCTGTCGTGTTCGCCGGGCGCGTGATTTTCACCGCAGGCGCAGCGCAGCATCAGCGGGCGGTCGGCATCATAGGCATCGAAACGGTTGGACATGAAGAACCCCTTTGACAAAGATGCAAGGTTCCATGCAAGCACCGGGCCCATCCAGGCCAATGTGGGCCGCACGCAGAGATACGCACGCAAAACGCGGGGCAGCGCCCTAAGGCCTGTAGGGGCAGCCCTACAAATTCGGCGTTTTGGCGTGGCGCTCGGCATACAGCGCCAGCTCCACGTCGTTGCGGGTGCCGGTTTTTTCGAGGATGCGCGCGCGGTAGGTGCTGACGGTGTTGGCCGCCAGGCTCAGCTGCGCACCAATTTCGCCCACGGACTTGCCGGCTGTGAGCAGGCGGAACACCTGGTGTTCGCGGTGTGACAGCGATTCCGTGCCGCCATTGCCGCTGCGGGCCGCACTGTTGCCGACCGCATTGGCCAAGGCCTCGGCGGCCAGGGCCGAGACATAGACGCCGCCTGAAGCCACTTTGCGCACGGCGGCAATCATGTCGTCGGGGTTGGCGCTTTTGTTGAGGTAGCCCGCCGCGCCCAGCTTGATGCAGCGCACCGCGTACTGCTTTTCAGGGTAGGTGCTGAGCATCAGCACCGGCAGCTGCGGCCAGCTTTTCTTCAGCGCCTGCAACACGTCCAGGCCGTCGCGGTCGGGCAGGGCGATGTCCAGCAGCACCGCGCTCAGGCCTTTGTCGCCGCCCAGCGCGTCTACACCTTGCAGGATGTCGGGGCCGGTCTCCGCCTCGGCCACCACCTCGATGTCGGGCGCGTCGGCCAGCACCTGCTTCAGGCCTTCACGCACGATGCGGTGGTCGTCGCCGATGAGGATTTTCAGGGTGATCATGGCCGGTGGGTGGAGGTGGATGGACGTGCTGCTTGCTACTAGGTTGCTACTGATTTGATAGCTGTATGCTCAGGTGGAACCTGGACCCGAGGCCGATTTGGCTTGAAATGTCGAGGCTGCCGCCCAGGTGCCGTGCCCGCTCGCGCATGCCCATCACGCCGTAGGCATTGGCCGCTTCAAAGGCGGTTGCGTCGGCGCCGCGGCCGTTGTCTTGCACGGCGATGCTGATGTGTGTGGCCGTGGCGCATATGGTGATGGCGACGCGGCTGGCCGCCGCGTGCCGGCCCACGTTGCTGAGCATCTCCTGGAAGATACGAAAGATGGCGATCGCCGAAGGCTCGGGCAACGGCGCGGCGTCGGCCACGTCCATCTGCCAGTCCAGCGCCAGCTCGGCCGACTGCACAAACTCATGCGCCTGCCAGTCCAGCGCGGCCCACAGGCCCTGGTGGTCCAGGATGCTGGGGCGCAGGTCGGTGATGATGCGGCCCACGTTGTCGACCGCGCTTTCAATCAGCCGGCCCATGTTCTGGCACTTGCTGCGCATGGTGTCGCGCATGGCTTGCGCGGCGGCGGGTTCGCGCTGTTCCTGCTCGCCCAGGCGTTTGTCGAGCCAGCCCACGTCCATCTTCAGCGCCACCAGCAGGCTGCCCAGCTCGTCGTGCACCTCGCGGGCGATGCGCGTGCGCTCTTCCTCGCGCACGGTGTGGGTGTAGGCGGTGAGTTCGCGCAGGTGCTGCAGCGCCTCAGACAAGGCCTGTGTGCGTTCACTCACGCGCTGCTCCAGCACCGCATGCGCCTGGCGCAGTGCGTCTTCAGCCTGGCGGCGCGCCGAAATGTCGACAAAGGTCACCACCGCGCCCTGCACCACGCCGCCTTCCACGATGGGGTGCGACGAATACTCGACGGCGAATGCGCTGCCGTCCTTGCGCCAGAAGAGTTCGGTGTCGATGCGGCAGGGCAGGGCCTTGCGAAAGGCGTTGAAGATCGGGCACAGGTGCTCGGGGTAGTGCGCGCCGCCGGCATGCGAGTGGTGCGCCAGCTCATGCATGTTGTGGCCCAGCACGTCGGCGGGCGCGTAGCCCAGCTGCTCGGCGCCGGCCCGGTTGATGAAGGTGCAGCAGCCGTCCATGTCGATGCCGAAAATGCCCTCGCCGGTGGATTCGAGCAGCTGCGACAGCTTGTCGCGCCAGACGGGCTGGTTGGCGCCGGGGAGGTGGCTGGGCGGCGCCGCCGGCGTGGTCGGTGTGACGGGCATGACCGGAATGGCGATGTCTTCAAACATGCACTGCATTAGCAAGCAACGTGCCCAGCTTGGTGCGGGCCTTGGCTCGCAAAGCGCGCCAAAGCGGTGCGAAATCCGGCGCTAGCCCCGCGAGAAGCGGACCCCCAGTTTCCAGCTGCCGTCTGCCCCGGGCTTTCCGGACACCACCAGCTGGCGAACGTTGGGGTTCGGCTGGTCGAAGTCGCGGCGGGGCGCGGAGATATCCAGCACGTCCAGCTGGATTCCGTCGCCTTCAAACTGCACGGTCAGGCGCTTGCCCTTTTGCGTCAGCAACGCAGTGTTGCCTTCCAGCCTGACCTCGGCCTCGGTGGCCATCGCCCAACGGACTGAGCTGCCGGGGCGGGCGCCGAAAATCTCGTCGTCAAGTTGCACCGCATCATCCAGAAAGCGAGCGCGGCGGGTGGCCTGTGTGACCTGGCCCGGTAACAGCGCGGGTGCCAGATCTATCAAGGCTTCGCGTTCGTCCACCATGCGCAGCGTGGCCATGCGGCGGACGCTGTGTGGCTGGCCGTCCAGCGTCAAGGTGTTGTGCGCTTGGGCTGACAGCCTGAAGACCTGCCAGCGTGTCGACTCGGGCTTCATGTTCCACAGGTCTATGCCGCGTGATTCCAGGCTGCTGTAGTCCTGCGCGCCGAGGTCTTTGGCCCAGCGCAGGCCATCCACGTCGAGCACGAAACTGCCTGCGTCCATGTGCGCATGGCTGTGCGCTGCGCCGCCCGCTTTGATGGCGAACCACCACGCGTTGGGGTCGGACCAGGATGAACGCCAGATGGCGAGCGGCTGCGCCCCTTGGCCCGAGAAGCTTGTGGGCGCGGCGTTCCGGGCTGTTGTTGTGGGCCACCACAACACCGAGAGCGGCGCGAAGCGGTCAGACAGGCCCTGCCCGCTGCGGATCATCTGCCGCTTGGCCGTCAACAGCGCGGGCTGGTCCAGTTCACGGGCCAGGTAAACGATGGCGCATGGCAAGTCCTGCGCCTCGGTGCTGTCTGCAAAATCAAAATATTTCCCGGACGGGCCGATGGCGTGCGCGTAAAACTCGGCACTGCGCTTGAAACCGGGCGCGTCGAGCAAGCCCCAGTCGTCGTCCTTGCTGTCGCGGAGCGCGGCGGCCAGCAACACCGTGTAGCTGGTTCCATAGCTCCAGTAGATCGGCCCCTCCGGATAGGCACCATCCGGGCTGTAAGCCCTCAGCCCGATAAATACGCCTTGACGCGCCGCCGCCAGAAGGTCGGCAGCAAGTGCGGGTTCATCGTCCTCCACGGCCAGCGCCCCCAGGACCATGCCGCCGATGCAAACCTGGTTCCAGTTGTTGGTGGACCTGAACGAGATGTGGCCATGGCGCGCCTGGGCAATACCCTTGCCGACAATCGCGGCGCGCAGGACGGCGCGGTCATCGGCCGACAGGTCATTGAAAAGCCAGCCGTAGGAGATGGCCATGCCCGTGATCGTCTCGGCAAGCTCCAGATAGTGCTCCGGCCACTCGCTGAATGCGGCGATGGCGAGCATTTCCTGCCGGGCGCGGTCCAGGAAAACCCGCTCCCTGGTCACCCGGTAAGCGAAAGCCCACTGCAGGCTTCGGCGAATGAATTCGCGCGAAACACCCAGCAGGCGGCCGTCCTCAAGTTTGTGCTCGAGCGGAGGCAGGGCGATGTCGGTGCGGGCGTGTGCCAGCAGTGCCGCGGTGAAAAGGGCGAGATCAGGGTCCGCCCTGCATCGGTCAGGCAGCGAAGACCAATCGGTTTCGCTGGCCAGCAGTGTTGGGTGAACTTGAGCTTGAGCTTGAACTGGAACGGTGGGCGACGATTCAGCAACGGCCTGCAGGCTTCCGCACCCGGTCAACTGGGCGGCGACGGGAAACATTGCGGCAAGAAACTCCCGGCGTTTGAAAGGCATTCTTTTGTCCTGCAGGTACGGAGTGGTTGGGTTAACAGGCCCTAGTCCGTAAATTCCGTGAACATCGTCTCAGGGCAACGCCCGCTTGCGCCATTGCGTCCGTAGTAGTTCCAGCGGTAGGCCATTTCGGTGTTGTCCCGGCAGGCCACGCCCTTGTACAGCTTGCCGTAAGTGGCTCTGGCACCTGAGGATGACCGGAAGCTGTCAAGCGTTTCAGCGACCAGCACGCCGTCTTTGGGATAGACCTTTAGCACGCCATACGACGCATTGCTCGGTATGTCGTAATCAACATAGAGTTCGGTCCGCTCAGGATCCGGGCGCGCCTTCTCTATCAATATGAAAACAGCCTGTTGCTGCGCAACCAGTTCTTCCTGCGTCAGATGGGTAAATGTTTGAGACTGCATCTTTTTGCCGAATTTCAGTGCGGGGCCCAGCACCAGCAAAGGTTTTCGCTCGCCCGCGGCGGCGGGGTTGAAGCGATGTTGAAGCGGCTTCTTGAACCTGTTGACAACCGCCGAGAAAATCTCATCGTCGCTGAAGTTCTGGTTCTGCAGCTCCAAAGCCCGGACAGGACTGGCGGCAAATAAACAGAGCAGCGTTGCCGTTATGAAGGGGCGTGTTAATAGCCGTGTTGGTGGCCGTGTTAGTGGCCGTGTTTTGACATAGATCATCAAGAAGAGCTTACCAAGCAACCTGCCCGGGTTGGTGCGGTCCCCGGCCTGCGAAGCGCGCCAAAGCGGTGCGAAAACCGGCCAAGCTGCGGCGTGGGGCTGAAGCTGGTGCATGAATCGCGTAAAGTCCAAGGCATGCTTACGATTTCCAGGGGCGCCGTGTGCCTTTTGCCGCGGCCGACCGCCGCTCTGTTGATGGCCATGGTGATGTTGCCGGCCTGCAGCCCCGCCCTGAACTGGCGCGAGGTGCGGCCCGAGGGCACGCGCCTGGCGCTGCTGCTGCCTTGCAAGCCCGACAAAGCCCAAAAGACCGTCCCGCTGGGCGGTCAGGCGACCCAGCTGTCCATGCTGGGTTGCGATGCCGGCGGCGCTACCTTTGCTGTGGCCGTGGCCGATTTGGGTGATGCGGCAAAAGCGGCGCCTGTGCTGGCGCAATGGCAAAGCCTCACGCTGGCCAATATGAAGGCCGGGGCCGCGCCGCAGGTGTCGCCGCTCAAACTGCCCGGCACCGCCGCACTGCCACCAGCCTCACTGGTCAAGGCCGAGGGCCAGGGCCCCGACGGCAAGCCGGTGAGCGGGCAGGCCGCCTACTTTGCGCAGGGTTCGCAGGTGTTCCAGGTGGTGATGTATTCGCCGCGCATCACACCCGAGGCCGCCGAGACATTTTTCTCCAGCCTCAAGTTCGAATAAGTTTGAGCACGTTGAATCAGTCCCAGAGAGCCGCAACCCGTTCATGAGCACCGCAAACGCTTCCTTGCCAACTTCCTCCATCAGGCCCCCGCCCGCTGCCGACCCGGCGCGGCTGGACGCCAAGACCGGCGCGATGGTGTTCCTGGCCTTTGCCGCCGCGTATTTCAGCTCGGCGCTGGTGCGGGCCATCACGGCCACGCTGGCGCCCGTGCTGACGCAGGAGTTCGCGCTGCATGCGCGCGACCTGGGCTTGCTGGCGGGTGGGTACTTTCTGGGCTTTGCGGCCACGCAGCTGCCGCTGGGCACCTGGCTGGACCGCCATGGCCCCAAGCGCGTGATCCTGTGTTTCCTTGCCCTGTCTGTCGTGGGCTGCCTGGCGTTTTCGCTGGCCACCAGCTTTGCCTGGCTGCTGGTGTCGCGCATGCTGGTGGGCATGGGCGTCAGCGCCTGCCTGATGGCGCCGCTCACCGGTTACCGCCGCTGGTATGAGCCGGCGACTGTGCTGCGCGCCAATTCGTGGATGCTGATGAGCGGTTCGCTGGGGATGCTGGCGTCGACCTTGCCCGTGCAGTGGTTGATGCCAGTGACGGGCTGGCGCCCCATGTTCTGGATACTGGCCGCGATGCTTCTCCTGTCGATGGCGGCGCTTGCGTGGGTCGTCCCTGCCTGGCAACTCAACCAGAAGAGCGAAAGTACAAAAATCACCGCAGAAAACACCCCAGAGGCAGCGGCAATCGAAAGCACAGACGCCGGCTACGCGCCCATCTGGCGCAGCCGCTATTTCCGCAAGCTGACCCCGCTGGCGTTCTTCAACTACGGCGGCCTGGTGTCCATGCAAACCTTGTGGGCCGGCCCGTGGATGATCCGCGTCGCGGGCTACACGCCCCTGGAGGCCGCGACCGGCCTCTTCTACATCAACGCCTCCATGCTGGTGACTTTCTGGAGCTGGGGCATGGTCAACCCCTGGCTGGTGCGGCAGGGCTGGAACGCGACGCGCCTGATCACCTGGGGTGTGCCTTTCAGCCTGCTGGTGCTGGCCTTCAACATCGCCGCCGGCGCCTCCACCGGCTGGCTGGGCTGGGCGCTGTTTTGCATGGGCAGCAGCGTCCTGGGCCTGGCCCAGCCCTCGGTGGGCATGGCTTTCAAGCCCTCACTGGCGGGCCGGGCGCTCTCGGCCTACAACCTCATGATTTTTGCCGGCGTGTTTACCGTGCAGTGGGGGATTGGCCTCCTGATTGATGTCTTTGCGGCTCTGGGCCTGGCGCAGGTGGCGAGCTTTCAGGCGGCGATGGGGGTGTTTTTGTGTTGTTGTATCGCCTCATATGGGTATTTCCTCAGTGTCCGCGCCGATAATTCAGTGGAACCCCAAAACCCATGAACGGCATTTTCATCATCGCCCACGCCCCCCTGGCCTCTGCTTTGCGCCAGTGTGTGTTGCATGTGTTCCCCGACAACGCACCCGGCGTGGCCGCGCTTGATGTGCAGCCCAATATGCCGCCCGAGGAAACCCTGGCGCAGGCCCGCATCATGCTGGCGCAGCTGGGCACCTCGCATGCGCTGGTGCTGGCCGACGTGTTCGGCGCCACGCCCTGCAATGTGGCGCAAAAGCTGGTCGACGGCGTTCATTCCAAACTCATTACCGGCATCAACCTGCCCATGCTGCTGCGCACCGTGTCTTACCGCCACGAGTCGCTCGACGCATTGGTGGCGCGCGCGCTCATCGGCGCCACGCAGGGCGTGATGCAGGTGGCCATCACGGCACCGCAAAATCAGGTACGCAGAAATCATGATCAAGACCAGCACGACCATCAGCAATAAGCTGGGCCTGCATGCCCGCGCCTCCGCCAAACTCACCAAACTCGCCGGCAGCTTTGGCTGCGAGGTCTGGATGAGCAAGGGCGAGCGCCGCGTCAACGCCAAAAGCATCATGGGCGTGATGATGCTGGCCGCCGGCCTGGGCAGCAACGTCGAGGTCGAGACCAACGGCAACGACGAGCAGGCGGCGATGGAGGCCATCCTCGCCTTGATCGCCGACAAATTCGGCGAAGGAGAGTAAATGACGCCCCCACGGTCGTTCACTTCGTGTAACTTCCTGCCCCCCGAGGGGGCCGCCCCGCCTGCGGCCCGGCAAAGCCGAGGATGCCGCCCCCACGGTCGCTCACTTCGTGTGCTCCCTGCCCCCCGAGGGGGCCGCCCGCCTGTGGCCCGGCAAAGCCGGTTCCACGGCTCAGACTGGCTCGAAGATATGGTCATGCCGGGAGTTGCTGCATGACTTTTTCCGTGCACGGTCTGGCAGTGTCGCGCGGGATTGCGATCGGCCGTGCCGTGCTGGTGGCGTCCAGCCGTGCCGATGTGGCGCACTATTTTGTGGACGATGCCAAGACGACGGACGAGATCACGCGGGTGAGGGTGTCGCGCAATGCGGTGATGGAAGAGATCACCCGGCTGCAGCAAGACCTGCCCAAGGACGCGCCGCATGAGCTGGCCGCACTGCTGGATGTGCACCTGATGCTGCTGCAGGACGAGCAGCTGATCAGCGGCGTCAAGCACTGGATCACCGACCGCCACTACAACGCCGAATGGGCGCTGACCACGCAATACGAAATCATTGCGCGCCAGTTTGACGACATGGAAGACGAGTACCTGCGCGAGCGCAAGGCCGACCTGGAGCAGGTGGTTGAGCGCATCCTGCGGCACATGAAGGGTGTGGCCTCGCCGGTGGTGCCCGCGGGCCAGGCCGGCGCCGGCCGCAAGCTGTCTGAACAGGACCTGCTGCTGGACGACACCACCGATGTGCCGCTGGTGCTGGTGGCGCATGACATTTCGCCGGCCGACATGCTGCAGTTCAAGCAGAGCCTGTTTGCCGGCTTTGCCACCGACGTGGGCGGCAAGACCGCGCACACCGCCATCGTGGCGCGCAGCATGGACATCCCGGCCGTGGTGGGCGCGCGCAGCGCCAGCCAGCTGATCAAGCAGGACGACTGGGTCATCATCGACGGCGATGCGGGCCTGCTGATCGTCGACCCCTCGCCCATCATCCTGGCCGAATACGGCTTCAAGCAGCGCCAGGGCGAGCTCGAACGCCAGCGCCTGAACCGCCTCAAAAACACGCCCGCGCTGACGATAGACGGGCAGCGCGTCGAGCTGCTGGCCAATATTGAAATGCCCGAAGACACTGCAGGTGCCGTCGCGGCCGGTGCGGTCGGCGTGGGGCTGTTCCGCAGCGAATTCCTTTTTATGGGCCGCACCGGCAGGCTGCCCGACGAAGAAGAGCAATACCAGGCCTACCGCAAGGCGATTGAAGGCATGCACGGGCTGCCGGTCACGATCCGCACGGTCGACATCGGCTCTGACAAGCCGCTCGACAAACTCGCCGGCCGCGCCCAGGACGGCCAGCTCAACCCCGCGCTGGGGCTGCGCGCCATCCGCTGGAGCCTGGCGGACCCGCCGATGTTTCTCACGCAGCTGCGCGCCATCCTGCGTGCGGCGGCGCATGGCCAGGTCAACATGCTGGTGCCCATGCTGGCGCACGCCAGCGAGATCCGCCAGACTATGTCGCTGATCGACCATGCGCGCGTGACGCTGGACAACCAAGGCGTGCCTTATGGCCCGGTACAGCTGGGCGCGATGATTGAAATCCCGGCGGCGGCGCTCACGCTCAAGCTGTTTCTGAAGTACTTCGACTTCCTGTCCATCGGCACCAATGACCTGATCCAGTACACGCTGGCCATCGACCGTGCCGACGAAGCGGTGTCGCACCTGTACGACCCCTGCCACCCGGCCGTGCTGCGCCTGGTGGCCGACACCATTGCCGAATGCAACGCGCAAGGCAAGGGCGTCAGCGTGTGCGGCGAAATGGCCGGCGACACCGCCATGACGCGCCTGCTGCTGGGCCTGGGCCTGCGCAGCTTTTCCATGCACCCGTCGCAGATCCTGGCGGTCAAGCAGCAGATCCTGCGCGCCGACGCCGGCAAGTTGCAGCCCTGGGCCGAACAGGTGCTGAACAGCGAAGACCCGGCGGCGCTGCTGCAGGCTTGACTGGTTGCCACCCGGCACCAATTGCTATTAAAAATATAGCGACTGGTCTATATGGTGATTGGGCTTCAGGCCTAAAACACTTAAGAAATCGCGAGGACACCAGCCTGCGCGCACCTCTCGCCGAAACAAAGCGAAACACACCGCAACCGGCCTGAAAACACTGCAGGGCCTTGCATGGGCACCATGAGGAACCTCAAAACTTCCTCAAGGGTCTCTCATGAAACGCATCATCAAAAAAACCCTGCTCGGCCTTTTCGGCGGGGCGCTCATCGTCGGCACCCTGGGTGCGTGCTCGCACGGCGGCCACGGCTGGCGCGGCGACGCGGGCTCCCCCGAGGCGCGCGCCCAGATGGTGGAAAAAATCGGCTCACGTCTGGACCTGGATGCCGCGCAAAAACAAAAGCTCGCCGTGCTGGCCGACAAGCTGCAGGCGCAGCGCACGGCCCTGCGCGGCGGGACCGAGCCGCGTGAGGCTTTTCGCGGCCTCTTTGCCGGCGCCAAGCTGGACCAGGCCGGCGCCAAAAAGCTGATCGACGAGAAAACCGCGGCCGTGCAAGCCGGCAGCCCCGAAGTCATTGCAGCCGCCGCCGATTTCTTTGACAACCTGAAACCGGAACAACAGCAAAAAGTGCGCGACTTCATGGAGCGCGGCCGCCGCTGGGGCTACCGTGGCTGAGGCGCTGTTCTTCCCGGCAGCCCGCCCGCGCCAGGCTGTGCAGCGCGTGACCACGGTGGCCGAGCCGGGCAGCGTCAGCGGGGGCGTGCGCCTGTTGCTGCGCGCCGAAGGGCTGGTGGTGCTGGCCGCTTCCATAGCGGCCTATACGCAATTCGGCGCGGGCTGGGGCTGGTTTGCCGCGCTCTTCCTGCTGCCCGACGTGTCCTTCCTGGCTTACCTGGCGGGGCCGCGCGCTGGGGCCTGGGCTTACAACGCCATGCACTCCTACCTGGGCGCTGTGGCTTTGCTGGCCGTGGGCGTGCTGGGCGGCGTGCCCATGCTGCTGGCGATAGGGCTGGTCTGGTGCGCCCACATCGGCTTTGACCGCCTGCTCGGTTACGGGCTCAAGTACAGCGCGGGCTTTGGGCTGACCCACCTGGGCCGCCTGGGACGCAAAGACCCATGGTGAGGCCCATGATGAGCGCTACCCATTTGCTCCGGAGGCTTCGCGGCTTTTTGCTGGCCGAGGCGGGCTTGCTGGCGGCGGCCTCGCTGGTGCACGCCGGCTTGCTGCTGCAAGGCCATGCGCATAGCCAGGCCCGCATTGCCGAGGCCGTGATTGCCGCTGTGCTGTTGCTGGCTTGGGCGCTCAGCTTCGTGTGGCCGGTGCGCACTCGCCGGCTGGCTTTGCTAGCCCAGGCCTTTGCCTTGGCCGGTACGCTGGTGGGGCTGTCCACCATCCTCATCGGCATCGGCCCGCAGTCCGCGCCTGACAAGGTGTTTCACTTTGCCTTGGTGGGCTTGCTGCTGGTGGGCCTGCGTGTTGCGCGCCGCGCGCCGAGGGCCGGCGCGTGACCGCCGCGCAAAAGCTTTCCCAGCCGGCATCCCGGCTTCTTATGATGGCAGCATGCCCCGCATCCTCCTGATTGACGACGACGAGCATCTGGCCGCACCGCTGGCCGCTTATTTTGCGCGCTTTGACTTCGTGCTGGACAGCGCCCCGCGCCCCGGCGAAGGCCTGGCGCGGCTGCGCGCCGGCGCCTACGACGCGGCCATTCTCGATGTGATGCTGCCCGAGATGGACGGCTTTGCCCTGTGCCGCGAGATCCGCAAGGAAAGCGATATTCCGGTCATCATGCTGACGGCGCGCGGCGACGTGATGGACCGCGTGGTCGGGCTGGAGCTGGGCGCCGACGACTACTTGCCCAAGCCTTTTGAGCCGCGCGAGCTGGTGGCGCGTCTGCAGACCATCCTGCGCCGCCAGCGCGCCGTGGTGCCGCCTGCCGGCCAGCGCCGCGTGTTTCAGGGTCTGGTGATCGATATCGAAACGCGCGAGGTCGAGCGCCTGGGCGAGAAGGTCGAGCTCACCGGCACCGAGTTCGAGCTGCTGGCGCTGCTGGCCGCCGACCCGGGCAAGGTTTTCAGCCGCGACGACATCCTCAATCGCCTGCGCGGCCATGAAGTGGACCTGTACACCCGCGCGGTCGACATCGTGGTGAGCCGCCTGCGCAAAAAACTGGAGCCGCTGGACTGCATCAAGACGCTGCGCAACGCGGGTTACGCCCTGGCCGTCGGCAAGACGGGCGCGCCATGAGGCGCTGGCGGCGTTCGGGGCGGTGGCAAGACTGCGGGCCTGAACAGGCTTCAAGGCTTTCACGGCCAAGGCGCTGGCGCCACCGCTGGGGCCATTCGCTGCGGCTGCGGCTGATCACGGTGTTCCTGCTGCTGGCACTTTGCATGGGCGCGGTGTTTATGGGCGGCATGCAGCGGGCTTTTTCCACCGGCTGGCGTGACGCGGCCAAGCCGCTGATCACCGACTACATGGACCGGCTGGTGGCCGACCTGGGCTCGCCGCCTGATGTGGGCCGCGCGCAGGCACTGGCGTCGCGGCTGCCGATTTCCATCCGCATTGAAGGGCCCGAGGTGAACTGGCAGTCGCACCCCGACAAGCCCCGGGAGTGGCGGTTTTTTGAAGGCCGCGCCAACGACTGGCTCAGCCGCACCACAGCCGACGGCCACCGCGTCATCTTTGGCCCTGGAACCATCCCCTGGCAGGGCGCGCCGCACGGCGGCATGTTCGGCTGGATCACGCTGGCGCTGCTGCTGGGCCTGCTGATCGGTGCCTACGCCTATGTGCGCCGCCTGCTGCGCCCGCTGGACGACATACGCGCCGGCGCCGAGCGCTTTGGTCGCGGCGTCTTCGACACACCCATCCCGCTGCGCCGGCGCGACGAGCTCGGTGACTTGGCCGGGCGCATCAACACCATGGCGCATGACATCGAAGACATGCTCAATGCCAAACGCGGGCTGCTGCTGGCGCTCAGCCATGAGTTGCGCTCGCCGCTGACGCGCGCGCGGCTCAACGCCGAGCTGCTGCCGGCATCGGGCGAAGGCAGCGCACCGCGCGAGCGCGATGCGCTGCTGCGCGACCTGGGCGAAATGCGCGACCTGATCAGCGACTTGCTCGAAAGTGAACGCCTGGCCAGCCCGCACGCAGCGCTGCGGCGCGAAGAAACCGACCTGGCCGCGCTGGTGCGTGAGGTGGCGGCGGAAATGCCCGCAGCTGCTGATGTGCAGCTGAACCTTGCAGAGGGCTTGCCCACGCTCGCGTTGGACCGCATGCGCGTGCGCCTGCTGGTGCGCAACCTGCTCGACAACGCGCTGCGCTACAGCGCGGGTGCCAGCCAGCCGCCGCAGCTGTCGCTGCGTGCTGTGGAAGGCGGCGTGCTACTGGAAGTGCGCGACTTCGGTCCCGGCGTTGACCCGGAGCAGCTTGAGCACCTGACCGAACCTTTTTACCGCACCGACGGCGCACGCCAGCGCGCAACCGGCGGCGTGGGCCTGGGGATGTATTTGTGCCGGCTGGTGGCTGAGGCGCATGGCTCGCAGCTCGAAGTAGAGAATGCGGAGCCCGGCCTCAGAGTCAAGTCGCTCTGGACCTAGCGACAGCTCAATGGGTTGCGGCTGCGCCCTTCGTGTACATCACGTCGGTACGCAAGACATACTTGGTGCCGCTGATAATAGGCGCGCCTTGATGCCTCATCGCATGAGGAAATACCAAGGCCATGCCGGTTGAGGGTTTGACGATTTCCCACTGAAATTCTGTGTTCCCGCCCTCATACCCTTCATTGAGATAGATGATGAAGGTCAACAGGCTGACCTCATCGTCGCTCTTGAAGTAAAAACCGTCCTTGTGCCATTTGAAATACTGGCCCGGAACGTAACGGTAGAAGCGGAACCGTTCGTTGAAACCCGACAAGGTCCATTGGTCGAGTTCGTTCGGAAGGCAAGGCCTTGCGCGCTCAAACAGCGTTTTCGCGAGGGCAGGGTCGTCAAAAACAATCCGGTCGTTGTTTCTGATTTCTCTGGCGATTTCAGATCCGTTGGCGGTCTGAATGGCGGCCTCTTCATAACCGGTTTCTTCGCTGCCGCCGATGTACACGGCGCACTCTTGCGGCGTCAAAAATTCTTTAAGAGTGAACAGGCCCGCGCCGTAGCTGATTTTTTCCATGGGGATTTCATTATTTTTGTTGAACCCGATCATATGGCCTGTGCTTAGTCTGCTATTTGGCTCTTGTCCCCAGCAGTGCGGCGCCGATGATCATCACGGCCGCCAGGCCGATGCTCCAGCTCAATGAGCGGCCGCTGACCAGCATCAGCAACGCGGTCGAGCCCAACGGCGTGAGGTAGCTAAGAATGCCGATCTGCCGCGCGTCGCCCAGCTTGAGGGCTTTGTCCCAGAGGAAGAACGCCGCGCCCAGCGGCCCCACGCCCAGCACCGCCAGCAGCAGCCAGTCTTGCGCCGACAGCGTGGCGGCGGGCTCCAGCGCCCAGTGGCACAGCAGCGAGAGCGCGCCGGACACCAGGCCGAAGAGGCCGATGGCCGCGGTGGGAAAGGCCGGCACGCGTTGGGTCATCAGCGAGTAGCTGGCCCAGATGAAGGCAGACGCGAGCGCCGGCAGGTAGCCCCATGACCAGCCGCCGGCGGAAGCACCGCCTCCACCCGAGCCGCCAGCGCCCAGGATGGCGATCGCCGCGCCGCCAAAGCCGAGCAGGCCCGCAAGCACATGCACCGCGCGCAGATGCACGCCGCGCAGAAACAGCGGCGCCAGCACCACCATAAAGAGGGGCCATAGATAGTTGACAAGGTTGGCCTCGACCGCCGGCGCATACCGCAGGGCGATAAAGAGCAGGAAGTGATAACCGAAGAGGCCGTACACGCCAAGCGCCAGCGTGGCGGCGGGAATCTTCCATTGCGTGCGGTCGCGCAAGACAAAGGGCAGGGCCAGCAGGCTGCCGATCAGCAGCGCGATGCCGGTGAGCAGAAAAGGCGGAATGTGTTTGAGCGAGACGCCGAGCGAGGCGAGCAGGGTCCAGAGGGCGATGGCGCCCCCTGCATAAAGATTGGCTGGCATGCTGCGAGCATAAAAGCCCGTGCGGGCCGCGTCGTCGCGCAACAACGGTCTGTTGCCGTGGAACGACGGTTTCGCGCAGACAGGGCGATACACGGGCTCGTCCTACGTGATGGCCTACATCCGGTAACCAGCTTCACGCTTCAGGTGCATGTTGGACACCTCCGGGGCACGGCTGGCGCGTTGAATGAAGGTGCAGATGTTCTGACACAAGTTCTGGCTCAAGGAGACCCTCATGAAAAAGCTTTCCATCCTCTTGCTCTCTCTCGTGGGCTTTATGGCCTTGTCGGGTTGCGTGGCCTATCCGGTGTATGACGGCCATGGGCCGCAGTACCGAAGTGGGCCTGCCTACGGCCCTGGCTATGGCCCTCGTTACGACCGCGATGGTGACGGCGTAAGCAACCGCTACGACCGCCGGCCAAACAACCCTTATCGCTATTGATGACTGCTTGACTGCCGCCTGAGTGCGGCAGTCAGCGCCGAGGGGGACTGGTAGCCGCAGTGCAGTGCGGTGTCGGCCACGCTCATACCACGGCCGCGCAGTTGCACGGCCAGCGCCAGGCGCTGGCGGCGCAGCCAGTGCATCACGCTGAGGCCGGTTTCGCGCCGGCAGCGTGTGGCGAACTGCGTCGGGCTTAAAAACACCTGAGCCGCGAGTTGCGCAACGCTGAGCGGTTCGTGCAGGCGTTGCTGCGTCCATGTTGCCAGCTGTTCCCAATGGATGGGGCGCTGGTAACGTGCTGGCGCTGAGGTCTGCGACTGCGATTGCCAGGCTTCCAGCAGTAAAGCCGGGCCATAGTGTTGCGCCAGGCTGCCTCGTTCCTGCAAAGCATGGGCGAGGTAGTTGCCGAGCGCCAAGGCCTGCGCGGTTCTAGCCGGGTCATATGCGCAGCGGGCCCAGGCTGCGTGCGGAGTGTCCAGCACCAGGCAGCGGCTGCCGTCACGCGATTCAAAGTCGTGGTGTTCACCGGGCGCGATCACGCAGCCCTGGCCAGCCGCGATGCGGCGCCCGCGGCCGTGTACTTCGAGTTCGAGTACGCCTTCGAGGCCGAGCAACACCTGGAAGTGCTCATGCGCATGGCTGCCGTGCGACGCGCCGTAGTGGCGCAGCGACAGGGAGCTTGGCGACGCGTGCATCACGCGAAAGTCAAAGGGCGGCGGTGGCCGCGTCTGCCTTGTCGGCTACGCCCGCGGCGTGGGCCTGCTGGTCGGCGTGGTAGCTGCTGCGCACCATGGCGCCGACGGCGGCGTGGGTGAAGCCCATTTTGTAGGCCTCTTCTTCAAACATCTTGAAGGTGTCGGGGTGCACGTAGCGGCGCACCGGCAGGTGGCTGGTGGAAGGCGCGAGGTACTGGCCGATGGTCAGCATGTCGATGTTGTGCGCGCGCATGTCGCGCATGACCTGCAAGATTTCCTCGTCGGTTTCGCCCAGGCCGACCATGATGCCGCTCTTGGTCGGCACGCCGGGGTGCAGGGCCTTGAACTTCTTGAGCAGGTTCAGGCTGAACTGGTAGTCGCTGCCGGGGCGGGCTTCTTTATAGAGGCGCGGCGCGGTTTCGAGGTTGTGGTTCATCACATCGGGCGGCGCGGCCTTCAGGATTTCGAGCGCACGGTCGTCGCGGCCGCGGAAGTCGGGCACCAGGATTTCAATTGTGGTGGCGGGCGAGAGCTCGCGAATCTTTTGAATGCATTCCACAAAGTGGCCGCTGCCGCCGTCGCGCAGGTCGTCGCGATCCACGCTGGTGATCACGACGTATTTCAGCTTCAGGGCCGCGATGGTTTTGGCCAGGTTCAGCGGCTCGTTCACGTCCAGCGGGTCGGGCCGGCCGTGGCCCACGTCGCAAAACGGGCAGCGGCGGGTGCACTTGTCGCCCATGATCATGAAGGTCGCCGTGCCCTTGCCGAAGCATTCGCCGATGTTGGGGCAGCTGGCTTCTTCGCACACCGTGTTGAGCTTGTTCTCGCGCAGGATCTGCTTGATCTCATAGAAGCGCGTGGTCGGGCTGCCGGCTTTGACGCGGATCCAGTCGGGCTTTTTGAGCATTTCGCCCTGCACCACCTTGACGGGGATGCGCGACAGCTTGGCCGCCGCCTTTTGTTTGGCCAGCGGGTTGTAGTCTTCTTGGCTCTGGATGTCGCGAACGACTTCTGGGGTGCTCATGGTGTATTTCTTTGAAGGAATGTGCTCAGGGCGCCAGGTAGGTGACGAGCTTGCGGCCCAGCACATCTGCGGCTTCCTGCCAGCTTGCCGATACCCCGATTGTAGAAAGGTCTGTGGTTTTCAGCCCCACATACCCGCAGGGGTTGATGCGCGAGAAGGGTTCCAGGTCCATCGCCACGTTCAGCGCTACGCCGTGGTAGGTGCAATGCCGGCTGACTTTGATGCCCAAAGCGGCGATTTTGCCCAGGCCGCGGAAGGGGTCTACCGGGTTCACTGGCCCGGTCAAGGCCGCATGGGAGGCCGGGTCGTCCAGCCGCACATAAATGCCGGGCGAGCCGGCCACCCGGTGCCCGGTGACGCCGAAATGCGCCAGGGTCTTGATGACGGCTTCTTCAATCCGGTAGACGTATTCCTTGACGTAATAGCCGGCGCGCTTCAGGTCGATGAGCGGGTAGGCTACCACCTGGCCAGGGCCGTGGTAAGTCACCTGGCCGCCACGGTTGGTCTGCACCACCGGGATGCTGCCGGGGTTCAGGACGTGGTCGCTTTTGCCCGCCAACCCCTGGGTGTAAACCGGCGGATGCTCACAAATCCATAGCTGGTCGCCTATGTCCTGTATGGGCTGCAGGCCGATTTCGCTTGAAACACCGGCGCTGCGCGCCGCCGTGAAAGCTTGCATGGCTTCATAGGTGGGCAGGTAGTCGACCCGGCCTAATGTGCGTGTTTCAGCCTGCATGGCGGCGCTTTCCGGTCCTGCTGGATTTAGAGGACGACTTTGACCATCGGGTGCGTCGACAGCGTGCGGTAGAGCTCGTCAAGCTGCTCGCGGCTGGTGGCTGTGACGGTGATGGTCACGCCCAGGTAGTTGCCGCCCTTGCTTTCGCGCAGCTCGATGGTGGAGGCGTCAAAAGCCGGATCGAACTGGTGCGCGACCGAGGTGATGGCGGCAACCAGCCCGTCAACTTTTTGCCCCATGACCTTGATGGGGAACTGCGACGGGTATTCGATCAGCGACTCCTGGCGCGATGGCTCGGTGCCGGGAACACCGATGATTTTCGTTTTCGGGAGGTCGGGGGAAGTCGTCATGGCAAGCGGTCCTTTCAGGCCTGTTTGGCACGCTGGTATTCAGCGTACAGCTTTGCATAAATGGGGCCAGGTTTGCCTTTTTCCAGCCCATGGCCGACCGGCTGGCCGTCCAGCAGGGTTACCGGCAGCACCTCTTTGGTGGCTGACGACAGCATGATTTCATCGGCGGCCAGCACCTCGGCGCGCGTGATGCGGCGCAGCTCGAACGGGATGCCTGCCGCCTGGCACATTTCTTCGATCAGGCCAAAGCGTATGCCTTCCAGCACCAGGTTGTCCTTGAGCGTCCCTAGCACTTTTCCGTTTTTCACGATCCAGACATTGCTGGAAGAAGCTTCACTCAGGTAGTCGCCGCGGAACATCACGGTCTCGACCGCGCCGGCGTCAACGCTGATCTGGCGCGAAAACACCGCGCCCAACAGGCTGGTGCTTTTGATGTGGGCCTTTTCCCAACGGAAGTCGTCGGCCGTGACGCAGGCCACGCCTTTTTCGCGCGCGGCGTCGCCGGGCAGCTTCATCGGGTTGCACATGACGAACACGGTGGGGGTGAGGCCCGGCAGCATGGGGTGGTCGCGCATGGCCACGCCGCGGGTGATCTGGATGTAGACAAGCTGATTGCCTTTTTCGGCTGGAGCTCCCGTGGCTTTTGCGCAAGCAGCTATCAATTTAAGAGCAATATCCAGCCACTCGGCCCGGCTCAGCGGGTTGGTGATGCGCAGTTCGGTGAGGCTGCGCTCCAGCCGCGCCATGTGCTGCTCGAAGCGAAACGGCTTGCCTGCATAGGCCGGCACCACTTCATAGATGCCGTCGCCGAAGATGAAGCCGCGGTCCATCACGCTGATCTTGGCGTCTCGCAGTGGCGTGAATTCGCCATTGAGGTAGCAGGGGGTGTCGGGAAGGGCGCTGGCGAGAGGCGTTGTCATGGTGAAGTTTGATAGAAGAAATGAAGGACTGCGTAATGGATGTTGCGTGACTTTCTGGGAACGGGCCTGAATGTTCAGCGGCTTCGGCGACGCCGCTTGAACCAGATGCGCAGGCGCCAGGCCAGCTTGACGAGGAAGTAGGCGCTGACCGAGCCGGCCACGGCAAAAATGCCCATGCCCAGTATGGCAGGCCCGCCGAAAGAGGCCAGCCAGGCCACCATGCCCGCACTTTCAGAAATGGATACCGGCGGCGGCGAATCGAGGATCAGGCCGCCGACCTGGTAGGCCAGCCAGAGCCAGAAGCCCACGGTGAAGGGGTTGGTAATGAAGGTGATGCCGACGGCCACGGGAATGTTGGCGCGCCACCAGACACTGTGGGCGGCGGCCGCCACGATTTGGGCGAAGGGAAGGGCGAAGGCCCAGAAGATGCCGATGGCCGCGCCGCGTGCCACGGCCTCGTGCTGCAGGCGCCACAGTTTGGGGTCGAGCAGCCGGTGTGCAACCGGCCTGAGCCATGGGTTGGCTGCCAGCACTTCGCGGCTGGGTATCGACGCCTTGATGCGGTCGGTCCAGTGCGCTTCGCCCGGCTCGCGTTTCTTGCGGCGTGCCTTCATGGGGCAGGCCTGGCCGGTAAAAAGCGGGTTTCCCCCACGGCCATGACGCTGAAGTCGTCGTCTTTCAGGCCTTTGGCTGCGCGGGCGGCGGCCAGGTCTTGCGGCGGCTGGTCCAGCGGCTCGTCGGTCAGCTCGAAAGTGCCCCAGTGCACGCCGACACTGCGCTTTGCGCCCAGGTCCTGGTGGATTTGCACGGCCTCTGCCGGATTGAGGTGCTGGCCTGACATGAACCAGCGCGGCTCATAGGCGCCCACGGCAATCAGGGCCAGGTCAAACCCTCCGCCTTGGCTGGCTGCCTGCCGATTGGCAAAGCGCGCACGGGTGTCGGCAAAGTCTTTGGAATAACCGGTGTCGCCGCTGAAATACCAATGAAGGTCGGGTGCGAATACGGCGTAACCACCCCAGAGCGTCTGGCTGCGGTCGCCGAAGCTGCGCGCCGACCAGTGCTGCACCGGGGTGAAGTTGAATTCAACGCCGCGATAAACGTGGCTGTCCCACCAGTCCATCTCGACGACATGCGTAATGCCGCGGCTGGCAAACCAGGATTTGACGCCCAGCGGCACCAGGAACAGGGTGGGGCGGCCGGCCGCGGCGGAGCGTGCGGCGATGGCTTGCACGGAGTCGGTGTCCAGGTGGTCGTAGTGGTTGTGTGACACGACCACGACGTCGATCACCGGCAAATCTGCCAGCGCGATGCCGGGCGGCTGAGCGCGCGACGGGCCGATGAACTGCACAGGGCTGGCCCGCTGTGAGAACACCGGGTCGGTCAGCACATTGAGCCCGCCGGCTTGCACCAGCATGGTGGCGTGGCCTATCCAGGTGATGGCGGGACGGGGCCCTGCCGTACCCAGCGCTGCAAAAGCCGCAGCATGGGCCGGGGCGTAAGCCTGTACGGCTTTGAGGTCAGGCGCTTGCTGGGGGATGGGTGATGCGGGCGGCTTGGGAAGGCCTTGCTGGCGTTTTTCAAATTGCCAGCGCATCAGCGCGCCAAAGCCCTGGTTGACCGAGGCGGTGTAGTTGTTCTGGAAGCCTTCGCGGGTGTGGTGCGGCTTGGCGGGGTCGTAATAAGGGTTCACGGATGAACAGCCTCCCGCCAAAAAGAGCAGGCTGCTGAAAAGGATGCTTGCACGCATGGATGCGGCACGGGCGCCCAAGGCTTCACTTCAGGAAGACGACGCCTGCAATGGCCAGCGCGCCTAATAGGAGATTGGCGAGGGCCAGGGTGGCGATCTGCCCGACGCGGCGGCCGCCTTCAGGCCAGTCGGATGCGGAGACGGCCAGCTTGAGCCGGCGAAAAGGGCCGAAATAAAGATGGCCGAACAGCGCGAACATCAAGAGCCCGATGCCGAACATCAGGTGCCAGCCGGTGGGCGCGTTTTTCATGCCGACCGCCAGCAGCATGGCCAGGCCGGTCAACAAGAGGATGGCGATGGATGCCCAGACCAGCGCGAAAAAGCGTGTCATGACATGCACGATCAGCGGCAGGCGTTGCGGCGGCGCAAGTTGCCCCGCTGCCAGTGCCGGCCTCAATGCAAACAACATGAAAGCCGCGCCGCCCAGCCAGGTGACGGCGGCGGCAATGTGCAGGAATTTCATCAGGGCGTGCATGGCTTCTTTCGGTGGGTGCTTTGTGACGGGCATCCCGCATTTGGGACGCCTTCAGCGGTGATTGTGAACCACCCCCTTTGCGTTGCCGACTGAAAATGCCAAACACCCCTAATCCGGCACCAAACCCGGGATTTTGCGGATGGGCGGGGGTTTCTACGTATAATCAAGGGCTTTGCTGATAACGGCCCCTGTAACTTTCCCGTAATTTGTGATGACCAAAATGGGAAATTCTGAGAATTCAGCGACGACACCGGGACGCCCCGCTGTTACAGATGAGTTTGAGGCACAGGAAGAAAGTTTCAAGACCCTGACCCGCGAAGAAGCCCAAAAGCTTCGTGAAGCGAGTCCCCAGGTGTCGCCCTGGTCGGTGTTAGCGGGGCAGTTGGTGGCCGGAATTGTGGTGGCATGTGTCGCCTGGGCCCTGACGGGACGGCAATCGGTAGGTTGGTCGGCTCTCTACGGGGCGCTGGCGGTGGTGATTCCGGCGGCGCTGTTTGCGCGCGGATTGACCGGCAAGGTTTGGTCGATGAACCCCGGCACTGCGGTGATGGGGTTCTTCTTGTGGGAAATGGTCAAGATCGCCTTGACGGTGGCAATGCTTTTTGCCGCTCCGAGGCTGGTTTCGATGCTGAGTTGGCCGGCAATGCTGGTCGGCCTGGTGGTGACAATGAAAGTGTCCTGGCTCGCGTTAATGTTCGCAGCCAGGCGCAATAAACTTTGAGGCGAGCAATAAATGGCTGCTGAGAATGCTGCTGGACATGGTGGTCAGACCGCTGGTGAATACATCGTTCACCACTTGACGCATTGGCGCAATAAAGAACTGGTTGGCCCGTTCGATCTGAGCGTCATCAACATCGATTCGACGATTTTCAGCATTTTGCTGGGCGTGATCGGCTGCTTCTTTCTCTGGAAAGCCGCGCGCAAAGCTACTTCCGGCGTTCCCGGCCGCTTCCAGGCTGCCGTCGAAATTCTGGTCGAAATGGTCGACGCGCAAGCCAAGGGCATCGTGCACAACGCCCAGAGCCGCAAGCTTGTCGCTCCGTTGGCCCTGACAGTGTTCGTGTGGATTTTCCTGCTCAATGCGATGGACTTGCTGCCCGTTGATCTGTTGCCCGCTATCTGGGCTGCTGTGTATGGCGCTGCCGGCCATGATCCACACCATGCCTACATGCGCTCCGTGCCGACCGCCGACCTGTCCGTCACCATGGGCCTGTCGCTCGGCGTGCTGATCACCTGCCTGGTTTACAACGTCAAGATCAAGGGCGCTGGCGGCTGGGTTCACGAGCTGTTCACAGCGCCTTTCGGCAACCACTGGGCGCTTTACCCCTTCAACTTCCTCATGCAGATGATTGAGTTCGTCGCCAAGACCGTTTCGCACGGCATGCGGCTGTTCGGCAATATGTATGCCGGCGAACTGATCTTCCTGCTGATCGCCCTGATGGGTGGCGCTTTCGCCTCCGTTTCGCTGGGCACCGGCATTGCACTGGCCATCGGCCACATCATCGCAGGCTCGGCCTGGGCGATTTTCCACATCCTGATCATCACGCTGCAAGCGTTTGTGTTCATGATGCTGACCCTGGTGTACATCGGCCAGGCGCACGATCACCACTGATCAGCCAACAAACAAGTCATCCCGTTTCGTTTTCTTTTTCTCTCGTAACCAAGTCCTAAGGAGTCATCATGGAAGTTATTAGTTTTGTCGCTCTGGCCGCCGGCCTCATCATCGGTCTCGGCGCTGTCGGTGCATGTATCGGCATCGGCATCATGGGCAGCAAATACCTCGAAGCAGCTGCACGCCAGCCTGAGCTGATGGGCGAACTGCAGACCAAGATGTTCCTGTTGGCCGGTCTGATCGACGCGGCTTTCATTATCGGTACGGGTATTGCGCTGTGGTTTGCCACTGCCAACCCATTCCTGGCGCAAATCGCCAACCTGCCTAAGTAAGCAATCATCAAAGTCCCAAGAATGTCATTCCTTCGGGCCGGCTATTGGCTGGGCCCCAAGGGAAAGGATGAGCAGTGAGCATTACCGGTACCCTTATTGTCCAGATGATCGTGTTCCTGATTTTGGTCGGGTTCACGATGAAATTTGTGTGGCCACCCATCGCGGCGGCCCTGGACGCGCGTGCGCAAAAAATCGCTGACGGCCTTGCTGCTGCCGATAAAGCCAAGTCTGAACTCTCCGTCGCCAACAAGCGCGTAGAGGAAGAACTGGCCAAGTCGCGCAACGAAGCGGCCGTGCGCCTGGCTGAAGCCGAGCGCAGGGGCCAGGCCCTGGTTGAAGAAGCCAAGGCCCGGGCAACCGAAGAAGGCAGCAAGATCATTGCTGCCGCCAAGGTGGAAGCCGAGCAGCAGTCCGTCAAGGCTCGCGAAACCCTGCGTGAGCAGGTTGCCGCGCTGGCCGTCAAGGGCGCCGAGCAGATTCTGCGCAAGGAAGTCAATGCCAGCGTGCATGCCGACTTGCTGGGCCGCCTGAAGACCGAACTCTAAGCGAGCATCACTATGGCCGAACTAGCCACCATTGCCCGTCCTTACGCCGAGGCCCTGTTCAAGGCCTCCGGCTCCGACCTGGGCGGCACCGCCGTCTGGCTCGATGAGCTGGCCGCCATTGCTGCGAATGCGCAGCTGCAGCAGTTCGCCGGTAACCCCGGCGTGACTTCGGCACAGGCGTTCGACGTGATTTCAGGCGTTGCCAAGACGAAGCTGCCGGATGCCGCGAAGAACTTCCTGCGTACGGTGATCGACAACGGCCGCCTGAGCGTGCTGCCGGAAATCGCCGCGCAGTTCCGCACCCTGAAAAATGCGCAAAGTGGCTCGTCCGATGCGACCGTTTACAGCGCTTTCGCGCTGGACGGTGCGGCGCTGGCCGACCTGTCGGCGACGCTGGAAAAGCGCTTTGGCAAGAAGCTCAACCTTCAGGTTGAGCTGGAGCCGGCCCTGATTGGGGGCGTACGAGTCGTGGTGGGTGACGAGGTGCTGGACACCTCGGTGAAAGCCCGTTTAGAGCAAATGAAAGTGGCGCTGATTTCCTGAGCCCGGTGCCCAGGCGCCATTACAGGTTTTTAGCCAACAACATAGAAAGAAGGAAAGAGTCATGCAACTCAATCCCGCAGAAATTTCTGAACTGATCAAGAGCCGCATCGAAGGCCTGGCCGGTAGCAGCGACATTCGTAACCAGGGCACCGTGGTGTCCGTGACCGACGGTATCGTCCGTATCCACGGCTTGTCCGATGTGATGCAGGGCGAGATGCTGGAATTCCCCGCAACCGCCGACGGCACTCCCACCTACGGCCTGGCGCTGAATCTTGAGCGCGACTCCGTCGGCTCCGTGATTCTGGGCGAGTACGAGCACATCGCCGAAGGCGA
>JAJKJM010000066.1 GCA_021153985.1 Polaromonas sp.
GAAGGCACGCAATACGAGGGCCGCTACGTGATCGTCGACGTGGTGCAGAAAACCCGCCGCGCCGTCGAGCGCCTGGCCTGGTTCGATCCGCCGTCCAATCCCGGCTCCACCATCCTGATGCACCGCCAGCCCGACGACGTCTGGCGCATCGACTACCAGATCCGCGACGACGAGGACCCGGTTGAGGCCGTCAAGCCCGAAAATGTGCTGCCGCGCGTGCAAAGCCACCTGTCCATGATCGGCGAGGACCAGCCCTGGGAACCGCTGTGGATTTCAATCTATAACGCCAAATGCCTGACGCTGCCCAGCTACCGCCACGGCCGTGTGCTGTTCGCCGGCGATGCGGGCCACCTGGTGCCCATCTTCGGTGTGCGCGGGCTCAATTCGGGCCTGGACGATGCGGGCAACCTGGCTTGGAAACTGGCACTGGTGCAGCAAGGCCGTGCCGCTGAGTCTTTGCTCGACAGTTATTCGAGCGAACGCGTGCAGGCCACGCGAGAGAACATCGTCTACGGCGCCAAGAGCACCGAGTTCATGGCGCCGCCCAACCACGGCTTCAGGCTGCTGCGCGAAGCGGCGCTGCGCCTGGCGACCGAGGACGCGGCAGTGGCCTCGCTGCTGAACCCGCGCCAGTCCATGCCGGTGGAATATGCAGGTTCGCCGCTGAACCTGGCGGCGCATGAAAGCGCCTTTGCCGCCGGTGCGCGTGCCGGCATGCCGGCACCTGAAGCTAGGCTGCGCGGTGTGGCGGGCGATGTTCACCTCACGTCATGCTTTGGCGCAGGTTTTGTGCTGCTGCATTTCAGCGCGAAGGGCGAGCCGCCGAAAGACATTGCCGCTCTGGCGGCGGCCGGACAGGACGGTCCCGCGTCCGTCAAGGTGATTGCGATCGCCAGCCAAAACGAACCCGCAGCGAACAGGCTTGCCGATGAGCTCGGACAGGCCCGCGAACGCTACGGCGCAACCGAAGGCTCAGCCTTCCTGGTGCGGCCCGACGGCTACCTGATGGGCCGCTGGAAGGCGGCTTCGGCGGCGGACATCGCCGCTGCCCTGAAGCCCTTCCAGCAACAGCTTGCCGCCGGCGCGGCCCACGTGTCCTGATGAATCCGGAGAGGCAACCATGAACCCGACTCTTGCGCAAACCGGCGGCCTCGACCAGGCCTACACCGCACTCGCCGAAGCAACTGCCCGCGTTGGCGAGGCGAAGACCCCGCTGTTCCTGGCAACGCTGGCGCTCGCGCTGCTGAGCCGTCAAGACGATGTTGACGAAACCCTGGCGCTGATCGCCCAGGCCGAGCGCCTGACAGGCATCTGATTCCGATTCCGTTTTTCCCTTTCCAATAACTTATTCATTCCGGAGACACCATGCACCGCCTTCCCGCTTCCCTTCGCTGCCTGTTTACTGTCCTGGCAGTACCCGTACTCGCGCTCACTGCCGCGGTTGCCTCCGCGCAGACGTATCCCACACGGCCCATCGAATGGGTCGTGCCATATCCGGCAGGCGGCGGCTCTGACGTGGTGGCCCGCGCGCTGACCGAAGCCATGGGCCAGGCGCTGGGCCATCCGCTCATCATCAACAACAAGCCGGGCGCCGCCACCAACATAGGCGCCGAATACGTGGCCCATGCCAAGCCCGACGGCTACACCGTGCTGACGGGCGACACCGCCACGCTGGCCGCCAATCCGGCGCTCTACACCAAGCTCAACTACAGCGCCGAAAAAGACCTGGCGCCTATCGGCCTGCTGGCGCGCTTTCCGATGATCCTGGTCGTCAACCCGGCGGTGCCTGCCAAGAACCTGGCCGAGTTCACGGCCTGGGCCAAGACGCAGAAGGGCGGCGTGAGTTACGCCACGCCGGGCGCCGGCAGTCCGCACCACTTGGCCACCGAGCTGTTCCGCGGCAAGACCGGCATCAACCTGGTCCACGTGCCTTACCGCGGCGCCGCGCCGGCCGTGCAGGACGTGGCGGGTGGGCAAGTGCCTTTCATGTTTGTCGATACTGCGAGCGGCATGGGCTTTATCAATGCCGGGCGCCTGCGCGCCATTGCCATCGCCAGCCCGCAGCGCGTGAAGAATTTCGAGACCATCCCCACGCTGGATGAGCAGGGCCTCAAGGGTTTTGAAGCCTACGCCTGGCAGGGCCTGGCCGCGCCTGCCGGCACGCCGGACGCTGTGATCGCAAAATTGAACAAGGCGCTGGTGGACGCACTGAACTCCACGCCGGTCAAGGCGCGCTTCCAGGTGCTGGGACTGGAACCCACCCCCAGCACGCCGGCGCAGATGGCGAGCTATGCCAAGGCCGAGCGCGAAAAATGGGCGCAGGTGATACGCGCCAGCGGCATCAAACTCGACTGAGTGGCCTGAAAATGGAGTTCCCGCCATCAAGGTAAGACCGACATGATCAAGCTCGACAGAACCCTGACCTACCGCCTGCATCTGCTGCACAAGCTGACGGACATTGAAAGCCAGCGTGCCTATGTGGCCGATGCCGGGCTCTCGATGAGCGACGGCCGCTGCCTCACGGCCGTGGGCACCTTCGCGCCGCTGTCGGTCAACGACCTCGCGCAAAAAGCCAATCTCAACAAAGGCCAGGCCAGCCGCGCCGCTCAGTCGCTGGTCGACCAGGGCCTGGTCGTCAAGGCTGCCAGCCCGACGGACGGGCGCGGCGTGGTGCTGACGATGACCCCCAAAGGCAAGAAAGCCTGGCAGCGCGCCATGCAAGTGGTGGGGCAGCGCAACCAGGATATTTTTGGCGTGCTGAGCGAGGCCGAGCGCGCGCAGCTCAGTGATTTTTTCGACAGGCTGATCGAAAAAGCCAGGGCCGGCGGCGATGAATCCGATGACGCCGAAGAGTGATGGCGCCGCGCCTTTGAAAACTGACTATTTGAGACCGGGAGAAACTTCCATGACCACCAACACTTCCACCAGCACCTTGCGCTACCAGTCCGGCTTCGGCAATGAATTTGCCAGCGAAGCCGTAGCCGGCGCATTGCCCGAAGGCCGCAACAGCCCGCAGCGCGCGCCGCACGACCTCTACACCGAGTTGATTTCAGGCACCGCCTTTACCGCACCGCGCGCCGAAAACCGCCGTACCTGGATGTACCGCCGCCAGCCCTCTGTGGTGGCCGGCGGCTACCAGCCCTATGCCCAGCCGCAGTGGACGACAGGCGCCGGCGGCGGCGTGGCCGTGCCGCCCGACCCGCTGCGCTGGAATCCCTTCGCCATCCCTTCGGAGCCGCTGGATTTTGTAGACGGCATGCGCACCGTGGCAGCCAACGGCGACGCTGAGGCGCAGACGGGCATGGCCGCGCACATGTATGTCGCCAACCGGTCCATGCAGCGGCGCGCGCTGGTCAATGCCGACGGCGAGATGCTGCTGGTGCCGCAGCAGGGCCGTGTGGTGCTGACAACCGAGCTGGGCATTCTGGATGTAAAGCCCGGCGAAGTCGCCGTGGTGCCGCGCGGCATGGCTTTCAGCGTGGCCCTGCCTGACGGCGCGTCGCGCGGCTACATCTGTGAAAACTACGGCGCTCACTTTCGCCTGCCGGAGCTTGGGCCCATCGGCTCCAACGGTCTGGCCAATGCGCGCGATTTCCTGGCGCCCACGGCGGCGTTCGACAGCACTCCGGCGACTGAGGATGGTTTTGAAATCGTCAAAAAATTCGGTGGCCGCCTGTGGTCTGCCTCGCAGCCGGCCAGTCCTTTCAACGTGGTCGCGTGGCATGGCAACCTGGTGCCCTACAAATACGACACCGCACATTTCATGACGATAGGCTCCATCAGCTACGACCATCCGGACCCCTCCATCTTCACCGTGCTGACCTCGCCGTCTGACACCCCGGGCACGGCCAACTGCGACTTCGTGATCTTTCCGCCGCGCTGGCTGGTGGCCGAGAACACCTTCCGCCCGCCGTGGTATCACCGCAGCCTCATGAGCGAGTTCATGGGCCTGGTGTACGGCCAGTACGACGCCAAGCCCGAGGGCTTCAAGCCCGGCGGCGCATCGCTGCACAACTGCATGGTGCCGCACGGCCCCGACACCGAGGCTTTTGAAAAAGCCAGCAACGCCCCGCTGGCGCCGCACAAGCTGGACAACACGTTGGCCTTCATGTTTGAAAGCCGCTACCGCTTTATTCCCACGGCTTATGCGCTGGAGGGCGGGGCGCTGGATGCCGGCTACAGCAACTGCTGGGCCGGACTCAAGGACCAATTCAAAGGCTGATGCGCATGAACGAGTTACTCAACGCCACCCACGATCCGAAGCTGCGCAGCTGGGTCGCATCTGCCAATGGCGCAGAGACGGATTTCCCGATCCAGAACCTGCCGTTTGGCAGCTACAGCGAAGGGCCGCAGGGCGCACGCAAGATCGGCGTGGCCATTGGCGACCAGGTGCTGGATTTGCGTGCGACCGGGCTGGTCAATACCGCCGACATGAACGAGCTGATGGCACAAAGCCCGCAGGTGCTGAGCGCGCTCCGTGCGGCGATCTCGCAAGGCCTGTCTGAAGGCAGCACGAAGCAGGGCGAGTGGAAAGGCTTTTTGTCAGGCCAGGATGCGGTCACCCTGCACCTGCCTTGCCGCATCGGCGATTACACCGATTTCTACACCGGCATCCACCACGCCACCACCGTCGGCAAGCTGTTTCGCCCCGACGCACCGCTGCTGCCCAACTACAAGTGGGTGCCTATCGGCTACCACGGCCGGGCATCGTCCATTGGTGTGAGCGGCCAAGCTTTTCACCGCCCCTTGGGCCAGACCAAAGGACCGAACGAAGAGGTGCCGGTCTTGCGGCCCAGCCACCGGCTGGACTACGAGCTGGAGCTGGGCGTGCTGGTGGGGCAGGGCAATGCACTGGGCGAGCCCATCGGCATGGAGCAGGCCGAAGCGCACGCGTTTGGCATGGTGCTGCTCAATGACTGGTCGGCGCGCGACGTACAGGCCTGGGAATACCAGCCGCTCGGGCCTTTCCTGGCCAAGAACTTTGCCAGCACCATTTCGCCGTGGATCGTGACCCTGGAAGCGCTGGCGCCGTTTCGTGCGCCGTTTGCGCACCCCGAAAGCGACCCGCAGCCTTTGCCCTACCTCGACTCGCCCGCCAACCGCAATCAGGGCGGCATCGGCGTGGCGCTGGAAGTCTGGCTGGAAACGCAAGCCATGCGTGACAAGGGCCAGGGCCCCGAGCGGCTGTCGCAATCGAATTTCCTCGACGCCTACTGGACGGTCGCGCAAATGCTCACGCATCACACGGTGAATGGTTGCAACCTGCAGCCCGGCGATTTGCTGGGTTCGGGCACGCTGTCGGGCCCCAAGCCTGAGCAGGCCGGTTCGCTGCTGGAGCTGAGCCTGGGCGGCAAGAAGGTGCTGACGCTGGCCAACGGCGAAACGCGCACCTTTCTGGAAGACGGCGACGCGGTCATCTTGCGTGCCTCCTGCGAGCGCAGCGGCTTCAGGCGCATCGGCTTTGGCGATTGCCGGGGCCAGGTGCTGCCGGCGCGCGCGCAGGCTGCGGCCCGCTGAAAGGCTGGGCCTGAAACTGCTTTGCTATTGATTTGGTAGCTGCTAGCCTATGTCCATAAAGGGCCAGGGGCCGATTTGATGCTTAAGCGGGCGCCTGCCCGGGGTTAATCCGGCGGTTCGGCGGCCGCACATGCTTCGTCCGCGGGCGAAGCGTCAGCACGTTGTTTCAGGCAAAAATGGCCGTTATGAAACCCGATCTGATACCCCGCGAAACACCACATTCCCATCCCGGGCACATTCTGGCGGCGTCCGCCCACCGCGACCCCTATCCGTATTACGCATCGCTGGTCGCGGGCCCTGCACTGGTGTTTGACGCGCCGCGCAAGCTGTGGATTGCCAGCAGCGCAGCCAGCGTGAAAGCGGTGCTCGCCAACCCCGCTTGCCATGTGCGCCCGCCGGCGGAGCCGGTGCCAAACGCCCTCGTTGGCTCAGCCGCCGGGGAGGTGTTTGGCCACCTGGTGCGCATGAACGAAGGGGTGCGGCACGATGCGCCCAAGCTGGCCTTGCGGCGCTTTCTGGCCGGTGTGGACCTCGGCCGTGTTCAAACCCGCACAGAAGCATTGGCTGCCATGCAGGCGGAGAAAGCAGGGCAGGGGCCATTGCGCGGCGCGGCCCTGTCGCGCTGGGCGTTTGAAGTACCGGTGATGGCTGTGGCCGACATGCTGGGCTTTGCCGAGGACGAGCTGCCCCAGGTGGCGCGCTGGATGGCTGACTTTGTAGCCTGCCTGTCGCCTGTCAGCACACCGGCGCAACTGGCGGCATCTGCCGGCGCGGCATCAGCCTTGCTGGCGCGGTTCGCTGAACTGGTTCGGGATGCCAATGCAAATCCCGGCAGCGCGCTGGCGCGTTTGCAGCATGAAGCGGCGCAAGTGGGTTGGCACGACGCAAACGCCTTGCTGGCCAACGCGGTCGGCTTGCTGTCGCAAACCTATGAAGCGACGGCGGGCCTGATCGGCAACGGCATCGTCGCCCTGGCCATGCAACCGGCGTTGCTGCAGGCGATGGGCCGCGAACCCGGCCAGCTGCTCCAGATGGTCAATGAGGTCAGCCGGTTCGACCCGTCCATCCACAACACGCGCCGCTTTGTGGCCGAGGCCACGCAGGCGGCAGGCGTTTCATTGCAGGCGGGCGATGTGGCGCTGCTGGTGCTGGCTGCCGCCGGGCGCGACCCTTTGTGCAACGCCCGGCCGGATGAATTTTTACTGGACCGCGTTGACCGTGATGTCCCCGGCTTTGGCCACGGTGCGCACCAATGCCCGGGCCAGGCGCTGGCTTGCGAAATCGCGGCGGCGGCGATCAGGGCCTTGCTGGTGTCTGGCCGGCTGCAGGCGGTTTCCTCTTTCAGCTGGCACTACCGGCCCTCCATGAATGCCCGGATTCCGGTGTTTGTCGATTGATGCCACCATCCCAACCATTGCCTCACCCAAGAAAAGCCCGCCATGATCGCCATCATTTTTGAAGTCCAGCCTTCTGAAGGCAACAAGCAGACCTACCTCGACATCGCTGCGGCGCTCAAGCCCCAGCTGGAGAAGATCGACGGCTTTATCTCCATCGAGCGTTTCCAGAGCCTGAGCAACCCGGGCAAACTGCTCTCGCTGTCGTTCTTCAGGGACGAAGCGGCCGTGCTCGAATGGCGCCGGCTGGAGTCGCACCGCAAAGCGCAAACCTGCGGGCGCGACGGTGTATTTGAAGACTACCGCCTGCGTGTGGCTCATGTGCTGCGTGATTACGGCCTGAATGAGCGCGACCAGGCGCCGCCGGACAGCCGCCAGATCCACGGCTGATCGGCATCGATCGGGCCGATTGCGGTTCTACGGGACGTTGATCGCCCGCAGAAACCACGTAATCTGCCTTTTGTAGGGCTTAAATGCCGAATAAAGAGGCAAAACTCAGGGTAAACCTTACAATGGAGGGTTACCCAAGAGGGTTACCTCAAACCCATGAACGCCCCTGTCGACGTCTCCTTTTTTACGCGCGCCGCCAAGCCGCTCACCAGTTACCGCAAGTACTGGGCGGCCCGCTTCGGCACGGCCAAATTTTTGCCCACCAGCCGGGCCGAAATGGACGCGCTCGGCTGGGACCGCTGCGACATCATCGTGGTCACGGGCGATGCGTACGTAGACCACCCCAGCTTCGGCATGGCCGTGATCGGCCGCATGCTGGAGGCGCAAGGCTTTCGCGTCGGCATCATCGCCCAGCCTGAGTGGCAAAGCGCCGACCCTTTCCGTGTGCTGGGCAAACCGAACCTGTTCTTCGGCGTCACCGCCGGCAACATGGACTCGATGATCAACCGCTACACGGCTGACCACAAGATCCGCAGCGACGACGCCTACACCCCCGGCGACATCGGCGGCAAGCGCCCCGACCGCGCGGCCCTGGTGTATTCGCAGCGCTGCCGTGAGGCCTACAAAGACGTGCCCATCATCCTGGGCGGCATTGAAGGCTCGCTGCGCCGCATCGCGCACTACGACTATTGGTCTGACAAAGTGCGCCGCAGCGTGGTGGTCGATTCGAAATGTGATTTGCTGCTGTACGGCAATGCCGAACGCGCAATCGTCGAAATCGCCCACCGCCTGGCCGCCAAAGAGCCGGTGGCCAGCATCACCGATGTGCGCGGCACCGCCTTTATCCGCCGCACTGGCGATGAAACCGCCAACGGCTGGTTTGAGATCGACTCCACCAGCGTGGATGCGCCGGGCCGGGTCGAGGCGCATGTGAATCCGTATTTGATGATTTCGGACCAGGCGCGCGAGCAGGGCGCTACCTGCGCGCGGGAGGATGAGGCTGCTGAAGTGGCGGTCAAGGCCGAAGCCGATGCCAAGGCTAACGGATCACTCCCTCTCCCCCTGGGAGAGGGCAGGGGTGAGGGTGCGGCGAAGCCGCTCCAGGCCTCTGCAAGCGCACAGGCTGCTGTGAAGGCCAATGCGGGGAGCCCTCACCCTAACCCTCTCCCAGGGGGAGAGGGGATAAGAGGGGGGAGCCAGGCCAACCCGGCGATCAAGCCGCTGACCTTCGTCGCCAACCCCAACTTGCCGTCTACGGTCCACACCGCGCAGGGCAAGATCAAAGTCCCGCCACGCGACCGTTCCGTCATCCGCCTGCCGTCGTACGAGCAGGTCAAAAGCGACGCGGTGCTCTACGCCCACGCCAACCGCGTGCTGCACCTTGAAACCAACCCCGGCAATGCCCGCGCCCTGGTGCAGGCCCACGGCGACGGCGCCACGGCGCGCGATGTGTGGATCACGCCGCCGCCCATCCCGCTGACCACGGCCGAGATGGACTACGTGTTCGACTTGCCTTATGCGCGCTCGCCGCACCCGCGCTACGCCGACGAAAACGGCAGCCACGACGGCGCCACCAAGATCCCGGCGTGGGAGATGATCCGCTTTAGCGTCAACATCATGCGCGGCTGCTTCGGCGGCTGCACCTTCTGCTCCATCACCGAGCACGAAGGCCGCATCATCCAGAGCCGTTCTGAAGACTCGGTGATCCGCGAAATCGAAGCGATCCGCGACACCGTCAAGGGCTTTACCGGCGCGATTTCCGACCTGGGCGGGCCCACCGCCAATATGTACCGCATAGGCTGCAAGTCGCCGGAGATCGAAGCCGCCTGCCGCAAGCCTTCCTGCGTGTACCCGGGCATCTGCTCCAACCTCAATACCAATCACAACCCGCTGATCAAGATGTACCGCCGCGCGCGGGCCTTGAAGGGCGTGAAGAAAATCCTCATCAGCTCCGGCCTGCGCTACGACCTCGCCGTGCAAAGCCCCGAGTACGTGAAGGAACTGGTGACGCACCACGTGGGCGGCTACCTCAAGATCGCGCCCGAGCACACCGAGCAGGGCCCGCTCACCAAAATGATGAAGCCCGGCATCGGCAGCTATGACAAGTTCAAGCAGATGTTCGAGAAGTACAGCCTCGA
>JAJKJM010000067.1 GCA_021153985.1 Polaromonas sp.
AGCGTGGAAGGCGCGCAAATGGACCCGCTGGCCGGCGATGCCCCCGTGCTGCAGCTCATCACCGCCGGCTGCTCGCAAGAGCAGTGGCAGGCCGACCCGCATGGCCTGGCGCCGCGTGATTTGGCGATGCAGGTCGTTCTGCCCGAGGTCGACGGCCGCATCGGCACACGCGCCATCAGCTTCAAGGGCCTGGCCTGGCGAGATGAGCGCACAGAGGTGGACGTGGTGCGCTACCAGCACGAGCCCGAGCGCATGGCCTTTGTGGCCGAGCTGGCGCGCCGCTGGTGCGCGCTGCGGGCCAAGCCCAACGCCGGCAAACGAATTGCATTGATCCTCGCCAACTACCCGAACGACGATGCGCGCCTGGCCAATGGTGTCGGCCTGGACACGCCAGCCTCCACCGTGGCCTTGTTGCAAGCCATGCAGGACGGCGGTTACGCCACAGGCGCATTGCCCGCAGGAGGCGATGCCCTGATCGCCGCACTGGTGGCGGGAGTCACCAACAACCTGGACGCCAACGACATCAGGCCCGCAGGCCAGAGCCTTGCCATGGCCGACTACCTGCAGGACTTCAACCAGCTGGACGCTGCCAGCCGCGACGCCGTGAACGCGCTCTGGGGCCGACCCGAACAGGACCCCATGGTGCGCAGCGGCCGCTTCATGGTGTCAGGCCATCGTTATGGCAATGTGTTCGTCGGCATCCAGCCCGCGCGCGGCCGTGACCTGGATTTGGTCGCCACTTACCACGACGCCGACCTGGTGCCCACGCACAACTATCTGGCGTTTTATTTCTGGCTGCGCCGCAGCTTTGCGGTGGATGCGGTGGTGCATGTGGGCAAGCACGGCAACCTCGAATGGCTGCCGGGCAAAAGCGTGGCGCTGGGCGCAGCCTGCTGGCCCGACGCCATCCTTGGCCCCTTGCCTCACCTGTACCCGTTTATCGTCAATGACCCCGGCGAAGGCAGCCAGGCCAAGCGCCGCACGCAGGCCGTCATCATCGACCACCTGATGCCCGCCCTGACGCGCGCCGAGACCTATGGCCCGCTGCAAAAGCTCGAGCGGCAGATGGACGAGTACTACGAAGCCCTGTCGCTGGACCCGCGCCGCGCGCAGCGCCTGCGTGGCGACATCCTGGAGCGCGTGCTCAGTGAGGGCTTGCATGCCGAGCTCGGTTTTGCCAGACCCGCCGACGAGACCGCACGCAACGCGCTGCTGCAGCGGCTGGATGCCTACCTGTGCGAGATCAAGGAATCACAGATTCGCGATGGCCTGCACATTCTGGGCAGCTCACCGCAAGGGCGCCAGCAGATCGATACGCTGGTGGCGCTGGCGCGCTTCCCCGGTGGCACGGCAGCCGGGCAGCGCAGCTTGCTGGTGGCACTGGCTCAAGATTTGATGTTGGATGGCGTAGACGGCTTTAGCGTGCTGAGCCCGGAATGGGCTGCACCTTGGAGCGGCCCATTCCCCCCTGTGTTGCAAGACATGAGTGCTGAGACCTGGCGCCATGCAGGCCACACCCGCGAACGGCTGGAGCTGCTGGCCCGGCAACTCGTCACTGACCATGTGGTGGCCGACACGCCCTGGAATGCTGCCGACTGGCTGCACACCACTCCGGTGCTGCAGCGCATGCGCCAGGTGCTGCGCCCGCGCCTGGACGCCTGCGGCCCGCAAGAGATTGCGCAGTGCCTGCGCGGCCTGTCGGGCAAGTTTGTGCCCGCCGGCCCGAGCGGTGCGCCGTCGCGCGGCCGCCCGGATGTGCTGCCCACTGGGCGCAACTTCTACTCGGTAGACACACGTGCCGTGCCCACGCAGACCGCCTATGCCATGGGCGCCGCGGCGGCCGAACGCGTGATGGAGCGCCATTTGCAAGACCACGGCGAGATGCTGCGTTGCCTGGGCCTGTCGGTCTGGGGCACCAGCACCATGCGCACCGGCGGCGAAGACATTGCCCAGGCCTTTGCACTGCTGGGCGTGCGGCCCAGGTGGGCCGATGGCAGCAGCCGTGTGGTGGATATTGAAGTGCTGCCTATGGCGATCAAAAACCGCCCGCGCGTCGATGTGACGCTGCGCGTGTCGGGTTTCTTCCGCGATGCCTTTCCCAATGTGATTGACCTGTTCGACACCGCTGTGCGGGCCGTGGCCGCGATCAGCGAAGAAGATGAACCCGACGAGGTGAACCCCATCCGCGCGCGCGTGCAGCGTGAAGCGGCCGAGGCCCAGGCCAAAGGCCTGAGTGCGGATGACGCCCGTCGCGAAGCCACCTGGCGCGTGTTTGGCCCGCGCCCGGGCGGCTATGGCGCCGGGCTGCAGGAAGTCATGGCCAGCGGCCGCTGGAACGACGGCGCGGACCTGGCCCAGGCTTATCTGCGCGCCGGCGCCTTTGCTTATGGCCAGGGCGAGCACGGCGCACCGGCGCGCGGCAGCTTTGAGCAGCGCCTGGCCGGCCTGGACGCCGTGCTGCACAACCAGGACAACCGCGAGCACGACGTGCTTGATTCGGACGACTACTACCAGTTCCAGGGCGGCATGGCGGTGGCGGTCGAACATCTGGCAGGAGCGCCGGCATCGCTGTACCACGGCGACTTCAGCGTGCCCGGCGCCCCGCGCATCCGCACGCTGGGTGAAGAAGTGGCGCGCGTGGTGCGGTCGCGCGCCGTCAACCCGAAGTGGCTGGAGGGCGTGCGCCGCCATGGCTACAAGGGCGCGTTCGAAATGGCCGCCACGGTGGACTACCTGTTTGCCTTTGACGCCACCACCGGCGTGGTCGGCGACCACCAGTACGCACTGGTGGCTGAGGCCTACCTGCACGACGACACCAACCGCGCATTTTTGCAACAGCACAACCCCGGCGCCCTGCGCAGCATCGGAGAGCGCCTGCTCGAAGCCATGCAGCGCGGCCTGTGGACAGAGCCGGGCGGCCACCGCGAGCGCATTGAAGACCATTTGCTGGCGCTGGAGCGCCGGCTTGAAGAACACGGAGAAGGACCTTTGACATGAACCATCCCATGACCATTCCTGAACTGGACATTCCGCTTGAATCCGCCACCCGCGCGGCTTTTCCCTTCACCGCGCTGGTCGGCCAGCCGCAGTTGCAGCTTGCGTTGCAACTGGCCGCCATCGACCCCGGCATCGGCGGTGTGCTGATCAGCGGCCCGCGCGGCACGGCCAAGTCCACTGCGGCCCGCGCGCTGGCCGCGCTGTTGCCGGGCGCGCCCTTTGTCACCTTGCCGCTGGCCGCCAGCCTGGAGCAACTGGTAGGTACGCTGAATGTGGAAGACGTTTTGCGCGACGGCCAGGTGCGCCTGGCGCCCGGGCTGGTGGCGCGCGCCCATAACGGGGTGCTCTATGTGGACGAAGTCAATCTGCTGCCCGACGCACTGGTAGACGCCTTGCTGGACGTGGCCGCCAGCGGTGTCAATACTGTGGAGCGCGACGGTATTTCGCAGCAGCATGCCGCGCGCTTTGTGCTGGTAGGCACCATGAACCCGGAGGAGGGCGAGCTGCGCCCGCAACTGCTGGACCGCTTTGGCCTGTCGGTGGCGCTGGCCACCCCGGTGGATGCCGCGGAGCGCACCGCCATCCTGCGCGCGCGCCTGGGCTTTGATGAGAACCCCGAGGGCTTGGGCGCGCAGCATGCGGAAGAACAAGCTGCGCTGAGCGCCGCATTGGTGGCCGCCCGCGCCGCGCTGCCGCGCCTGAGCTGGCCTGACGCGGTGCTGCGGCATGCGGCGGCTTGCGCAATCGCTGCCGGGGTAGACGGCATGCGCGCCGACCTGGTGATGCTGCGTGCCGCGCGTGCGCTGGCGGCGCTGCAAGGGCGCGGCGAAGTGACGGTTGACGATGTAGATGCCGTGGCCGAACTGGCGCTGGCGCACCGCCGGCCAGACGGAAGCATGGCGCAGCCACCGGGCCATAGCAGATCGACCGGCTCATCCTCATCCGGGTCATCGCCGTCCCAATCTAATTCAGAGCGCCCGCAAGAGCAGCCTTCCGCGCCGCCCACGCCGCAAGGCGACTGGGGCGCGCTGGCCGCGCAGCCCGAAGGCATTGCCAAAGTCCAGCGCATGGCAGGGTGGCCGCCAAAAAAAGCCTAGGCCGCCCCGGCAGCCGCCCGCGCAACGGGCCCGGCAGCTGGCGGTGGCCTCCACCTCACAAGCTTTCAGCAAGTGCCGCAACGCACGGCGCACGGCAGCGCAGCGCCACGATTGCCTGGCTGCCCACGGTGCTGGCCAAAGGGCCCGCGCCCCTCAGGCGCGAGCACCTGCGCCGCCAGCCTGTAGCGCTGCGCGCTGGCCGGCTGCACTGCATCGTGCTGGACACCTCGGGCTCCATGCGCCGGCACGGCCGCCTGGCGCTGGCCAAGGGCCATGCGGCTTTCATGATTGAACAGGCTGCGAGGCAGGGCGATGACGTCGCGCTGCTGTGCTTTGGCGGGCAGGGCGTCGAGCTGCTGTTGCCGCCGGGCCGCGCCCGTGCCGCCGGCAGCCAGCGCCTGCGCCCGGTGGGCGGTGGCGGCGGCACGCCGCTGGCCGAGGCATTGGCCCAGGCCGACCGCCTGCTGCAGCGCACCTTGCGGGTGAGCGGTCCTTCTGAGTGCTGGCTGTGGCTGCTGACGGATGGCCGCACGCTGGAGCACCCCCAGGCGCCGTTGACTCCGCAGCACCTGGCGATCGTGGACTTTGACGACCCGCAGAAAAACCTGGGCCGCTGTGCCGCCTGGGCCGTCCGCTGGGGCGCGGAGTATCACCAAGCAGTGGCTTTGGCCTGACTGGTCAACTAAAAACTCTTTGAAACCGATGTCCGATACCGAAATCATTGTCTGCACCACCTGCCGCCCGCCGGGCGCATCGCGCGATCTGCCCGCCCATGGCCTGGCCCTGTTCGAAGCGGTGCAGGACGCGCTGCTGGTATGCGAGCTGGACACCGGGCAGCACAAGGGCCTTCAGCTGCGCTGCCAGGCGTGCATGAGCGGCTGTTCGCGTGCCTGCACCGTGACCCTGCAAGCCCACGGCAAGTTCACCTACTACTTTGGCGATCTGGTTGCTGATGACGAGACCGCCGCCCAGGTGATTGCCTGCGCGCAGCTGCACAAGCACAGCGCCGACGGCAACCTGGCCCGCAATGCACGGCCCGAGCGCCTGCGCAGCGGCATCCTCGCGCGGCTACCCCCCGTCGGCCTGGGCTCGACATAAACGGCCAAATCCACTAAGTTTTCCTTTTTCACCCACCAACCCGCTTACCTCAACCTCAAGGAGATCACCATGACTGAACCGACAACGCTCACCCACAGCCCGTCCCGCACCCTGAACCCCGGCCTGGCCGTGCTGCGCCCGCTGCTCGGCGCCGCTGCGCTGGGCCTGGTCGTCTTGTACGGCGTGGCTTTTGCCGAAAGCCCGTTCGCCCACAACGCCGCGCACGACGTGCGCCATATCACCGTCGCGCCTTGCCACTGAGCCGACTTTCCACGGGAGATACCCATGCTTTTCCAACGATTGATCTGGGCGGCCCTGGCCACCGCCGTGGTGGTGGGCAGCCTGCAGACCGGCGTGCAGCGCTGGCAGGCGGCCCCGCTGATTCTGGCGGCCGAAGTGTATGAGGAGCAAAAAGCGGAGGCCCCCGCGCCGGCCGCTGCTCCTGCCGCTCACACGCATGCCGAAGGTACGGCGCCTCATGAACATGCGCATGGCACCGCCAAGGAATGGGAGCCGGCAAACGGCGCCGAACGCATTGGCTGGACCTGGGTGGCCAACATTCTGCATGCCTTCAGCATGGCGCTGTTGTTGTTTGCGGTGATGGGCGTGTGGCTCTACCAGCGCGGTGCTGCGGTGGCCTCGCTGCGCCTGGCTGGCCTGGTGGCAGCGGCCGGCTGGCTGAGCTTTCACCTCTGGCCCTCGCTGGGCCTGCACGCTGAAGTGCCCGGCATGGAAGCCGCGCCGCTCCAAGCCCGCCAGGTCTGGTGGGTGCTGGCCATGGCCAGTGCGGCGGGCGCTTGCGCCGTAGCCGGTTTTGCACGCGCGTCCTGGCGCTGGCTGGTGGCGGCGGCCTTGCTTGCACTGCCCTTTGTAGTGGGTGCGCCCAAGCTGCAGGGTGATGCGCTGGCCGGTTTTGGCCCTGAGGCGCATGCCGCTCTGGAGCAGCTCGGCACGCAGTTCATCTGGGCCACGACCTGGATGTCGCTGTCATTCTGGGTCAGTATGGGCCTGGCGGGCGGTTGGGCTTTTCAGCGCTGGGTGCGCCCGGCCTTGCTGGCGGTGCTGCAAGGTGCTGAGGCGCCTGCTGTCGGCGCCGTGCAAGCGCCGCAGTGAGTGGCGTGACGGACAGGATTCCGGCCGCCGGTACGGCCGAGCCCAGCCATGCTTTCAGCGATGCCGAGCAGCAGGCGGTGTACCGGGCCATCTTCGAGCGGCGTGACATGCGCCACTTCAGCGGCGGCGCGGTGCCTGACGATGTATTGCAGCGCCTGCTGTCGGCTGCGCACCATGCGCCCAGCGTGGGTTTTATGCAGCCCTGGCGTTTTATCCGTGTGCGCAGCCGGCCTTTGCGCGAGGGGGTTCATGCGCTCATCGAACAGGAGCGCGTGCTGACGGCGAAGGCCTTGGGCGAACGCGAAGACGAGTTCATGAAACTCAAGGTGCAGGGCGTGCTCGATGCGGCCGAGGTGCTGGTCGTCGCCCTGCCGCCTGGGCGCGAGCAGCACGTGTTTGGCCGCCGCACGCTGCCTGAGATGGATGTCGCTTCGGCCGCCTGCGCTATCCAGAACCTCTGGCTTGCCGCGCGCGCTGAGGGCTTGGGCATGGGTTGGGTTTCGATTTTCGATCCGCAGCAGTTGGCCGCGCTGCTCCAGATGCCTGAGGGCGCCAAACCGATTGCCGTGCTGTGCCTGGGGCCGGTGACGGCCTTTTACGACCAGCCCATGCTGCAGGCCGAAAAGTGGGCGCGCCGCGCACTGCTGGCCGACATGGTGTTTGAAGACCAGTGGGGCGCCGGCGCGCCCGGCTCCGGCGAAGGCTGACGTGCTCGCAAACTGGACTCCCTTCATCGCTTTTCAGGGCCTGCCCGTCGCCATGGCCTGGCTGCTGGCCCTGGTGTTGTTGCTGGCCTTGTGGATCGACGAGTACTTCGGCGAGCCGCCTGCCAACGCACATCCCGTGGTCTGGATGGGGAACTACCTTCGCTTGTGCGGCAGCGTCACCGTGCGCTGCCCGCCGGCGCTGGCCTTTCTTCTGGGGGCGCTGGCCTGGTGGGTGGGTGTTGTTGCCGTGGCGGCGCTGGGCTGGAGCCTGCAAGCGCTGCTCTTCTGGCAAGCCGCCGAATACCGCGCGCAACCTGATTTGCCAAGCGGGGTCGAGGCCGCCCTGGTCGCCATCCTGATGGCCTGGGTCCTGAAGGGCATGCTGTCGTGGCGCATGCTGCGTGAAGAGGTGGGGGCGGTGGAGCTGGCACTGGCGCAGTCGCTGGCAGCAGGGCGTGAACGCCTGTCCTGGCTGGTGAGCCGCGACACCGCACAGCTCACCGAAAGCCAGGTGCGTGAAAGCGCTATCGAGTCGCTGGCCGAAAACCTCAACGACTCCGTGGTGGCGCCCATTTTCTGGTTTGTGCTGCTGGGCTTGCCGGGCGCCGTGGTCTATCGCTTTGCCAACACGGCTGACGCCATGTGGGGTTACCGCGGCGTGTACCGCGGCAAAAACTGGGAATGGGCCGGCAAGTGGGCCGCACGCGCCGACGATGTGCTGTCGTGGGCGCCGGCACGGCTCACGGCGCTGCTTCTGGCAATCGCTGCGCAAGGCCTGCCGCTCTCGGCATTGCAAAACGAAGCCCGCAAGACGCCGTCGCCCAACAGCGGCTGGCCGATGGCGGCCATGGCGCTGGCGCTGGGCATTTCGCTTGGCAAGCCTGGTGTTTACAGCCTCAACCCCGAAGGCCGGCCTCCTTTGGCGTCGGACATCGTTCGGGCCCAGAATCTTGGATCAAAAGTGCTCGCAGTCATTGTGTTTATTGTGCTTGTAGCTATGATTTTTGTAGCGACCGGGGTTTGGGCATGAGTTTGGGTATGAATGCAGGCCTTGCCAGGCGACCGCGCATCCACGGCGGGCCTGACGGGCTCGGCGTGCCGCTGCACGACTTTTCCACCAACAGCAATGCTTGCGGGCCTTGCCCTGTGGCACAGGCAGCGGTCAACCAGGCCGATGCCACGCGTTATCCGGACGCCGGCTATACGGCGCTGCGCAAGCAACTTGCGGCCTTTCACCAGGTCGATGAGGCGCGTGTGCTGCTCGCTGCCAGCGCCAGCGAGTTCATCTTTCGCATCACCACGCTGGCCGTGCAGCGCGGCACGCGTGCCGTCTGGCTGCCGCCGCTGAGCTATGGCGATTACGCGCAGGCTGCCCATGCGCATGGGCTGCCGATAGCGGGCCAGCCCAGCGAGGCGCGGTTGCTCTGGGCCTGCGAGCCCTCGAGCCCACTGGGCGCCGCGCAGGCCGGGCTGCAGGCCTTGGTCAATAGCCGGAGAGAAGAAACCTTCATCGTGCTGGACCGCGCCTACGAGCCCTTGCGGCTTGGCGGCGCATCAACACTCTCACCGCAACAGCTGCAAACCACCTGGCAACTCTGGACGCCCAACAAGGCACTGGGCTTGACCGGCGTGCGCGCGGCATATGTGATTGCGCCGGTGGATCAAAACGATACCGCCGCCGCACTGGAGCAACTCTGCCCCTCATGGCCGGTGGGCGCGCATGGAGAAGCCATGCTGCGGGCCTGGACGGGTAGCGAGCCGCAAGACTGGCTGGCCGCCAGCCGGGGCACCTTGCGCGAATGGAAAGCCCGGCAGATCGGCGTCTGCGAATCGCTGGGCTGGGAATGCCTGCCCAGCGAAGCCAATTTCTTTTGTGCGCGGCCTACATTGCCTGAAGGCCTGACTCTGCAACAGGCCCTGGCCGCGCTGCGCGACCAGGGCATCAAGCTGCGCGATACCACTTCATTTGGCTTGCCCGGCCATGTGCGTTTGGGTGTACTCGCACCTGCTGCACAGGATGCGCTGCACAATGCATGGCAACAGCGCTTGGGTGTATGCAAGCTGTGACGCCCGCGTAGTTTAAAAATTTGAAGGAGAAGTGATCATGAGCGCACTGACCATTCGATTGCCCAATTCGGTCCACGAAAGCATCAAGCTCCTGGCCCGCAAAGACGGCATTTCCGTGAACCAGTTCATTGCCAGCGCCGCCGCTGAAAAGATGGCGTCATTCCAGACCCTGGACTATCTGCGCCAGGAAGCCGCCTTGGGCAAGCGCAAAGATTTTGAGCGCTTCCTGAAGCTGGTGCCGGATGCACTGCCGCAGGCGGGAGACGAACTCCCGATCGCCAAAAAACGCGGTAAATAAACCAGCATGAGCGCCAAGTGCGTCATGGTGCTGGGCACCACCAGCGGCGCCGGCAAAAGCTGGCTGACGACCGCGCTGTGCCGCTACTACGCGCGGCAAGGGCTCAAGGTCGCGCCTTTCAAAGCGCAGAACATGAGCAATAACGCAAGGGTGGTGGCGCAGGGCGAGATTGGAAGTGCGCAGTATTTCCAGGCGCTGGCAGCCAACGCCGTGCCTAACGTGCGCATGAACCCCTTGCTGCTCAAGCCCGAAAAAGACACCCAAAGCCAGGTCGTGCTGATGGGGCAGGTCAATGCCGAACTTTCGCGCATGGAGTGGCGCGGCCGCAGTGCCTCGGTCTGGCCGGTGGTGGCGCGTGCGCTGGATGAGTTGCTGGAAGAAAACGACGTGGTGGTGATGGAAGGCGCAGGCTCGCCCGCCGAGATCAACCTCAAGGCCAGCGACATCGTCAACATGCGTTCAGCGCAGCACGCCAATGCCGCCTGCCTGCTGGTGACGGACATCGACCGCGGCGGCGCCTTTGCCCACCTGTATGGCACCTGGGCCATGCTGGACGAACCCGAGCGCAAACTCATCAAGGGCTTTGTGCTTAACAAGTTCAGGGGCGATGCCACGCTGCTGGCGCCTGGCCCGCAGATGCTGCAGGGCATGACCGGCATCCCCACCGTGGCAACGCTGCCGATGTGGTGGCAGCACGGGCTACCTGAAGAAGATGGTGTCTTCGATGACCGCAGCGTGGCCGGCGGCGGCGCTGTCACCCGAACCGTGGCGGTGATCGCCTATCCGCGCATCAGCAACCTCGATGAATTCCAGCCGCTCAAGAATGTGCCGGGCGTGCGGCTGAAATGGGTGCGCAGCCCGGCCGATTTGATGGGCGCGGACTGGGCGATCCTGCCGGGCTCCAAGCACACCAGCGGCGACCTGGCATGGCTGCGCGCGCAGGGGCTGGACCAGGCCGTTGCCGCGCACGCGGGCCGGGGCGGCGCGGTGCTGGGCATTTGCGGCGGCCTGCAAATGCTGGGCGAGGCGCTGATCGATACGCACGGTATTGACGGCAACGCGCCCGGCCTGGGCTTGCTGCCGGTGGTCACGGTATTTGAGGAAGCCAAGACAGTGCAGCATCGGCAGGCCGTATTCATGCAGTTGCGCGGGCTGTGGAGTGGCTTGTCAGGCGTTGAAGTGCAGGGCTATGAAATCCACCACGGCCAGACGGCCCCGCATTCGGCTATGGCCGCGGCGGGCGACGTTGCGCACGCCGTGATGCCCGATGGCCTGGCCTGGCAAAACGGCGCCGGCAATGTGCTCGGCCTGTATTTGCACGGCATGTTTGAAGACCCGCGCGTGCTCAAGGCCTTGTTCGGCGCGGCGGCGCCTACGCTGGACTCGGTGTTTGACGGCCTGGCCGATTACATCGGCGGACATTTCGCGCCCGGCGTACTCCAGTCGCTGATCGGCGCCCCCTAAGCTTCGTGTCTGATGCGGCTCAGGGCACTCGCTTGAGCGGCCCAAAGCAGGCCTCAAGCGATGCGGCTTTGCACACAATGAACTGATCCTGCTTGGGGCTGAACTGGATAAAGCGGATCACGCTTTCGTCGCCGTCGGCATGCAGGTCGCCGGAACAATCGCGCTTGCCGTTGCTGTTGGTCACCGTTTCGGTCAACGGATAAAAACCTGTCGTCGTGGGCTTGGCCGGTACCTGGTAGTCGCTCTGGGTAACTTCTTCGCCGCTGGTGCCCAGGCGCTTGCCGTCGGCGCGGTATTGCCAGGTTTCCGTGCAGGTCTTGCCGGGCAGCGTCCAGCTCCAGGTTCCCACCAGGGGGTGAGCCGCGGGCGCCGCTGCGGGCGCGGAGGCAGGTGCGGCGATGGAGGGGGAGGGCTTGAGGCCCTGCGCGGTGGCAAGGCTGCTGAACAGGGCGGCAAAAACCACACCGGCCAGCGCGCACGATGCACGGCTCTTGTGGATGAATGAGATGTAGCGCAGAGAAGTCTTCATGGGGTGATTATGAAGAGGGTGGCGTGGCAACTCTGCAGGGAGAGTGCAATCAATTCGTAAAGTTTGCTTGTATGTTGCGGGGGTGAGGCCAGCGGCGGCGAAGGGTTGCGCGGCACGCTGGCGTTGCGCCACCGCCTGATGGCTACCGGGCCTGTGCTATAGATTCGATAGCCGCCTGTCCTTGTATTTAAAGGGCTGTAGGCGTATTTTTCTCAAAGTTTCGGGTTGTTGCAGCGCCACCTACCGCAATTGCAGTATTGCCGGGCAGGGGGTTCACCTCCAGAATATCCGCACCCGCGTGAGCCGGTGCCGGAACCCCAAGCCTGCCACCCCGTTGCCACGCCTGCCAGAGATGACCGCATGACGAAAGAAACAACCCTGGAAGCCAGGGCCAGGCAAATGATGGCGAGATTTCGCACCCATGAGTGGATGGGATTTGCGACGGGCTTGCTGATTCTTGCCGTCGCTGAACTGGTGCGTGCCTGGTACGCACCGGAGCTGCCTGCGCGCATGGTCCATGGCTGGTTTGTGCCCATTGTGGTCGCCGCCTCGTCGCTGGCGGTTTACCTCTCGGTGTCCATGCACAAGGCGCTGAAGGAGCGCAGCGCGGTCGACCCGCTGGCGCGGCGCGAGATGTGCATTCTTTTTTTGCTGGGTACGCAGGACGCCCATGGCCTGAAGCTGATGCGGCGGATCACCATGGCCGCCAATGTGCATGCGCTGAGCTTTGGCATGGCCGTTGGGCTGGTGGTTTTCAGCCTGATCCGCATTTAGAGCCGCTCACAAAACCCTCCTCAAGCCTTGGGTGCGCTAAAGAAATACCGCGCAGTCGTCTCAAGGACTCTCCTGGCGTTTACCTGGATGTCGCATGACAGCGGCCGGGAGGCCTGTACATAAAAAGGCCAGGATGCTGGGGTGCGGCCTTGCTGCTGTCGAACGAAGGGCATGACGGGCATGACAGGCGTAACGAGCGTAACGGGCGCTTTGGCATGGGTTGGAGGGGAATGTGAGAGTTGCATTGAAGTCCCTGGTGTCTTTATCTGGCTGGCTCATGGTTGTCTGTGTTGAAGAACAAATAATACTGTACATGCATACAGTGATCAACTATGATTTACCCATGGAAACAATGCCCTGCCTGGCCGCCGCCGCGTCCATTGGGCAGCCAACGAGCCGCGGGTCTGCTCAACGCCCGCATCGCCGAGGCCGCTGCGCTGCGGCTGGCGCGGCTGATCCAAGAGCTGCGCCGCTTCAAAGCAAAGGGGCGTTACATTATTTGAGAAGACGCGCAAAGCGCATGCAGGGCTCGCCTGCATATCAACAACGAAACGAACTGGGAGGAGATGGCCATGGAGCCCGTACTGAACCGTGACACGCCTTTGGCGCCACCACACGCGCCGCACGCGCCCCAAGCCGACCAGACACACCAGCTCAGCATTGAGTTCACCGGTTCGGGCAGCGAATACTTCCGCATCTGGATCGTCAACCTGTTGCTGCTCATGGTGACGTTTGGCATTTATTACCCATGGGCCAAGGTGCGCCGCCTGCGTTACTTCTATGGCAACACCGTGGTGGGAGGTGAGCCGCTGGGCTTTCATGCGGACCCCACCAAGCTGCTCAAGGGCTACCTGCTGGTCGGCGTGCTGTTCATGCTGTATTCCGCGGCTGGCAAGTTCTCCGCCACGGCGGGGTTTATCGCCTTCCTGTTCGTCGCGGCCCTCTGGCCGGCCTTGCTGAAGTCGGCCATGCAGTTCCGCATGGCCAACACCAGCTGGCGCGGCCTGCGCTTCAAATTCAACGGGTCGCTGCCTGATGCTTACCGCGCCGTGCTGCCGCTGTTTGCCCCTGGCCTGGTAATACTGGCAGCGCTGACGCAGGTGGCCAACCCCGAAAAACCACCGATCTGGTATCTCAAGGTGCTGGGTGTCGTCTTGCTGGTGTCGATGGCGGTGGCGCCCTGGCTGCTCTGGAACCTCAAGCAGTACCAGCACAACCATTACGCGCTGGCCTCCTTGCAGACGACCTTCAAGGCCACCTTGGGATCGTTCTACAAACTCTTTTTCAAGATCCTGGGCCTGGCGGTGCTGCCCATGCTGGTGTCGGGAGGCGTTGTTGGCGCCACTGTGTATGCAATGAAGACCGGGGGCCGTCCTTCCGTCGGCTTCCTCATGATCGCGAGCCTGGCGCCGCTGGCCATCGTGATGGTGCTGCTGGTGCTGATCAAACCCTACGCCACAGCCCGCTTCCAGGACCTGGTGTGGACGCGCACAGGCAATGTGTCCCTGCGCTTCATCAGCCGCCTGCGCGTCAGGTCGCTGCTGTGGGTAACGCTGAAGAACTGGCTGCTCATCGTAGTGACGCTGGGGCTTTACTGGCCGTTTGCCGCGGTGGCGCTGGCGCGCATCAGGCTTCAGGCCGTATCGGTGAAGACGCGGGTGAGCCCGGACACCCTGATCGCCATGGCGGGCGCTGTTGAGGGCGATGCGGCAGGTGAGGCCGGCGGCGACCTGTTCGGCCTTGACATCGGGTTTTGATTTTTGACAGTTGTGACTTCCCTACAGCCAGGCCAGGCCGCCACGCTTGCTGCCAGTTATTTTGACGGCACCAGTGCCCGTGCGCGGCCCGTCACGTTGCAGATAGAGGGTGGCGAACTGCTTGTCAACGGCGAGGGCATTCATCGCCGTGTAGCGCTGCGCAAAGTGCAATGGCCCGAACGCACCCGGCACGGCACGCGAGTGGCCCATTTCACCGAAGGCGGTTCCGTGCAGTGCGCTGACGCCGCCGCCTGGGACGACTGGAGCCGCGCCAGCGGCCGCCGCGATTCGCTGGTGGTGACGATGCAGCAAAGCTGGCGCTGGGTGGTTGCCAGCGCCGTGGCGCTCGTGGTGTTGTTCGGCGTGATCCAGCAGTGGGGCTTGCCAGTGGCGGCGCGCGCCGTGGTGGCGGTCACACCGCTGAGCGTCGACAGCTCCCTGGGCGACGCGTCGCTGACTGTAATTGACGAGCACCTGATGCGCCCCAGCAAGCTGCCGGCGGCCGAGCAGGCGCGGCTGCGCGAGGCGTTTGCCAAAGCTGTCAGCGCCATGCCGCCTGGCAGCGTGCCGGACTGGCAGCTGGTATTTCGCCGCAGCCGCATTGGTCCCAACGCCTTTGCGTTGCCGGGGGGGACCCTGGTGATGACTGACGAAATGGTGGAACTGGTGGGCCGCGATGACAAAGTCATTACCGCCGTCCTGGCCCATGAGCTGGGCCACGTGCGCAACCGCCACGGCGTGCGCATGCTGATACAAGCCACTGCGCTGGGCGGGCTGGCAGCCATGGTGGTGGGCGACTTCAGCACCGTGCTGGCGGGCGTGCCGGTGTTGCTGGGCCAGGCCAGCTATTCGCGTGACGCTGAGCGCGAAGCCGACCAGGAAGCGGTGCGCATCCTGAAATCGGCCGGCATTTCACCGGCGGTCATGGTGACGATGTTCGAGAAAGTCGCCGCCCAGAGAAGTGAAGCTGCCACGTCAGGCAAGGCCGCAAAACCCGGTGAGCCCGGCAAACCCGTCGAGGCAAGCCCTTCGGGCGACAAAGACCCCGGTCAGGAGTCCTGGCTGGGAATCGCTTTTGCTTCGCATCCGGCCGATGCCGAACGGATTCGCTACTTCACCGAGGCCGCAGCCGAGCGCTGAGGCGCCGCCTCACAGCCCGGCCACGAAGGCGGGCGAGGCGGCCTTGCTTCCGTCTTACTTCTTCATCTCGTCCTTGCCCATGGCATCTTTCGCCATGGCATCTTTCTTCATGCCGTCCTTGGCCATGTGATCTTTCTTCATCTTGTCTTTCTTGGCCATTTTGTCGTCATGCTTCATGCCGTCTTTGGCCATGGCGTCCTTGCCCATGGCATCTTTGCCCATAGCATCTTTCGCCATCGCATCTTTCTTCATGCCATCCTTGGCCATGGTGTCCTTGCTCATCGCATCTTTGCCCATGGCGTCTTTTTTCATGGCGTCTTGCGCAAGGGCGCTGCCGCCGGCGACCAGCAGGCATGCCGAGAGGAGAGAAGCGGTCAATGTGTTCATGTTCATGATGTTGTCCTTGAAAGAGTGTTGGAACTGTCATTAAAAAAAAGGCAAGGAGCGGGCTCCTTCGCCGGCGTTACGGGGTTTCTGAGCGGGCTCAGCTACCTCCGAACCAGTTGTAGCCCTGGTCTTCCCAGTAGCCGCCAGGGTAGGTGTTGGTCACAAAAATCGCCTGGATGTGTTTGGGGTTTTTGTAGCCCAGCTTGGTGGGCATGCGCAGCTTCATCGGAAAGCCGTACTTGGGCGGCAGCACCTGTCCGTCGTAGGTCAGCGCCAGCAGAGTCTGCGGGTGCAAGGCGGTGGCCATGTCGATGCTGGTGAAGTAGTCGTCGGCGCATTTGAAGCCCACGTACTTGGCCGAGGTGTCGGCGCCCACCTTGCGCAGGAAGTCGGCAAAAGGCACGCCGCCCCATTTGCCGATGGCGCTCCAGCCTTCCACGCAGATGTGGCGTGTGACCTGGTCGGCCTGCGGCATGGCGCGCAGTTCGGGCAGCGACCATTTGCGCCTGTCTGCCACCATGCCGGCGACTTCCAGGCGGTAACTTTCTTCCTCGACCTCGCGCACCTCGTCTTCACCGTAATAGGCGTTGAAAGGAAAAGGCCGGGTGATCATGGAATCGGGGTAAGTGGGTGCCAGGCGGTTGGGGTCGAACAGCAGGCCCTGCACGTCGTCGTTGATGCGAGAGATGCGGGTGAGGGCGGTGTTGATGGACTCGCTGTCGTCCAGCATGCAGCCGGTCAGCATCGAAAGGCCACCCAGGGTGAGCGAGCCGCGCAAAAAGTTGCGGCGGGCCAGCGAGAGCTTGCCGGCTGTGGCGATGCGGTCAACGGCTTCTTTGAGGAGGGCGTCGCCGTCGACGTGCTGCAGGCGCTTGGGAGTCTGGATTTTCATGATGTTTCCTTGAGGCTTGTGGGCGGCCGTTCAGCGGCCACGCAGCATGTAAACCAACGTCTTGGGCACCAGCGCCACCATCACGAGGTGCACGGCGACAAATCCGGCCAGTGCGGCCATCGCAAAAAAGTGGACCAGGCGCGCGCCCTCGTAGCCGCCCATCAACTCACGCAGCAGCGGAAACTGCACTGACTTCCACAACACCAGGCCGGACAGCACGATCAGCACGCTGTCGGCCATCACAAAGAGATAAGCCAGGCGCTGCACCATGTTGTAGTGGCGCGGGTCGGCATGGGCCAGCTTGCCTTTGAGGGCGGCCAGCAAGTCGGCAACGATGCCCTTGAACGACAGTGGAAAGAATTTGCGGAACAGCCGCCGGGTGAAGAGATTGAAGGCCAGGTACAAAAGGCCGTTGAAAAACAGCAACCACATGGCGGCGAAGTGCCATTGCAGCGCGCCGCCCAGCCAGCCACCCAGCGTGAGGCCTTTGGGGATGCTGAAGCCCAGGAAGGCCGTGGCGTTGTAAATGCGCCAGCCGCTCATCATCAGCACCATCACAGCCAGCGCGTTGAGCCAGTGCATGGCGCGCAGCCAGCCAGGGTGTATGGCTTGTCCGGACGGTATGTTCATCAAATGCTCCTGAGGGTTGCCGCAGGCGGGGGTTTCCGCCGCAGTTTTGCCGTGTGTTGGGGTTTGGTCGGACGGGGCGTGGCTTTCTTACAGGCCGGCAGTATTTATTTGCGGGCAAAATCGGGGTATCCCCGGCCGGGCCCGCAACACCCTGCAACCTATTCAGATGCACCGCTTTAAACGACTGTTCGCCGTGCTGGCCTTTCTGGCTTTGCTGCTGGCGGTATTCCAGCTTTCGGGCCTGCGGGACAACTTCAACCTGGTTTTTTTGCACCAGAAGTTCCTGGACAACGAGCTCACCGGGCTGCTGATTTTTATCGCGCTGTTCGCGCTGGGTAATCTGATCCAGATTCCGGGCTGGATATTCCTGGCGGCTGCGGTATTGGCACTGGGCGAGGTATGGGGAGGCGTGGCGACTTACCTGGCGGCAGTGGTTTCATGCGCCTTCACCTTCTGGCTGATACGCCTGCTGGGCGGTGACGCCTTGCGGCAGCTCAAAGGACGATGGGCGCAGCGCATGCTGGCACAACTTGACGCCCGGCCCGTGGGCAGCGTCGTGGTGCTGCGCATGCTGCTGCAGACCGTGCCGGCGCTCAACTATGCGCTGGCGATGTCGGGTGTGAAGTTTCGCGACTATCTGGTGGGCACCTTGCTGGGCCTGCCGCTGCCGATCGCGCTGTACTGCGTGTTCTTTGATTACCTGGCACGGCTGCTGAAGGTGCCGGGGTATTGAATCCCGGGATTACGCCGTGCTGCCGGCCATGCGGGCCAGCAGGGGTAGAAGGAATGCCGCCGCAATGCTCAAGCTGAAAACCAGCGCATAAGCGATAAGGGCCAGCAAGGCACCGCCTTTGAACCCCAGCGGCGCCCCTTCAGCACTTGTACCGCGTGGCCCCAGAAACCATGCGCCCAGGGCGAGTTGAGCGAGCAAGCCTGTGGCGATGTCCAGGAGTGAGACGGACACAGGGCCTGCGCCCACGGCAAGGCTCAACCACCTCACGCAGGCGCCCACAGCGAGCAGCACCAGAAACAGCGCTACCCCAAAAACAGCAGCGTGCTTCCAGCTGAGCTGCGAGCGGCGATAAAGCCTTGCCGCCAATTTGATGCAGGCGACGTAAGCAAGAATGGTGAAGATGGCCGGAACAAGGCCAGCAAGAAGGTCAGGCATGCGTGAATACCCGTGACCTGGCAGCCTTATCCATGGCTGCGGCCCTCACCCTAGCCCTCTCCCAGAGGGAGAGGGAACAAGAGGCGGGAAGGGCCGCATATTCTTCATGCTGGCACGGCCCGCGCGTGGCTCACAGCACCTTGCTCAAAAAGCGCTTGGTCCGCTCTTCCCTGGGGTTGTCAAAGATCTCGCTGGGGGAGCCCTCTTCAATCACCAGGCCTTCGTCGATGAACATCACCCGGTCGGCGACCTGGCGGGCAAAACCCATTTCGTGGGTGACGACCACCATGGTCATGCCTTCTTCGGCCAGGGCCTGCATCACGGCCAGCACTTCGCCGACCATTTCGGGGTCAAGCGCGGAAGTAGGCTCGTCAAACAGCATGATGCGCGGCTGCATGGCCAGCGCCCGGGCAATCGCCACACGCTGTTGCTGCCCGCCCGAGAGCTGGTTGGGATAGGCGTCAATTTTCTCGAGCAGCCCGACCTTGATCAACAATTCGCTGGCGCGGTTGCGCGCTTCGAGCGCCGTCAGCTTGCGTACTTTGGTCGGCGCCAGCGTGATGTTTTCCAGCACCGTCTTGTGCGGGAACAGGTTAAAGCGCTGAAACACCATGCCGATTTCCGAGCGCAAGGCATCGACGTCGGTCTTGGGTTCATGCACCGACACGCCATGCACCAGCACTTCGCCGCCGGTGGCGTCTTCCAGGCCGTTGAGGCAGCGCAAAAAGGTGCTCTTGCCGGAGCCGGACGGGCCGATGACGCAGACGACCTCGGTGGCCTTGATGGCGCAGTCGATGCCGCGCAGCACCGGGGTCTGGCCAAACTGCTTGGTCAGCCGGTTAACGCGAATCACCTCGTCCATAACGAGCCTCCAGTTTCTTGACAAGGTAAGCCAGGCCCAGCGTCAGCACCCAGTACATGACGGAGATGGTGAGGTAGGGCTCCCAGTAGCGTGAATAAGCGCCGGCCACGGTGCGTGCGGCATAGGCCAGTTCGGCCAGGCCGATGGCCGAGATCAGCGACGAGTCTTTCAGCAGCGAAATCGCGTTGTTGCCCAGCGGCGGCAGCATGCGGCGAAAAGCCTGCGGCAGCACGACGTGGTACATGGTGCGCGGAAACGACATGCCCAATGAACGCGAGGCTTCCACCTGGCCTTTGTCGATGGACTGGATGCCGGCGCGGAAGATCTCGGAGATGTAGGCGCCGGCGTTCAGCGTGAGCGCCACGATGCCCGAAAGAAAGGCGCCGTAGTTCTGCTTGATGTTGCGCGCCGTTTCACCCGAGATGATCAGGCCGTCCGACGGGTTGATGAACAGCGGCAGCACAGCGAAGTGAATCAGCAGGATCTGCACAAACAGCGGCGTGCCGCGGAAAAAACTGACATACACGGTGGCCGGCCAGCGCAGGGCGTATTTGCAGATCGCGCGCGCGGGCGAGTGGCGGGATTCTGCGACACGCGCCATGCCGATGGCCAGGCCCAGCAAGGTGCCCTGCGCGATGCAGATCAGCGTCACCATGATGGTCATCTGCAGGCCGCGCCAGAACAGCACGCCGTACTCTGAAATGATGTCGGCCCGGAACCAGCCGAACCAGAGAACTTGCTCCATAAGGGGGAAGTCTCAGCCGCTTACTGTGCGGGCAACGCGGGTGCGTCGGCCTGGAACCACTTCTTGTAGATGGTGGCATAGCTGCCGTCAGCCTTGACAGCGGCCAGGCCGGCATTGAGCTTGGCCAGCAAGTCCTTGTTGCCCTGCTTCACGACGATGCCGAAGTATTCTTTGGGAAAGCTCGCGTCGCTCACGGTCTTGAGCTGCTTGTGTTCCTGTGTGCGGAAGGCGATCACGCCGTTGTCGCCGATGGCGGCGTCCAGGCCGTTGTTGGCCAGCTCGGAGATCACCACGGGGGTGCTTTCAAAGCGGCGGATGTC
>JAJKJM010000068.1 GCA_021153985.1 Polaromonas sp.
GCCGCGTTGCGCCATGCCGAGAAAACCGGCGAGGGCCAGCAGGTGGACATGGCGCTGCTGGACACACAAGTGGCGATGTTGGCCAACCTGGGCGCCAACTATCTGGTGAGTGGCAAGGCGCCGGGCCGGGCGGGCAATGCGCACCAGAACATCGTGCCGTACCAGGTGTTTGAAGTGGCGCCTGCGGCTGATGGAAGCAAGGACCATTTGATTCTGGCGGTGGGCAATGACTCGCAGTATGCGAAGTTTTGCGCGGTAGCCAACATACCGAAGCTGGCGACGAACCCGCTGTTTGCCACCAACCGCAACCGTGTGCAGAACCGCGCGCAGCTGGTGCCGATACTGGAAGCGGTGATGAAGACGCGCAGCAAGGCCGACTGGCTGGGGGCGCTGGAGGCGGCGAAGGTGCCTTGCGGTGCGATCAACAGCCTGGCGGAGGTGTTTGCCGACCCGCAGATCGAGGCGCGCAAGATGGTGACGCAGTGGAAGCACCCAGTGAAGGATGATTTGAAGCTTGTCTCCAGCCCGATCCGCATGAGTGCGACGCCTGTGCGCACCGACTTGCCGCCGCCGCTGCTGGGCCAGCACACGGAAGAAGTGCTGCGCAGCGTGCTGAACTATTCAGAGGCGCAGCTGTCTGAACTGAAACATACCAAGGTGATCTGATGGCAAATTTTGTTCTGGTTCATGGTGCGTGGCATGGCGGCTGGTGCTGGCAACGGGTGACGGCCCCGCTGCAGGCGCAGGGCCACCGCGCGCATGCAGTGACGCTGACAGGCCTGGGCGAGCGCGCGCATTTGCTCTCCCCCGCCATCAACCTGGACACGCACATCAATGACGTCATCAAGCTGATTGAGGTGGAAGAGCTGCAGGAGGTGGTCCTCGCGGTGCATTCTTACGCGGGCATGATCGGCACGGCGGTGGCTGACCGCATGCCGGAGCGCATCAAGCACCTGGTGTATGTGGATGCGGTGGTGCCCAAGCCGGGCGAGAGCTGGAGCAGCACGCAGGCCAGCGCCACGCAGCAGCAGCGCATGGCAGCGGCGCAGGCTTCGCCCAACTTTGCCTTTCCGCCGCCTGACCCGGAGGTGTTTGGCCTGCATGATGCTGATCGTGAGTGGGTCAAGCGCCGGCAGACGCCGCACCCCGGCAACACTTACCAGGCGCCGCTGCAGTTTGATGTGAAGCGTGTGGCCGCGGTGCCGCGCACCTTTGTCAATTGCGTAGACCCGGCGCTGGCGACCATCGCGCCTAGCCGGCTGCGGGTGCAAGACCCGAAGTTTTGGGACGGTGCGTGGCTGCCGAATTCGCGCGTGGTCGAGATCAAGACCGGGCATGACCCGATGATCAGCGAGCCTGGGGCACTGACGAAGATTTTGCTGGAAAGCGCTGCATGAACACGCTGGGCCGCCGCCAGTTCACCGCCGCGCTGGCGGCCGGCATGGCTTTGCCGCAGCTTGCGCTGGCAGCAGACACGGCCCTGCCGGTGCCCGCGTCTTTGCCGGCGGCTGCCGGAATCGCCTTTGCCAAGAAAGAGCCGCTGGTGTTGCTGGTCAGCCTGCCCGGTTGCCCTTTTTGCGAACTGGTGCGGCGCAACTACCTGCTGCCGGCGCAACGGGACGGCAGCATGCACGCCTGGCAGATCAATATCAGCGACCGGACTGCGCCGCTCGTCGGCTTTGACGGCAAGGTGACGACGGCTGCCGCACAGGTTGCGGCATGGAAGGCCGGCTTCACGCCCACCGTGCTGTTTCTCGGCCCGGCCGGGCAAGACCTGGCGGAGCGGCTGGTGGGCCTTTCGTCTGTGGACTTTTACGGGGCTTATCTGGATGAGCGGCTGGCGCAGGCGCGCAAGGCTGTGGTGGCGCTCAGGTAGTTTTGCTATTGTTTTAGGAGCTGCCTACCCATATGGCTATTGGGCTGGAGGCCGATTTGATGCTGATTTTTTGCCGCGAGCCGGGGAGCCCCCATCCCAGCCTTCCCCCAGCGGGGGAAGGAGCAAGAGGAAGAGCAGCGCCTGCGCTTTTGCCACGCACTGAGCCCGCCCTTCCACCTACTATTAAGCTTCTGAATCAACCCGCTAGACCTGTACTAAAGGCCTCATCCGCGCTTGCCAATCAGGGCTTCGGTGGTAAATTCAAACCCGTTCAAGCAGGAGAGCGCTGCCCCACCAGGCAGCCACCGAAGGCGCAAACTTCCATAATCGCTCAGGTCCCGTACTGCCCGGAACACACAGCCGTCTGGAGAGACGCCGCATGCAATGTGCGGCGCACCGAAGGAGCAAAACCAACGCTTAGCGCCGGTTGAATCTCTCAGGTACCAAGGACAGTGGAAGCGGCCGCAAGCATGCTGACAGGCGTTGCTTGGCGGTTGCCACGTTTCTCTTTTGAATCACGCACCCCCAAGGCACTACAGCACTTGCGCAACTGCAATGTTCCGCTTGAAAGGATTTGCCATGAAAGTCATGGTTTTGGGGGCTGGTGTGACGGGTATCACCACGGCCTGGTATTTGGCGCAACGCGGCCATGAAGTCACGGTGGTGGAGCGGCGCAACGCCGCCGCGATGGAAACCAGCTTTGCCAACGGCGGGCAAATATCGGTGAGCCACGCCGAGCCCTGGGCCAACCCGGGTGCGCCACTGAAGGTGCTGCAATGGCTGGCGCGTGAAGATGCGCCGCTGCTCTTCAGGCTGCGGGCGGATGTGAACCAGTGGCTGTGGGGGCTGGAGTTTTTGCGCAACTGCACGCCAGGACGCACCGCAGAGAACATCAAACAAATTGTGAGCCTGGGCATGTACAGCCGGGGCGCGCTGCAAAAGCTGCGCGCCGAGCTGGGCCTGCAGTACGACGCGCAAACCAAAGGCATCTTGCACTTCTACACCAGCCAGGCCGAGTACGACGCCGCGCAGGAGCCCGCGCGCATCATGCGCGAGCACGGCTGCGAACTGGACATGAAAACCGCCGACGAATGCGTGGCGATTGAGCCGGCGCTGGCGCAATGCCGCGGCAGCATCGTAGGCGGCAGCATGACGCCCAGCGATGAGTCGGGCGACGCACGCGCGTTTACCGCCGCGCTGGCGGCGCGCTGCGAGCAGGTGGGCGTCAAATTTTTGTACAACACGACGGTGCTGGGCCTGGACGCCGCAGAGGGGCAACTGAACGGCGTGCAAGTGGCGATGGGCAGCGGCGAGGCCGGCGGCCGGGTCGAGATGTTGAAGGCTGACGCGTATGTGATGTGCCTGGGCGCCTTCAGCGCGCAGTGGGCCAAGGTGCTGGGCCAAAGCCTGCGCATTTACCCGGCCAAGGGGTACTCGGTCACGTTGCCGGTCATCAACGAGGCGGCGTCTTACCAGGTGAGCCTGACGGACGATGAGTACAAGCTGGTGTTTTCGCGTTTTGGCAACCGCCTGCGCATTGCCGGCACGGCCGAGCTGAACGGCTACAACACCGACTTGAACCTGGTGCGCTGCAACGCCATCGTGCGGCGGGTGAAGCAACTCTTCCCCGAGATGACGGACGGCGAAGGCGCGCAGTTCTGGACGGGCCTGCGCCCGGCGACGCCGAGCAACGTGCCCTACATCGGCAAGAGCAAGGCGTCCAACGTGTTCCTGAACACCGGGCACGGCACGCTGGGCTGGACGCATGCCTGCGGCTCGGGTGCGGCGATTGCGGACATTGTGAGCGGGCGGGTGCCGGAAGTGGACTTTGCATTTACCGGCATGCCGGCGCCGGGGCGGGTAATGGCATTGCCGGGGATGGTGAAAGCCTGAGGGACCTTCCCCTCTTGCTCCCTCCCCCGCTAGGGGAGGGCGGGGGTGGGGGCCAACCGGCCTTCACATACGCGCAGCGAAACATCAAGCACCGGCTGGCCCCCATCCCCGCCTTCCCCCAGCGGGGGAAGGAGCAAAACCATTAGCCGCCATCCGACGCCCCACCCGCCAACCCGCTGAGCGGCCTCACCCTGCAGCAGATGGGCGGAAACGGTAATATCGCCCTCCGTTCATCAAGCCGCTGTAGCCCATGACATCCAAAGACACCACGCCTCCTGACGGCCTTCCGGTCTACCGGCTCCTCACCGGGCCTGACGACGCGAGCTTTTGCCGCCGGGTGAGTGAAACGCTTGCGATGGGATATGAGCTTTACGGCTCGCCAGCGGCCACCTTTAACGGCGAGAGTGTGATCGTGGCGCAGGCGGTGCTGTGGCCTTCGGTGCGCCAGGGGAAATCATGAACCCGCCGCTGAATCCCGCCACCCTTCAGGCGCTGTCAGATTTCCCGCGCCAGCTGGAGCAGTTTTACGAAGCGATTCCGCACAGCCACAAGGACTGGACGCCACCTTCCTGGGAAGGCATTCCCAGCGAGAACTTCATGGCCATCGCGCAGATCTGCCACGTGAGGGACATCGAGATCGACGGCTACCACGTGCGGATTCAACGCACGCTCGCAGAAAGCAACCCGCTGCTGGAATCGCTGGACGGCTATGTGCTGGAAAGGGAACGCGACTATGCGGCCGCCGATGCGCGAGAAGCCCTGGCGGCGTTTCGTGCAGCGCGCATCAAGACGATGGCCATGCTGTCTGGTGTGACGCCGCAGCAACTGGATCGTACGGCGGAGTTTGAAGGCTACGGCGTCCTTACGCTGCGCAGCCTGATGCACTACCTGTGCAGCCATGACCAACAGCACCTGGCGGGGCTGCAATGGTTGCTGGGGAAGATCGATGCCTCTCGCGTCAACGCTGCAGCGGCGTAATTTGTAACACCGGCTTAGCAGCAAAGGTGCTTAGCGCGCTACCTTGGTGCGCTCTTTTTCAGCTAAAAAACCACGGATTGACCGGGGTATTCCCGTTTTATGTCCCTTTAGAGTCTGCCGACTTGTAAGTAAAAGTTAACTTGAGCGCACACTACAGAAGCGGCTTCGTTGCCGTGGTTTCCGCAGTTGCGGCTCAATCAATAACTTCTGGGAGGACCGTGATGACGGTTTATTGGCGTAATTTGGCGGTGCTGGCAGGCACGGCCCTGACTCTGGGTTCCACCGTGGCGCAAACCGAGAATGTGCGTCCGCCTGCCAAGGCAAAAGCAGCGGCCACGCCGGCGGCTGAAAAGTTCTCAGGCCCACGGGAAAAAATGGTCGTGGCCATGCCCAAGACCTATGGCAAGACCGAGACCATGGCCTTGTGGGGCGACTACTTCAGCCACCTCTCGCGTTGCGCAAACGTCGAGCTGCAAAATGCCCAGGGCGACTCGCTCGAGCGCACCAGCAACGTCGACATCCTGGGTGAGAAAGAACTGGTCGAAGCCCTTTCGACCGGCAAGGCCCAGATCGGGCAGGTGAACCCCGGCCTGGCCGCGCAGATGGTGACAGCCGGGCAGGCCGCACCGTTCGGCGTGCCGGGCAACAAGGCCACTGGCCAGCGCAACTCGTACAAGCTGATCCTGATTACCCGCATCGATAGCCCTTACAAGGAACCCAAGGACCTGATCGGCAAGAAGATCGCGCACACCACGCCGACGTCGAACTCGGGCAACCTCGCGCCGCGCGCGCTGTTCCCGGCGCTGGGCCTGACGCCTGACAAAGATTACGAAGTGGTGTTCTCCAACGGGCATGAGCGCTCCGTCACCGGCGTGATGCACGGCTTCTTCCCGGCCGCAGCCGTGGCCAGCGATTTGTACCAGCGCATGGTCGTCAAGGGCGACGTGAAGGGTTCAAGCATCCGCACGATCTGGGAAAGCCCGCCTTTCATGACAGAAACCTGGACCATGAACAAGGACGTATCACCCGAGCTGCAGGCGCGGGTCAAGAAGTGCTCGTTCAGCTATACCTTCTCGCCCACGCTGAAGAAGCAGCTGCCCGGCAACGACACCTTCCTGCCCATCAACTTTGATCGCGACTTCGCGACGGTGATGGAGGTCTACAAAAAGACCTTGGCTGCACAGGCGGCAGCACCTAAGAAGTAGACCCCACGGTCACTCACTTCGTGTGGCCTGCGGCCCGGCGAAGCCGGTTCCGCGGCTCATGCTGGTTTGAGAATTCTTTGGGCGCGACCAGTGATAGCGGTATTCGCCAGCGGGGGCCGCGGGACTGGCTTTTGCCAGACCGCAGGCGCCGTCCCCTGCAAGGGGAAAAGGGCTACACGAAGTGAGCCCGATAGGGGTGAGCGTATTTATATGCTCAGAGGAGGATGCACCGTCCCCCATTCGCTTTCATCCAGTACCCGCTGCAAGGTCCGCAGCAGCGCTTCATTGGAGGTGTGTGCTTTCACCAGCACCGCCTCTACCCGCTGGCTTTCCATCGCGGCCACATCGGTGGCGGAAAACACGACGACGGGCGGCGCGGGGTTGAGCGCTTCAATGGCGTCCAGCAGCTCCCAGCCTGAGCCATCTTTCAGCGTCAGGTCGAGCAGCACCAGGTCGTAGTGGTGCTTGCCCAGCTGCTCGCGCGCCTCTTGCAGGGTGCCGGCAAACTCAAAGGTAGCGAAGTCCTGGGCAATGGCGGCGGCAATGCGCTGGATGTCCAGGTCGTCTTCGACATGCAAAATGCGCGGCCTGCCTTCGGCCATGTTGGCGATGGCGCGCTGCAGGCTGAGGATCAACAGGTTTTCGTCGATGGGCTTTTCCAGCCAGGTCGACACCGCAAGCGGCTGGTTGTTGAATTCGAGCTCGCCCGCTTCGGCATTGGCCGAGACCACCACGATGGGCAGCTCGCGTGTGCGCTCCTCATGGCGCAGCGAACGGATCAGGCTGATGCCGTCCAGGTCGGGCAGGCCCAGGTCGACCGTCATGGCGGCATAGGGCCGGCGCACCACTTGCTCCATCGCCTGGGCGGCGCGGTACACCATGTCCGAATCAAAGCCGCCTTTGTCGAGCATCAGGTTGATCAGGCGGGCGATGTCGGGGTCATCTTCACACACCAGGATGAGGGGCCTTGCTGGCCCGTCTCTGCCCTGGTCTTCGGCAATGCGGGGTGCTTGAACCGGCAGCGCAGCCGCTTCTGGAAGATCGAAAAAGAAAACGGTTCCAACGCCCGTTTGCGTCGTAAATCCCATGCTGCCGCCCATGCGTTCCACAATGGCGCGGGAGATGTTCAGGCCCAGGCCCGTGCCGCCTTTTTGCCGTGTGTCCGACGTGTCGGCTTGCGAGAACTTCTGGAAGATGCGCTTGCGAAACTCCTCGGGAATACCGGGGCCACTGTCTGCGACTTCAACCCGTATGCGCCCGCTGCCCTCGCCCAGTACCCTGACGCGCACACAAGACTCTGGCGGTGAAAATTTCACGGCGTTGGACAGCAGATTGGTGACCACCTGGGTAAGCCGGTCGCTGTCGACATGGACTCTCACTACATCAGCCGGGGCTTCGAGGGCCAGTTTGACCTTGTGCTGGCCTGCAAACCCTTCGTTGGCTGACAAGGCCTGGGCCAGCAAAGTCTGCAACTCCACTTGCTGCATGTCAAAGCGCATCTTGCCGGACTCGATTTTTTCGCTGTCAAGAATGTCGTTGATGAGCCTGATGAGCCGCTCGCAGTTGCTGGTGGCGATACCGATCAGGTTTTTGGCCATGGGCGGCAGCTCTCCGGCCACCCCGCCGGCAATCAGGCCCAGCGAGCCACGTATGGACGTCAAGGGCGTGCGCAACTCGTGGCTGACGTTGGAGACAAACTCGCTTTTCATGCGGTCTACACGCTTGAGTTCGGTCACGTCGGTGCCCAGCGAGTAAAAGCCGAGCACCTTGCCTTCATCTTCACCTTCGCCATAGCGCGGAAAGTACTGCATGACGTAGTCGCGCAATTGGCCGTCGGCGGTTTGCTGGACGCGGTCATACTGCGCGGCGTAGCCGGCCAGGGCTTCCTCGATCTTGCCGCGCTCGGTTTCGTAGAGCTCGTCGCCCATCATCTCGCGCATGGTCTTGCCGTGGATCTGCTCGCGCTTGAGGCCAAAGCGTTCTTCGTAAGCGAGGTTGTAGAACTGAAAGCGCTGTTCCGCATCGATATAGGCAATCAGCGCCGGCACGGTGTCGGTGATCTGGTGGAGCTGCGTTTCACTGGCGTTCAGCGCCATGGTGCGATCCTGCACGCGCTGCTCCAGGGTTTCATTGGCGCCTACGAGTTCCTCGTTGACGCGCCGGATCACCGAATGGCTGTTGATGAGATCAATCGCCGCATACAAGAGCAGCGCCACCAGCACCGCAGAGAAGATCAGGAGGTAGCGCCCGTAGCGCTCGCCTTCCGCCTCGGCCTGTTGTTGCTCGACCGTCAACGCATCGTTGGCGTCATCGAGCAGTTTTCCAGTCGGCGCCGAGGAAATGCCGACGAGGAGTTCGTTGACTCTTTTCTGCTCGCGCAGAACGGTCTGGACATGCGAGCGAAAGATGTCCAGCCCGTCCCTGATGTCTGCCGGCACAAGGTGCAGGCCGGTTTCAAGCTGGCTCAGCTCGCCCTGAATTTCAGCCCCTCTGTCGCCCGTCGGGCTTTGGCTGTACAGCATGCTCGCCAGCAAAAGCCTGTTCACGCCGGCTGAAAGCTGCCGGAATACCGGCTGCGCGGCACTGCCGCTGCGGCCTAGCGACTGCTGAACGTCCGCCGCCGCCGTGGGAAGAAAGGCCAGTGAGTTGCGCAGCACGGAATTGTTCGATTTGAATTGCTCGATCAGGGCGGTCTTTTCCTGGATGGCGCGCTGCAGCGCCGCGAGCCTTCCCGCCTGCCCGGATTCATCGTGCTTGTGGGTGTCCGCGTCCGACTGGAGTTGCTCCATGAGCCGGGCCACCTCGCCCTGGTTGCCGGCCAGCGCGTCGTAGTGTGTGTTGATGCCTATCCGGGACTTCAGCACGTCCGACTCCCCTTGCGCGTCGAGCTGCTGCAGGTGGCGCAGCACGGCGATATCCTCAAAATAATGCGACTCGTCGAAGCTCTGGGTTTTCGCGTACAGGAACACCAGGATGGACAACAGCACGGCGGAGACCGCCGCCATCGGCACCCAGGCCAGTCGATTCTTTTTTTTCACGGTTTGACGTCCAGTTCACCAGTGAGCGTGTTGAGGAACCTGATGATGGCCTCCTTGTCTTCTTTGGAGGCGACGCGGCCGAGCTGGTAGCGGAACATGATGTCGACGGCCTCGTCCAGGGTTTTCGCCGAGGCATCATGAAAATAAGGTGCGGTGAGTGCGATGTTGCGCAGGCTGGGCACTTTGAAGACGTACTTGTCGCTTTCCACTTTGGTGACGAGATAGCGGCCCAGGTCGGCTTGCGTCGGGTTGCCGCGCTTGGCGAGGTAATCGCCCATGACACCGAATTTCTGGAACATGTTGCCGCCGACATTTACGCCCTGGTGGCAGGCGACACAGCCGTACTGCTTGAACTTGATGTACCCGGCTTTCTCCGCGGCGGAGATGGCGTTGGCGTCGCCCCGCAGGTATTTGTCGAAGCGTGAATTGGGCGTGATCAGGGTTCGCTCAAACGTGGCAATGGCATTCTGGATATTCGCCTTGGTGACCCCATCCTTGTAGGCAGCGGAAAAAGCGCTCTTGTACTTGGGGTCTTGCGATACTTTCTGGACGACCTCCTCCCACTTCGAGCCCATCTCGATCGGGTTCTGCATGACATGGTCGGCCTGCGCCTCGAGCGATTCGGCGCGGCCGTTCCAGAACTGCTTGAAGTTGAGTGCGGCGTTGAGCACCGTCGGGGCGTTGACGCTGGTCAGCCCGCCATTGAGGCCGACCGAGCGATCACGCCCGTCGCCACCGCCCTTGCTGAGGTCGTGGCAGCTGGCGCAGGAGACACGGCCATTGCCTGACAAGCGCGTATCGCGAAACAGCAGACGCCCGATTTCCGCGCGCGCCGGATCCTGTTTCAGCGTCAAGGGGATTGGCTGGATGGGTTCGTCCAGCAGGGGCGCCGCCACGGCACTGTGGGACGCCCAGACCATCATTGTGGTAGCCAGAAGCCACAACAGGCCAAAAGTTTTTGCGGCTCCAGGCGCGGCCGTGTCGGGCAGGTTTGCCGTTGGGGAATGCCTGCGCGGCCCGCCCCTGCAGAAGCATCCCGGTACCGAGATTGTTGTTTGCACGGCTGCTGTCCTCCTGGTTTTTTCACCGAAACCAGGTTAGATCAGATCACGTTTATCAACCGCGCTGTTAAGGCATTTCCCCGTCTGGCGATATTTACCAACACTCTGTAAGCGGATGCATCGTTTTCAGAAGTGCAGGCAACACGCACCTGCTCTTTACCGCAAACAGTAGTTCGCTTTTTGGCTGCGGCTTACGCTCAGCTAGAACTTTTTATTTCATCGACCCAAAGACCTTCTTCAGAATCGCGCTGCCGGTGCCCACGGGATCCTGGCGGATTTTCTTTTCTTCTTCGCCGATGATGAGGTAGAGGCCGTCCAGCGACTTGCCGGTGACGTATTGCTGGATGTTGGCGTCTTCTTTCTTGACGAGGCCAAAGCCTGCGGCCTTGCCGGCGAATTCGTTGTATTTGTTGGCCAGCCCGACTTTTTCAGTCGCCTTGGTCACCACGGGAAGAAACTTCACGCCCAGCGGGGCGCGGGTTTTTTCGGCGAAAAAGGTGGTCACCGAGGTCTCGCCGCCTGTCAGGATGTTCTTGGCGTCGTTTACGTTCATGCCCCTGACGGCGCTGACCAGCAGGTCTTTGCCCATGGGCACGGCAGCTTCGGCCGCGCGGTTGATGGAAGTGACCAATTCGTCGATGCGCTTGCCCTGGCCGAAGTTTTTCAGCAGTTTCGAGGCATCTTCCAGGTATCCGGGCAAAGGAATGCGAACTTTTGGGTTTCCGAGGAATCCATCTGTCTTGCCCAGCAGGGCGACGGCCGCGATGGCGCCTTTTTCAAGGGCGGTTTTCAGGCCAGCGCTGGCGTCGGCATTGCTGATGCCGGACAGGTCGCCCAGAGAAAGCGCGTGGGCCTGGTGGTAGGTGGCCAATATCAGTGCGCCCAACGCGCTGACGCCGGCCTGGTTAAAATTGCGACGTTGCATGATGAGGTTCTCCCAATGAAATTGACATCCAGCCAGACAGTATGCCGCATGGTGCTGGCCGGCGTTTTGGCCCTGGCAGCCCTTGCCAGCCTGCCCGGATGCAGCGGCGCGCAAGCCGCACCGGAGTCAACCTTCGTGCTGCTGGACGGCAGCAAAAAGACCACCGCCGACCTCAAAGGCAAGGTCACTCTCGTCAATTTCTGGGCCACCAGCTGCGTGACTTGCGTCGCGGAAATGCCCAAAGTCATCTCCACCTACAACAAATACCAGAGCCAGGGCTACGACACCTTGGCCGTGGCCATGAGCTACGACCCGCCCAGCTACGTCGTCAACTACACCGAAACCCGCAAGCTGCCCTTCAAGGTAGCCATCGACAACACCGGCGCCATCGCCAAGGCCTGGGGCGAGGTGCAGCTCACACCCACCACCTTCCTCGTCAACAAACGCGGCGAGATCGTGAAGCAGTACGTGGGCGAGCCGGATTTTGCGGCGCTGCACCAGTTGATCGAGAAGCTTCTCGCAGAAACCTGACCCGTTTCGCGCTCCCCGAAAAAGAAAAGCCGGTTCAAAACGAACCAGCTTTTTTGTTGCTCACCTGCAAGCGGGGGCCGCGATCCGGCTTCGCCGGGCGCAAGGCGCCCGTCCCCCTGAGGGGGAGAGGAAGCTACACGAAGTGAGCTTCAACAGGGGGCTCACTGTGCCCTGAAGTTGTCGTGGCAAGCCTTGCAGCTGCCGGCGGTGGAGGTGAAAGCGGTCTTCAGGGTGTCCAGGTTGCCTGTTTTGGCGGCAGCAGCCAGCTTGGCGGTCTCGGCGACCAGCTTTTCATGGCCTTCCTTGAACTTGGCTTGCTCGGTCCAGATTTCAGGCTTGGCCTTGGTGTTGCCGCCCTTGTCGCTCCCGGCCACAAAGCCAGCCCAGGGGAGCTTGGACATTTCGGCCACGATGTCAGCGTTTTCCGCAGCGACTTTGGCGTCGAAAGGGACACGGCCGTTGGCCATGGCGCCGACGCGCCCGAAGTGCTGGCCCATCACAAACAGCGCGCTCTGGCGGTATTTGATGGCGTCTTCAGGCTTGGCAAACTGCGCCGAAGCCGGGGCGGCCATGGCCATCAGGGTGGCGGCCGCGGCGATACAGGCAAAAGCTTTCATCATGTTTTCCTCGTGGGTTTGTTCTTAAGATGGGGCAATGGCAACGCAGCTTGCCTGTTGCCATATGGCTGAGTTTAGCGGCGGACGATAAGTTCCGCAGGAACTTATGAACTACGGGAAAGCACCAAGCCTGCAGCGGGGTGGCCGCGCACAGAACAACCCACATGAATGAGGAGTGAGCATGTACACCAACAGGAATTTGCACAAGGTGCGCGTCTGGGATTTGCCGACCCGGTTTTTTCACTGGGCGCTGGTGGCCTGCGTGACCGGCCTGGCCATCACCGGTACCGTAGGCGGCAACGCCATGGTGTGGCATTTCCGCTTTGGCTACACGGTGCTGGCTTTGTTGCTGTTTCGCATCGTCTGGGGACTGGTCGGTGGGCGTTGGTCCCGGTTTGGTGCGTTCATTTACGCGCCTCAGAGTGTCATCAACTACCTCAAGGGGCGTGGCAAGCCGGAGCACGGCGTGGGCCACAGCCCGATTGGCGCCGGCTCGGTGTTTGCCATGCTGGGTTTCCTGATCGCCCAAGTGGCAACTGGCTTGCTGAGCGACGATGAAATCGCTTTTGCCGGCCCGCTGACACGCTTTGTCTCGAACGCCACCGTGAGCCTCGCGACCAATTACCACAAGAACATCGGCAAATGGGTGCTGCTGGCGCTGGTGGTGCTGCACATCGCGGCCATCATTTATTACCTGAGCCGCAAGCACAAGCTGGTGAGCGCGATGCTGCACGGCGACAAGGAACTGGTGGTGGCTGCGCCGTCTTCGCGTGATGACACCGTGTCGCGCATCGCTGCGGTGTTGATCCTGGCGGTGTGCGGTGGCGTCGCGTACTGGGTGTCTACGCTGGAGGCCGCGCCGGCCTTCTGATGCGTCCGGTGCCTGGCAGAGCAACGAGGGCGGCAGTCCGCCCGTTGCGGCGAAGCACGGTAAACTGGTTGTCGACTTTTGCCGCCAACGCCTGACTGTGCAACGCCCCAACATCCAGTTCATCACGCCCGACACGCCCGAGCAGCTGGCCGCCACGCGGCTGATCTTTCGCGAATACGCGGACCAGCTGGGCATTGATCTGTGCTTCCAGAACTTTGAGGCCGAGCTGGCCGAGTTGCCCGGCGAGTATGACGAACCCGAAGGCACGCTGCTGCTGGCGCTGGTGGACGGTGAAGTCGCAGGCTGCTGCGCATTGCGCGCGCTGGACTCGGTCGACTACCCGAATGCGGGCGAAATGAAACGGCTGTACGTGCGCAAGGCCTTTCGCCGCTTCGGCCTGGGCAGGCAACTGGCGGAGGCGATTCTGGAGGCGGCGCGTGTGGCGGGTTACAGCTCGGTACTGCTGGACACGCTGGACGATATGGAATCGGCCCGCGCTTTGTATGCTGAGCTGGGTTTTGCGGAGATACCGCCCTACTATCACAACCCGATAGCGGGGGCTCATTACCTGAAAGTCGATTTATAAGAAATCGGCCGCCAGCCCTTGATACCTATGCGGATGCCGCTCCTGTATGTATAGCAACGCACCCTTGGCGTGGTAGCACTAGAAATCTCACACGGGGCAAACGCCCAACGAGACAACAACACAACGACACAACGACACAAAGGCAATAAAAAAGCCACCGGCCTATGCGCGGTGGCTTTTTTTCGGAACGCCCGTAATTTAAGCGACGCGATTCCTGGCTAGGACTCAGCCCTTTGCCTGAGCGAGCAAGGTGGCAGCGTCGCTGACTTCAAACTTGCCGGGACCTTCTACATTGAGGCTGACCACCTTGCCGTCTTTGACGAGCATGGAGTAGCGGTTGCTGCGCAAGCCCATGCCGCGTGCGGTCAGATCCAGCGTCAGGCCGGTGGCCTTGGCGAAGTCTGCGCTGCCATCGGCCAGCATGCGAACCTTGTCGCCCGTCTTCTGGTCACGCGCCCAAGCACCCATCACAAACGCATCGTTCACGCTCAGGCACCAGATCTCGTCGACGCCTGCGGCCTTGAAGTCGGCGAATTTCTCCACATAACCGGGCACATGCTTGGCCGAACAGGTGGGTGTAAATGCGCCGGGCAGGGCAAACAGGGCAATGGTTTTGCCCGCTGTGGCTTTGGCCACATCAACCGGATTGGGGCCGATGCTGCAGCCATTGCCTTCGACTTCGGAAAATTCCATCAGCGTGGTGGCCGGAAGGGTGTCGCCTACTTTGATCATGTGTGCTCCTGAAAAATAAATGGTTGGGAATGGGTTCGGGAAAAATCAACCCGAAGTGTAGTGCGGAGGCGGCTAGCGTGCGCTCACTGTGTAAAAAGTGACCTAGGCATGTAGGTCAAGTCATGCCTTGAGGCTCTGCAAGAGTTGGCTACCTGCGATGAGCGCAGAAACAAAAACGGCTCACCGAAGTGAGCCGTTTTATGAGCGTGACCGGAGTCAGCCTTAAGTTGAACTCAAGACTTAAACGATCGCAGCCTTTTCAACCAGACGGGTCACAACCCAGTTCTTGGTCTTGGAGATCGGGCGGCTTTCAGTAATCTCGATCACGTCGCCCGTGTGGTACTCACCCTTTTCGTCGTGGGCGTGGTACTTGCTGGACAGCGATACGATCTTGCCGTACAGCTCGTGCTTCACACGACGCTCGACCAGGACCGTCACGGTCTTGGCGCGCTTGTCGCTCACCACCTTGCCGATCAAGGTGCGCTTGAGGGATTTTTTAGCTTCCGTCATTTTTTGGCTCCTTGCTTGACGATGGTTTCGGCCAGGATAGTCTTGGCACGAGCGATGCTGCGA
>JAJKJM010000069.1 GCA_021153985.1 Polaromonas sp.
GCTATGAATACCAAGACTACCAAGGCGATTCCCAAAGCCATCAAGGGCTACTGGTCCAACGGGCGCTTCGTCAAACCCGAAGAAATCGCGCTTGAAGAAGTCGGCCCGCCCAGCAAAACCCAGCTCAAGGCCGAGGCCGACGAGAAGCAGGCCCTCGGCGAAGCGCTGCTGACCCTGCGCGCCGACCTGATGGCGCGCCTGGACCTGCCCGACAAGCTGCGCGACGCGATCGCCGACGCCAAAAAGATCACCAATTTCGAGGGCAGGCGCCGCCAGATGCAGTTCATCGGCAAGCTGATGCGCCCGCTGGACCCGGAACCCATCCGCGAAGCCATCAACGAGCAGCTCAATGGCTCGGCCGACCTGACGCTGGCCCTTCACCTGGCCGAGCAGTGGCGCGACAAGCTGATTGCTGACGACAACGCACTGGGCACTTGGCTGAGCGAACACCCTGATACAGATTCCCAGCAACTGCGCGCACTGATCCGCCAGGCCCGCAAAGACGCCAAACCCGAAAAACCCGGTGAAGCCGCGCGCCACGGCAAGGCTTACCGCGAAATCTTCCAGTTGGTTCGGCAGGCGCTGGCAAAGGGGCCTGGCGAAGCCGAAGAACCCGAGGAGCCTGAGGCATGAGCCAAGCCCTGGAAGCGTTCGATGCCGTCAAGATCGGCATCGTTTCGGTGAGCGACCGCGCCTCGTCCGGCGTCTATGTCGACAAAGGCCTGCCGGCGCTCAAAGACTGGCTCACACGTGCCCTGCGCAACCCCATTACTTTTGAAGAGCGCCTGATCCCCGATGAGCAGGCGCACATCAGCACCACGCTGATTGAGCTGGTTGGTGCCGGCTGCTCGCTGGTGCTGACGACCGGCGGCACCGGCCCCGCGTTGCGCGACGTGACGCCTGAAGCCACACTGGCTGTGGCCCACAAGGAAATGCCCGGCTTTGGCGAGCAGATGCGGCAGATCAGCCTGAAATTTGTGCCCACGGCCATCCTGTCACGCCAGTGTGCGGTCATCCGCGACAAAAGCCTGATCCTCAACCTGCCCGGCCAGCCCAAGTCCATCCAGGAAACGCTGGAAGGCCTGAAAAACGAGGCCGGCGAATCCGTGGTGCCCGGCATCTTTGCTGCGGTGCCTTATTGCATCGACCTGATAGGCGGCCCTTACCTTGAAGCCGACCCGGCGGTATGCAAGGTTTTCCGTCCCAAGTCGGCTATCCGTACACCAGCCCCGTGAACCCGCTGCCGCCGTCCGCCATCGCGGGACGGCCGCGCAGCCGTGTTGGTGCGCCGCATGCGGACTGTGCTTGCGTGCAAGCCGCCTTCCTTGAGCAAACCCTGAAAGCTCGCTAAAAAGCAGCGCCTTATTTGCCGACGAGCTGGTTCAGCTTGTCGGCCTCAAACGTCTCGGTCAGCGCCGCGTCCTTGGGCACGCAGTCCTTGCTCATGGCGGTTTGCGGGCCCGAGAGCTTTTCAATCGCCTGCCAGAGCAGTGCGATCTGGTGCTCCTGGGACGACGCGTTGTCGATCAGCCCCTTCATGGCCTGCCCGAGCGGGTCGTCGTCCAGGGTGATGCCGTAGGCGGAGAACTTGGGCGAGGTCGTGACGTCGGCGCTTTCGCCCACTTTGGATGGGATGATGCGCGCCGGGATGCCGACCGCCGTGGCGCCGGCCGGCACCGGCTTGATGACCACGGCATTGCTGCCGATCTTGGCCCCGTCACCGACGATAAAGCCGCCCAGCACCTTGGCGCCGGCGCTCACCACCACATCGCGGCCCAGCGTCGGGTGGCGTTTGGCTCCCTTGTAAAGCGAAGTTCCGCCCAGCGTCACGCCTTGGTAAATCGTGCAACCGTCGCCGATCTCGGCGGTTTCGCCGACGACAACGCCCATGGCGTGGTCAAAAAACACCCTCTCGCCGATCTTGGCGCCGGGGTGGATCTCAATGCCCGTCATTCCACGCGAAATATGCGAGATAAACCGTCCCAGCCACTTCAAGCCGTGGTTCCAGCACCAGTGCGCCCGGCGATGCAACACCAGGGCATGCAGGCCCGGGTAGCAGGTCAGCGCTTCCCAGGCCGTACGGGCGGCGGGATCGCGGTCGAGGATGCACTGGATGTCGGAGCGGAGTCGGGAAAACATGGTGGGAGTTTAGTGGCCGCCCGCAGACCCTGCTGAAGCGCTGTCTTTAGGCGGCGTTTGGGCGCCTTGGGCCGCCGTTTGCAGCATGGCCTTGGCCACGCCCCGCAGGATATGGATTTCCTCGGGGCTGAGCTGGGCGCGGTTAAACAGCTGGTTCAGCCGCGGCATCAGCTTTTTGGGCGACGCCGGGTCCAGAAAGCCGATGCCGGTCAGGGCTTCTTCCCAGTGTTTGAGCATGCCGGCCACCGCCGCGGCATCGGCCAGCGCAGGCTCGGCCGTGGCCGGCTGCACGGTGAAACCGCCCAGCGCCTGCCGCCAGTCGTAGGCAATCAGCTGCACGGCGGCCCCCAGGTTGAGCGAGCCGAACTTCGGGTCGGTCGGGATGCTCAGCGCCACATGGCAGCGGTAAACATCTTCGTTCTGCATCCCGAAGCGCTCGGAGCCGAATAAAAAAGCAACCGAATCGGGCTGTAGCCCAAGCGCCGCCTTGGCTGGTAGCTCCTCTTTTAATAGCAAATCAGGCTGCCCCAGCAAACCGGCGAAATGCTCCCGCGGCGCCCGTGTGGGCGGGCCGAAATCGCGCGGCGTCATGGCGGTGGCACAGAGATGTGCCATGCCGTCAACCGCCTCGTCCAGCGTTTCGACGATGCGGGCGTTTTTGAGTACGTCAAGCGCGCCGCTGGCCCGCTGGATGGTTTCTTCTCGGTTCAGCACATTGGCCCAGCGCGGCGCCACCAGCACCAGGTCGTCAAAACCCATGGTCTTCATGGCGCGGGCGGTGGCGCCCACATTGCCGGCGTGGCTGGTGTTGATCAGGATGAATCGGGTTCGCATAGGCTGGATTGTCCCGGATACGGATTCCAGGGTTGGCGCGATGGCCCAAAACAGGGGTAAATCCCATTTATGGGAAAATAGCCCCACTGCCCGCCGCCCGCATCGCCAGCGCCGGATTTTCCCGTTCTTCCCTACAAACTATGTCCAGCAATCTCCATCCCATGCTCAACGTGGCCATCAAGGCTGCGCGCGCTGCCGGCGCCATCATTAACCGCGCGGCGCTTGACGTTGAATCGGTCCGCATCTCGGTCAAGCAAACCAACGACTTCGTCACCGAAATCGACCAGGCCGCCGAAGCCGCCATCATCGAAACCCTGCTCACCGCCTACCCCGGCCACGGCATCCTGGCCGAAGAATCAGGCAGCGAGCATGGCGCCAAAGACTCCGACTTCGTCTGGATCATCGATCCGCTGGACGGCACCACCAACTTCATCCACGGCTTCCCGGTCTATTGCGTCAGCATCGCGCTGGCCGTCAAAGGCAAGGTCGAGCAGGCCGTGGTGTACGACCCCACCCGCAACGACATCTTCTGCGCCACCAAGGGCCGCGGCGCCTACATGAACGACCGCCGCATCCGCGTGGCCAAGCGCACCCGCCTGCAGGAGTGCCTGATCTCTACCGGCTTTCCCTACCGTCCCGGCGACAAACTCAAAAGCTACCTCAACATGCTCGGCGAAGTGATGAGCCAGTGCGCCGGCGTGCGCCGCCCGGGTGCGGCCGCGCTTGACCTGGCTTACGTGGCCGCAGGGTTCAGCGATGGCTTTTTTGAAACCGGCCTCAAGCCCTGGGACGTGGCGGCGGGCTCGCTGCTGGTGACCGAAGCCGGCGGCCTGATCGGCAATTTCACCGGTGAAGCCGACTTCATGGACCACAGCGAATGCGTGGCCGGCAACCCGCGCATCTACGGCCAGATGGTGGCCACCCTGGGCAAGTACAGCAAATTCGCCGGCGTCGGCGACAAGGCTGCGGTGCGCCAGGCGCTCAAAGACGAACCCGCACAGGCTGAATCGGAAGACGGCGCAGAACCTGCCCCGGCCCCGGCAGCGGCTGAGAAGCCCACGCTGAAAGCCAAACGCATCAAGGCAGGCGACAGCGCAGCGACAAAGGCGCCGGACGCTCCGTTCTAAACCCTCTGCCCTGCCCCACCCACAAAAGCCCGCCACGCGGGCTTTTGTTGTTTTGAAGCCTTCGGCGCTTGCACCAAACCCTGTAGGCAAAGGCCCCGATGCAGGTTTGGCCCTCTAGCGCCTCGGCTAAAATTTCCGCTACCCGGGGCTTGCGCATACGCGACGGCCTGCCCTTATTTCTCTTATCTATCAAGCACCATGCCGGAATCCACTGTCAAAGCCTCTTCAGCGTCAGCCGACGCCGCCTTGCTTCGTGAGGTCGCGGAACTGGTCGTGAGCGCCTTGAACCTGGAAATCAGCGCCGACGAGGTGCAACCGGACGAGCCGCTTTATGGCGACGGCCTGGGGCTGGACTCGATCGACATCCTGGAAATCGCACTCGTGGTGTCCAAGCATTACGGCCTGCAGCTCAGGGCGGACCACGAAGACAAACACGCCATCTTCCATTCGCTGCGCAGCCTGAGCGACCATATTGCCGCCTGGCGAACGCAGTGAACAAAACCGGGGCGGCATGGTTGACCCAAGCCTGTCGCTGGGGCGGCCTGCTGGCCCTTGGCATAGGCTACGCGCTCATCTCCCACCTGGCCGCATCGGCCGCACCGGGTTTGCTTCAGGCCGGTATTGCCATGCTGCCCCTGCTGGCACTGGCCATCGTCCTGGCCTGGCGCTCGCCGCAGCGCCCGGTCATGCTGGCCCTGTGCGGCCTTGCCTGCCTGGCGTTTTATGGTTCCAGAAACTGGCTGATTGCCCACTCCAGCTGGCTGTTTTTTCTGGAGCATGCGGGCACCTATTCGTTGCTGTGCGCCACCTTCGGCAGAACACTGTTCCATGGCCGCACGCCCATGATTTCACAGTTTGCCCGCATCGTGCATGGTGAACTCTCACCGGCGCTCGCAGCCTACACCCGCGCGGCCACCTGGGCCTGGACCTTCTACTTCGCCGGCATTGCGGGGCTCTCCCTGCTGCTGTTCTGGCTCACGCCAATGTCCGTCTGGTCCACATTCGCCTATCTGCTGGGCATTCCCCTGCTGGTGCTCATGTTCGCCGCGGAGTATGCGGCGCGCTGCTACGTCCTGCCGCCAGGAGAGCGCGCCGGGCCGCTGGAGGCGATCCAGGCCTACAGGCAAGCCTCATCACAAAGCCGCGTTCCCCGGTCATGACAAGCCTGCCCTTGCTCGCTCATGGCCACGAAGATGACCTGGTGGCGTTCCGCCACGGCCAGCCCATCACCGCCTGGCAATTCCTGGCCAACGTCAGGCGGCTGGCAGCGGCCTTCCCGCCTGGCGGGCATGTGTTGAACGCCTGCGCGGACCGCTACCACTTTGCCGCCGGTCTGGCAGCCGCGCTGCTGGCGGACAAAGTCAGCCTGCTGCCACCCACCTTGACCCCGGAAATGGTCAGGCAGGTTCAGGCCTTTGCGCCCGACGTGTTCTGCCTGTCGGACCAGCCGCAGTCCGTCGCGTTGCCTCGGCTGGTGTGGGCGGACGTGATGACGCCCTCATCACCGAACCCGGCAAACGAAAATGGCGGCCCATGGGACATACCGCACATTCCCGCGTCACGGACCGCCTCCATCATGTTCACCTCCGGCTCCACAGGTGCACCGGTGGCCCACCGCAAAAGCTGGGGCAGCTTGGTACGAAGCGCCCGCGCTGAGGCGCACAGCCTCGGCCTGCTTGACGGCCGGCGGCACAGCATCGTGGCGACCGTGCCGCCCCAGCATATGTTCGGGTTTGAGTCCACGGTGTTGCTGCCGCTGCAAAGCGGCGCCGTCCTGGGCGCGGCCCATCCGTTTTATCCGGCCGACATCTGCGCCGCGCTGGCAGCGGCGGCACGCCCTCGCATGCTGGTGACCACACCTGTGCATTTGAAGGCGCTGCTTGCTTCGGGCCTGGACATCCCGCCAATCGACCTGCTGCTGTCCGCCACGGCCGCCCTGCCGCTGCAACTGGCATTGGACGCAGAAGCCCGCCTGCAGGCCCCATTGCTTGAAATCTACGGATCCACCGAAACCGGCCAGATCGCCACCCGGCGCCTGAGCCAGGGCAAGGCCTGGGCGCTGTTTCCAGACGTCAGGCTCAGCATCGCCCAAGGCCAGGCCTGGGCTTCGGGCGGCCATGTCGAGCAGGCCACGCCGCTTGCCGATGAAATCGAATCCTTGTCAGACAGCAGCTTTTTGCTGCATGGACGAACCGCAGACCTGGTCAATATCGCCGGCAAGCGAAGCTCGCTGGGCTATCTGAACCACCAGCTCCACGCTGTTCCAGGCGTGCTCGACGGCGCCTTTTTCATGCCGGACGACAGCGGCGACGACAAGGTGGTGAGACTGATGGCTTTTGTGGTGGCCCCGGGCCTGACGGCGCCCACCCTGCTGGCGGCGCTGCGGGAACGCATCGACGCCATCTTCATTCCACGGCCACTGGTATTGGTCGATGCCATGCCGCGCAACAGCACGGGCAAACTGCCGCGCGAGGCGCTGCAGGCCCTGGCGCGCGAGCACCTTCGCAAAAGGGCTCCCATGCACAGTGACACTACCTTCGTCATTGCGGCGGACCATCCGGCGTTTGCCGGGCATTTTCCCGGCGCACCGATTGTTCCTGGCGTGCTGCTGCTCGATGCCGCCGTGCATGCGATCCAGCAGAGTCAGGCCGCAGCGCAGACCTGCCAGATCAGCACTGCCAAGTTTCTCAGCCCTGTGGGCCCTGGTGAAACCCTCACGATCTCCTGCAGGCCCGGTGCAGGCAACACCCATTTCGAGATCCGCAGCGGCGCGCGAAAAGTAGCCACCGGCACACTTGTGCTGCCTCCCTCCCCATGAGCGCGCCACAACGGGCCGCGAAAACACCGGGCGCCGAATGGCGCAATCAGCCGGAGCGCAGCAATGGCTTCATGCTGCGCGTCATGACCCTGATTTCCCTGGGCCTGGGCCGCAGCGCCAGCCGCATCGTGCTTTACGGCATCGCGGCCTACTTCCTCGCCTTCGCCCCCACGGCGCGGCGCATGTCGCGCAACTACCTGTACCGTGTGCTCGAACTGCCCTCGCCCGCCGCGGTCCGCTGGCGCCAGCTGTTCAGGCATTTCCTGAGTTTCGCCTCGGCCGTGCACGACCGCGTATTCCTGCTCAACGACCGGTTCGAACTGTTTGACATCCGGATACACAACCAGCACCTGGTCGACCAGGTGGTGGCACAAGGAAACGGCGTGTTCCTCATGGGCGCCCATCTCGGAAGTTTTGAAGTCCTGCGCGCCATCGGGCGCAGGCAGCCCGGCCTGCGCATCGCCATGGCGATGTACGAGGAAAACGCGCGCAAGATCAACACCGCCATGGCCGCCATCAACCCCAATGCGATGCTGGACGTGGTGGCGCTGGGGCATATCGATTCGATGATCCGCGTGAATGCACTGCTGGACGAGGGCGCCGTGGTGGGCATGCTGGGCGACCGTTCGCTGGGCACGGACGACACCCTGCCTGTGGACTTCCTGGGAAGCAGCGCCGAACTGCCGCTGGGGCCTGTTCGCATGGCCGCCGTGCTGAAACGCCCGGTGCTGTTCATGACAGGGCTCTACATGGGCAGCAACCGCTACGACATCCACTTCGAGGTGCTCGCGGACTTCTCCGCACTGCCGCCGCGCGGCCGCACGCCCGCCGTGCGCGACGCGGTGACGCGCTATGCTGCATTGATGGCGCAGTATTGCCGCCATGCGCCTTACAACTGGTTCAATTTTTTTGACTTCTGGCATGCCGCACCGCAGCAAGGCGGCAGTCCCGAACAACAGCTTTGAGCAACGCATGACACACCTTTTCCAGCGCACCGCACCGGCCACTCCCGGCCCTCAACCGGCCAGGCACAGGCCAGTCTGCGCCGCGCTGGCCGCCGCCATGACGGGGATGGTCCTGGCTTTGTGGAGCCCAAGCGCATTCGCCGCCTGGGACTTGCAGCAGTTGATGGATACGCTGGCCCAAACGAAATCGGCCCGCGCCACCTTCGTGGAGAAAAAACACATCGCGCTACTCGACAAGCCCGTGGAATCGTCCGGAGAACTGCTCTACACCGCGCCCGACCGGCTGGAAAAGCGCACGCTGAAACCGAAGCCCGAATCCATGGTGATCAACGGCGGCGAGCTGCTGATTGAGCGCGGCCGGCAAAAACACCAGTTGCAGCTGCAGGCCTACCCTGAGCTTGCCGCCTTCATCGACAGCATTCGCGGCACGCTGGCCGGCGACCGGAGTGCGCTGGAGCGCAGCTACCGGCTCAGCCTGGAAGGCAGCGCCGAACGCTGGGTCCTGCAGTTGCAGCCGCTGGAGCCGAAAATGCTGGCCGTGATCCAGCGTATCCGCATCACGGGGGCGCACAACCAGGTGCGCGGCATTGACATCACACAGGCCGACGGCGACAGCTCCACCATGACCATCGAGCAGGTGGCCGCGCCGTGACGACAGGCGCGCCACGCCGCCGCATGGCCGCCATTGTGTTGTGGCTGGCCTTTCTGGCCGGCTGCCTGCTTGTCATCAGCCGCACGCACTTCACCACCGACCTGTCGGCTTTTTTGCCGCGCACGCCCACACCTGAGCAGCAGCTATTGAAAGACCAGCTCACAGAGGGGCTGGCGTCGCGTCTGGTTCTGGTGGGCATAGAAGGCGCCAACCCGGCAGACCGGGCGCGAATTTCAAAGCAGGTCGCCCAGCAATTGCGTGCCGACGCGGCATTTGCCAGCGTGTCGAACGGTGAACCCGTCAACACCGAACGGGACCGGGCATTCCTGCTGACGCACCGCTATGTATTGAGCCCCGCCGTGACGCCCGAACGCTTCAGCGAGCAAGGCTTGCAAGCGGCCATCGGTGAAAGCATCGAGCTGCTCGCTTCGCCGGCGGGCTTGATGGTCAAGCCCCTGTTGCCGCGCGACCCGACCGGTGAAATGGTGCAGCTGCTGGGGCAGCTGAGCAGCGGCAGCCAGCCGCGGCAAATCGACGGCGCCTGGGCTTCGCGGGACGGAAAACGCGCGCTGATGCTGCTGCAAACCCGGGCGGCCGGCTCCGACACTGACGCCCAGCAGCACGCCATGGCCGTGATCCGCCGAGCCTTCGACGCCGCGGCAGGCCAAAGCGGCGCGGCGCTGGTGATGACAGGCCCTGGCGTGTTTTCCGTCAACTCACGCGAAACCATCCAAAGCCAGGTGAGCCGGCTTTCGCTGATCAGCGTGGTGCTGATCGCGGGCTTGCTGCTGCTGGTGTACCGCTCCGCCGGGGCGCTGGTGCTGGGTTTCCTGCCCGTGATCAGCGGTGCGCTGGCAGGCGTTGCCGCGGTCAGCCTGGGGTTTGGATCAGTGCACGGCATCACACTGGGATTCGGCACGGCCCTGATCGGCGAGGCGGTGGACTATTCGATTTACCTGTTCGTGCAGTCCGAGGATGCCCGCGAAAACCCGCAGCATTGGGTCAAGCGCTTCTGGCCGACGATACGGCTGGGCGTGCTGACCTCTATCGCCGGCTTTGCCTCGCTGCTGCTGTCCGGGTTTCCAGGCTTGGCGCAACTCGGCCTGTATGCGATCGCCGGCCTGGTCGTGGCCGCCGCGGTGACCCGCTATGTGCTGCCGCACCTGTTGCCGGCTGGCTTTCGCATCCACGACGTGTCGGCCATCGGGCTTTTGCTGCAGGGGCTGGCCACGCGCGCCCCGGCCTTGCGCTGGCCTGCGGCGCTTGTGTTGCTGGCGGCTTGCGCCTTTCTTGCCGGCAACCGCACCAGTCTGTTCAACGACAAAATTTCTTCGCTTAGCCCGGTCTCGAAGGCTGATATAGCGCTCGACGAAAGCTTGCGCGCCGACATGGGCGCGCCCGATGTGCGTTACGTGGTGGTGGTCTTCGGCGGCAGCCGGGAAGCGGTGCTGCAAACCGCAGAGCAGGTGTCTACCGTGCTCCAGGCACAGGTCGAGCGGGGCCAGATCGCCAGCTTTCAAAGCCCCAGCCGCTATTTGCCCAGCCTGGCCACCCAACGCGCCCGCCAGGCCAGCCTGCCGCCGCCCGAGATGCTGCAGGCGCGGCTGGCCCGGGCGGTGCAAGGCCTGCCGGTTCGTGCGCAAGTGTTCGCACCCTTTCTGGCAGACGTCGCCGCGGCCCGCACCCTGCCACCGCTGCAACCGGCCGATCTTGAGCAGACCTCCATGGCCATGGCGCTGGACGCCTTGCTGATCGAAAAAGAAGGCCGCTGGAGCGCCTTGCTGCCGCTGACCGCACCCAAAGAAACAGGCATTCAGGCAGGCGACGTTCACGCGGCACTTGCAGCTGCCGCCCTGCCCGGCGTGCTGTTTGTTGACATGAAAACCGAGTCGGACCGCCTGTACTCAGGCTACCTGCATGAGGCCATCACGCTGTCACTGGGCGGGCTGGCCGCCATCGTCGCCCTGTTGCTGGTGGTGTTCCGCTCACCGGCCCGCGTGCTGCGGACTATCGCGCCGCTGGCCGCCGCGGTCGTCACGGTCACCGCCGGTCTGGCCCTGCTGGGCCAGCAACTCATCATCCTGCACCTGGTCGGGCTGCTGCTGGTCGTGGCGGTGGGCTCCAACTATGCGCTGTTCTTCGACAGGCCCGACCCGGATGCGCCCATCGCGCCGCGTACGCTCGCCTCCATGCTGCTGGCCAACCTGACCACGGTGGCGGGCTTTGGGCTGCTGGCGTTTTCCAACGTCTCCATCCTGCAGGCCATGGGTGCGACCGTTGCGCCCGGCGTCATCCTGGCGCTGGTGTATGCAGCGATTTTTGCCAGGAAGACCCATGCTTGAATCCATGCCTGAGCCCATGCCCGGGCACGCCTGGAAACCCGGCACCCTGCTGCGCGCCAGCGCCGCGCTGCATGTGCTGGCGATGGCGGCTGTCCTCGTCGACTCAGGCCTGTGGCCCTGGGCGCTCGCCGCCGTGGTGCTCAACCATGGGCTGATCGCGTTTGCCGGCCTGTGGCCGCGCAGCGACTGGCTGGGCCCGAACTGGACACGCCTGCCCGCCGCCGCCGCCGCCCGGCGCGAAATCGCGCTGACGATTGACGACGGTCCCGACCCCACCGTGACCCCGCTGGTGCTGGACCTGCTGGACCGCTATGCGGCCCGTGCCACATTTTTCTGCGTCGGCGAGAAGGCCGCACGCCATCCCGAACTGTGCCGGGAACTGGTGCGGCGCGGCCACGCCGTCGAAAACCACAGCCAGCACCACCGCCACCATTTCTCCGTCACCGGCCCGCGCAGCATGCTGCGTGAGCTGCAGGCGGCCCAGGACACCTTGGGCCGGGTGAGCGGCCAGCGCCCCCTGTTTTTCCGCGCCCCGGCCGGTTTGCGCAACCCTTTCCTCGACCCGGTGCTGGCCCGGCTGGGGCTCAAACTCGCCAGCTGGTCGGTGCGCGGTTTCGACACACGTACCGGTGATGCCGGGCTGGTTGAACGCAGGCTCAAGGCAGGGCTGCGGCCGGGCGCCATTGTGTTGCTGCATGACGGCAACGCGGCACGCACGCCGCAAGGCGTTCCGGTGATCCTGCAGGTGCTTCCACCCTTGCTCGAATCCATCGCAGCAGCCGGGCTGCGTACGGTGACGCTGCGCGAGGCCCTCGCATGAGGCCGTCACCAGCCCGCTTCAGCCCGTGGTCCCGGATGGCCCAGGCCATTGCCCGGCATTTCGTGTTGAAAGGCGTGGGAACGGCGCTTTTCATCGGCCTGTTTTTCGCTGCCTACTTCTACCTGCTGAAACACCCCGCCTATCCAGTGTCCGTGATGCCCCGCACATCGCTCGACCATCTCATCGGTTTTGCGCCGCTGGCCCTGCCGGTCTATCTGTCGCTGTGGGTCTATGTGTCCTTGCCGCCGCTTTTCTTCAGCGACCGGCGCGAACTGCTGCGCTATGGCCTGGCGATGGCATTGACCTGCCTGTGCGGTTTACTGGTGTTTTATTTCTGGCCCACGGCGGCCCCCGCAGCCGACGTCGACTGGGTGAAATACCCCGACATGCAGTTCCTGAAAAATATCGACGCCGCCGGCAACGCCTGCCCCTCGCTTCATGTCGCGACGGCCGTTTTCTCGGGGGTGTGGCTGCACCACCTGCTGCGCGGCTTTTCCGCGCCGCCGTGGTTGCTGTTGCTGAACATGCTCTGGTGTGCCGGCATCGCCTGGTCGACACTGGCCACGCGCCAGCACGTCGCGGTAGATGCCGTTGCCGGCATCGCGCTGGGCGCCCTGGCGGCCTGGCTGTCTTTGCGGCTGCACCGGCAACGCAAAGTGCCGGTGTGAGCGAGTGTTTTTTGTCTCGAAATGTGTCGATTCACCCGGCCCTGATTTGCTAAAGTCTCTTTTTCTGTAGATTGGCGCATCCCCTGTATCCCCTCCGGCTTTCTCACTTCACCGCGACCAGCTGTCTGGGCCGCGGCCTGACCGAAACCCTGGACGCACTGCGCGCACGGCGGGGCGGCCTGGCGCCGTGCAACTTTGACACCGTAGACCTGCCGACTTTTGTGGGCGAAGTGGCCGGCACCGACGACGTCGTGCTCCCCGCGCAATGGGCCCGCTTCGACTGCCGCAACAACCGGCTGGCCTTGCTGGGACTGCAACAGGACGGCTTTGAAGCCGCCGTTGCAGAGGCCGCGGCGCGGCACGGCCCGCAGCGTGTGGGCGTTTTCATCGGCACCAGCACATCGGGCATTTTGCAAACCGAGCTGGCCTACCGCCGGCGCGATCCGCACAGCGGCGCGCTGCCGGCGGATTTCCATTACGGCACGACGCACAACACGTTTTCCGTTGCCGACTTCACGCGCCACCACCTCGGCCTGACCGGTCCGGCCGTTGTCGTCTCGTCGGCCTGCTCGTCCAGCGCCAAGGTCTTTGCCTCGGCGCAAAGAATGATGCGCGCGGGCCTGATAGATGCCGCGGTGGTAGGTGGCGTGGATTCGCTGTGCCTGACCACCTTGTACGGATTCAACTCGCTGGGCCTGATTTCGGAACAGGCCTGCCGCCCGTTCGATGCGGCCCGCAACGGCATCTCCATCGGCGAGGCAGCGGCGTTCGCGCTGCTGGAACGCGCGCCGGCCCGGCCCGGACCCGGCGACGTGCTGCTGCTCGGCGTGGGTGAGACCAGCGACGCGCACCATATGTCTTCGCCCCACCCGGACGGGCTGGGCGCGCGGCTGGCCATGGAGCAAGCCATGGCCATGGCCGGCCTTCGCACCGCCGACATCGACTACATCAATCTGCACGGCACCGCGACGCAAAGCAACGATGCCGCGGAAGCCAAAGCCGTTGCGGCATTGTTCGGCACGGGCGTGCCCTGCAGCTCCACCAAGGGCGCGACCGGCCACACGCTGGGCGCTGCCGGCGGCCTTGAGGCCGTGGTGTGCGCACTGGCGCTGCAGCACGGCCTCCTGCCCGGCGGCATCAATACCCGCGAGCGCGATCCCGCCCTGCCCATTCATTACCTGACCGACAACCTGGAAGCGGCGCCCCGGCATGTGCTGAGCAACTCCTTCGGCTTTGGCGGCACCAACTGCAGCCTGCTGCTCGGCCGCGCCGGCTAAGACACTGACATGACGCATACGCCATCTCATCTGCCGCCGGCCATCACCGTTTTCGTGCAAGGCGTCGGGCTGCTGGGCCCGGGGCTCGCAGGCTGGGGCCCCGGCCGTGAGCAGCTCCTGGGCACCGCGCCCTACCAGGCCACGCGCTGCGTGCTGCCGCCGCCCATGGCTTTGCCGCAGGCCGAGCGCCGCCGCGCCGGCGCCGTGGTCAAACTCTCACTGGCGATCAGCGAAGAGGCGGTGGCCGCATCAGGGCTGCAGGCCTCTACGCTGGCCTCGGTTTTCACATCCTCCAGTGGCGACGCCGTTAATTGCCACGAGATTTGCAGCGCGCTGGCCTCCAGCGACAGGCTGATTTCCCCCACGCGTTTTCACAACTCGGTGCACAACGCCGCCGCCGGCTACTGGAGTATTTCAAGCGGCTCCATGGCGACCTCATCCGTGCTGTGCGCGCGCGACGCCAGTTTTGCGGCAGGCCTGCTCGAAGCGATGGTCCAGGTTGCTACAGAGCAGGTGCCCGTGCTACTGCTTGCCTACGACACCGATTACCCGGAACCGCTGCACAGCACGCGCCCCATCCCCGACAGCTTCGGGGTGGGGCTTGTGCTGGCGCCCTGCCGCAGTGACATTACACAGGCGCAATGGACGCTGGAGCCCACAGCCTGCCTCAGCAGCTTGCCCGCAGACCGGCTGGACGCCCCCGTGCTTGAGAAACTGCGCCAGGACATTCCGGCGGCGCGCTGCCTGCCCCTGCTGCAAGGCATAGCGCGACAGCAATCGGGCCGCGTCGTGCTCGACTATCTTGAAGGCCTGCAACTGGTCCTGCAAGTAGCGCCCTGACATCCAGCACCCCCATGCCCATCACTGCCCACCCGCCTTCCAGCTTTGGCCGCGAGGAGATTGCCCGGCGCATTCCGCACCAGGGCAGCATGTGCCTGCTGGAGCGCGTGGCTTCCTGGGACATGGACCGGATCACCTGCGAGGCCACCAGCCATCTTGATGCCCATAACCCGCTGCGCGCCCATGGCCGGCTGGGCGCGGCCTGCGGCATTGAGTACGCGGCGCAGGCCATGGCGGTGCATGGTGCGCTGGTCGCAGAGGCGCAAGCGGGCTCACCAGCCCAGCCCGCAGCATCTGGCACGCCCAAAGCCGGTTACCTGGTCAGCGTTCGCGGCGTGACCCTGCATGTGCCAAGGCTGGACGACCTGGCTAGCGCACTGACCGTACAGGCCGAACGCAGCAGCGGCAACGCCGGCAGCATCCTGTATGGCTTTACCCTTCACGCAGGCGCCACGCTGCTTGTTTCGGGCCGTGCCGTAGTCATGCTGGACGCGGCAGGCCTCAACCCCTTAGCCCTGCCCACCCAGGAGACCCCATGAGCCACCCCGTACCCAAACGCGCCCTGGTCACCGGCGGCAGCGGCGCCATCGGTTCAGCCATTTGCCGGCAGCTCGCTCTTGACGGGTTTCATGTCCTGGTGCACGCCCATCGCAACCTGGACGCCGCATCGGCCGTGGCCGCAGCCATCCAGGCTGCAGGCGGACATGCAGAGGCCGTGGCCTTTGACATCACCGACGCCGGCGCAACGGCTGCCGCCCTGGAGGCGCTCCTTGTGCAGGGGCCGGTACAGGTGGTCGTGAACAATGCCGGCATTCACGACGACGCGGTCTTTCCGGGCATGCAGCTGCGGCAATGGCAGCAGGTCATCGACGTCTCGCTCAACGGTTTTTTCCACGTCACACAGCCGCTGATGATGCCGATGATCCGCACCCGCTGGGGACGCATCATCACCATTACCTCAGTGGCCGCAGTGGCCGGCAACCGGGGCCAGGTGAACTACTCCGCGGCCAAGGGCGCATTGCATTCAGCCACCAAATCACTGGCGCTGGAAGTCGCCAGCCGCGGCATCACCGTCAATGCGGTCGCGCCCGGCATCATCGCAACACCCATGAGCGAGGAAAGCTTTGGCGCCTCCACGATTGCCCAGCTGGTGCCGATGAAGCGGGCCGGCCAGCCCGAAGAGGTCGCCGACCTGGTCAGTTTTCTGGCCTCGGAGCGCGCGGCCTATATCAGTGGGCAAGTAATCTCTATTAACGGCGGGATGATCTAAAGATATGGCCCCCACGCTTTTTCACTGCGTGTAACGCTGCCCCCGAGGGGGCTAAATTTCCTTGGGGCGGCCCGGCGGAAATTTGCTGCCGCAAAAGCCGTCAGGCGCCCCTGATCCTGCGTGCAATCAGCAAAGGCAGGCGCAGCACAAAGCCCAGCAGAAGACGGCCGTGCATCCAGCTCAGCAACAGGTTGTCGCGCAGGTAATTGAAGTGCGACACGCCGCCCTCGTCAGGGCGGAAATACCTTACGGTGGCGGGCAGGTTGACCGGCTTGACGCCGCGCCAGCACATGCGCACCACCGCCTCCGGGTCGAAGTCAAAGCGGCGCATCCAGCGCTGCCCTTTCATGACGTCGCGCAACGGACCTATCGGATAAACGCGAAAGCCGAACAGGGAGTCGCCGATGCCGGCCCACAGGGTTTCCAGGTCGGCCCAGCCGTTGGACACCTTGCGGCCGTTGACGCGCAGGCGCGGTGCGTCCGCGGCAAACACGGGCACACCCAGCACCATCGCGGCGGGCTGGCTTTGCGATGCGGCCATGAAGTCCGGGATCAGGTGGGCCGGGTGCTGGCCATCGGAGTCCATGGTCAGCGCGTGCGTAAAGCCCTGCGCAGCCGCCAGTTCAATGCCGTGCAATACAGCAGCCCCCTTGCCGACATTGCGCGGCAACACCAGCACGCGCAAACGGTCGTCGTTCGCCGCCATCGCCAGAAGGCGCGCAGTGCTCCCGTCGTTGCTGCCGTCAACCACCACCCAGACCGGCGCCCACTGCGCCATCGCACCGCGGACAGTTTCATCGACCTTGACGCCGGGGTTGTAGCTGGGAATCAGCACCAGGTGAGTGGCGGACGCGGCGGGGGAAGGAGTGTTCATCGGGGAGGCAGGGATCGGCAGGACAGAGTTGCTCACGAACCAGTCGCTTGGGTCAGGCGGGAGGCGCGGGAGCAATGCTTGAAAGCGGCCGGGACCGCTGGAGCTCGGACTCGAAATAGCGCTCCAGCTCCGCCGTGAAATCGGCGGTATCACCGGCGGGTTCAAAGCGCTTGCCCAGGCGGACACGGTAAGTGACGGGCATTTTCGGCGTCCACAGCAGGGACCAGCCCTTGCCCAGAAACGCTGAATCGGTTTCGATGAAAACAGTCTGCACCGGTGCGCCCGCATGCTTGGAAATCAGCCCGGTCGTGCCCTGCACGCGCCCGACGGGAAACTTGCGGGTGCGGGTGCCTTCCGGAAACAGCAGCAGGCTGCTGCCCTGGCGCAAGTCGGCCACAGACAGTTGCACCATGGTGCGAAGCGGCGTGTTGCGGATGTAGCCCACCAGCCGCGCACCGGCGCCAAAGAAAACGCTGTTGACGATCTCGGCTTTCATGATGCAGGTGGCGTCCGGCAGACGCGACAGGATCATGACGGCATCCAGCAGCGAAGGATGGTTGGGTGCGATGATCACTGCCGGGCCTTCGCGCAATACATCCAGCGCCTCCAGGTCAAAACGGCAGGCGCCCATCAGGGCCAGCAGTCGCAAATAGCCGCGAAAGCTGGCCGCGGCAAGCCTGCGGCCCCAGCGCTTGCTCAGCGCCCTCGGCAGCAGGGCACGCATCGCGACGGCCAGCACTGAAATGCCCAGGCAAAGCAGCACCAGCAACGCATAGCCCAGGCACAGCCGGAGCGTTTCATGCACGGCCCCACTGCCCGCAGTCACTGCGGTAGGCTGGTCGAGAACGGCATCTGATTCAGGGGGCATGGAACGGGGTCGCAGCGGTATTCAGCTGGCGCCGGCTTTTACACGCCCCAAGGCGCCAATATCGGTCATCGTGTGTCCCCTCCGGTTGAATTTCGGGTTGTGGCCTGACCGGGGTCAGGCGTCTTTTCTTTAGTCTACCTCTGCGCCGCGGCGCCGCTTGCCATCATTTGTCGCCAGAGCCCGTCATTTACCGCCTCCTGTTTCGCGAACCATTCGCGTCTGGCCACGTCCCGGGGGAGTAAAGGACAATCGGGCATGCGGGGGAGAACCGAGCGTTGCCGCAAGCCTAAGATAGCGGTTGAGTAGATTGAAAATGTCAAAAGAAGGAGGCGCCAGCGCGCCAGGTCATTGATGCAAAAGGAAACAATTCGAAGCAAAATTTCTGCAGCAGGGACAGCCGACGACACGCCCATGATGCAGCAGTACAAGCGCATCAAGGCCGAATACCCCGAAACGCTGGTTTTCTACCGCATGGGCGACTTTTATGAAGTCTTCTTTTCCGATGCCGAAAAAGCCGCGCGGCTTCTCGACATCACCCTGACGCGGCGCGGCCAGTCGGCCGGAGAGCCTGTAGTCATGGCGGGCGTTCCCTTTCATTCGCTGGAAGGCTACCTCGCCAAGCTCATCAAGCTCGGCGAGTCGGTCGCGATCTGTGAGCAGGTCGGCGATGTCGCCACCAGCAAGGGCCCGGTCGAGAGAAAAGTTGTGAGAGTCGTGACACCAGGCACGCTGACCGACACCGAACTGCTGAACGACAAGAACGAATCGATTTTGCTGGCCGTCCACCAGGGCCCGCGCAACACCTGCGGCCTGGCCTGGCTCAGCGTGACGCAGGGCGAGATTCACCTGGCGCATTGCGCCAATGACGAGCTCGAAGCCTGGCTGGCGCGCGTGGCGCCCAGCGAGCTGCTCTACAACGTCGACGTGACACCGGCCTTTGAGCAGCGCCTGAAAAGCCAGCGCTGCGCATCGTCTGCCCGCCCTGCCTGGCAGTTTGATACCGCCCTCGGTGCGCGCCGCCTGCTCGACCAGCTCAAGGTCGCCTCGCTCGCCTCCTGGAACGCCGAGGCGCTCAGCGAAGCGCATGCTGCAGCATCGGCCCTGCTGGGTTACGCCGAACACACACAAGGCCGCGCGCTCTCGCATGTGCAGGGCCTGCAGGTGGTGCGCTCGGGCGAGCTGATCGAGCTGCCGCAGACCACGCGCCGCAACCTCGAACTCACGCAGACCCTGCGTGGCGAAGACTCGCCCACCCTCTTTTCATTGCTGGACACCTGCACCACCGGCATGGGCAGCCGGGCGCTTAAAAGCTGGCTGCTCACCCCGCGCCGCGACCGCGCGCAGGCCGCCGCGCGGCTCGAAGCCATCACGCATCTGCGCGGCGGCGCGCAGCAAACCCTGCGTGCCAAACTCAAAGGTTGCAGCGACGTCGAACGCATCACCGCCCGCATTGCGCTGCGCCAGGTGCGCCCGCGCGAACTGGTCGCGCTTAAGGACACGCTACAAAAAACGGAGCTACAAGCCCAGATGGATACTGGGCTACCGGCACTTTTAGCTAAAATTTTCGAAGACCTGCAGCCACCTGAAGGCTGCGCCGCGCTGCTGGGCCGCTATGTGCTCGACGAGCCCGCAGCGCTGATCCGCGACGGCGGCGTCATCAACCACGGCTGCGACGCCGACCTGGATGAGCTGCGCGCCATCCAGACCAATTGCGACGGCTTTTTGCTGGACCTGGAAGGCCGCGAAAAAGCCCGCACCGGCATCGCCAACCTGCGCGTGCAGTTCAACAAGGTGCACGGTTTTTACATCGAGGTCACGCAGGGCCAGATCGACAAGGTGCCCGACGACTACCGCCGCCGCCAAACATTGAAGAACGCCGAGCGCTACATCACGCCCGAGCTCAAAACCTTTGAAGACAAGGCGCTGTCGGCGCAAGAGCGGGCCCTGGCGCGTGAAAAGTGGCTGTACGAACAGTTGCTCGATCAATTACAGGATTTCATCCCCGCACTCAGCCGCCTGGCGCGCGCCCTCGCCTCGCTCGACGCGCTGTGCGCGCTGGCCGAGCGTTCGCTCACGCTCAACTGGGCAGCGCCGGTATTTGTACGCGAGCCCTGCATCGACATCGCCCAGGGCCGCCACCCTGTCGTCGAGGCCCGCCTGGCCGAAACAGGCGGCGGCTCCTTCATCGCCAACGACAGCCGCATGAGCGGCAAGCACCGCATGCAGGTCATTACCGGCCCCAACATGGGCGGCAAATCGACCTATATGCGCCAGGTTGCGCTCATCGTGCTGCTGGCCAGTGTGGGCTCCTACGTGCCGGCAGCCGCTTGCAAGCTCGGGCCGATCGACGCCATCCACACCCGCATCGGCGCAGCCGACGATGTGGCCAACGCGCAGTCGACCTTCATGCTCGAGATGACCGAGGCCGCGCAGATTCTGCACGCCGCCACGCCGCATTCGCTGGTGCTGATGGACGAAATCGGCCGCGGCACCTCGACCTTCGACGGCCTGGCGCTGGCCGGCGGCATTGCCGCCTACCTGCACAACAAGACACAAGCCTTCACGCTGTTTGCCACGCATTACTTTGAGCTGACCGAATTCCCGGCGCAGCATCACGGCGCCATCAATGTGCACGTGAGCGCGGTCGAGTCCGGCGCCGACATCGTGTTCATGCACCACATCGAGCCCGGCCCCGCCAGCAAGAGCTACGGTATCGCCGTGGCCAAGCTGGCCGGCGTGCCCGCCGCCGTCGTCAACCACGCCCGCCACGCGCTCAATGCGCTCGAAGCGCACCAGACCGAAGCCCGCGCCCAGGTGGACCTGTTTGCCCCGCCGCCCGAAGCCGCCGCGCCCGAGCAAAGCGCCGTGGAAAAGGCATTGGGTACCATAGACCCCGACGCCCTGAGCCCGCGCGAGGCGCTGGACGCCCTGTACCGCCTGAAGAAAATGTCCATCGCACCGTGAACCAGCGCCCCCCGACTTCCCCGACCTCCCCCACGTCACCCACACTTCCAGAGCACCTCATGACTTATTGCGTCGCCGCCAAACTCAACGCCGGGCTGGTGTTCCTGTCTGACTCCCGCACCAACGCGGGCCTGGACCACATCAGCACCTTCCGCAAGATGATCGTTTACGAAAAGCCGGACGACCGCTTCATGGTGCTGCTGTCTGCGGGCAACCTGTCGATCTCGCAGTCCATCCGCGAGATTTTGCAAGTCGAGCAACTGAAAGACCACGAAGGCTCAGAGCCCATCACCATCTGGAACGCGAAAAGCATGTTCGACGCCGCCCGCGTGCTGGGCTCGGCCATCCGCCGCGTGTACGACCGCGACGCCGAGGCGCTGAAAAATGCCGACGTCGACTTCAATGTGTCGCTGGTGTTCGGCGGGCAGATCCGCGGCGAAAACATGCGCCTGTTCCAGATGTATTCCGCCGGCAACTTCATCGAAGCCACCGACGAGACACCCTACTTCCAGGTCGGCGAGTCCAAATACGGCAAGCCCGTACTCGACCGCGTGCTCACGCCTGCCACGCCGCTGGCCGAGGCCGCCAAATGCGTGCTGGTCTCCATGGACTCGACCATGAAGTCCAATCTCTCTGTGGGCCTGCCGCTGGACCTGGTGGTCTATGAAGCCGACACCTACAAAAGCGACAAGATCGTCTGCATCGACAACGACAACCCCTACTACCGCATGATGCACAGCAGCTGGGGCCAGAAGCTGCGCGAGGTGTTCGACAGCATCGAAGACCCGGTGTGGGACGACGCGCACACCGACATCCCGCTGAAGATGCCGGCCACCCGCCACGAGCCGCTGAAGAAGATCAGCACGCCTGACGAGAAACTGATTTAACAGGTGCTGATTTAAACCGTGCCCACTTCGACAAAACCGCTGGTCATCTTTTCCCACGGCAACAGCTTCCCGGCCAGTACGTACAGCGCGGTCTTCCAGAGCCTCAGAGCGCGCGGCTTTCAGGTCAAGGCGATTGAAAAATTCGGCCACGACCCGCGCTACCCAGTTACCAGCAACTGGCCGAATCTGGTTCAGCAACTTGCCGACTTCACCGCGCGTGAAGTTGAAAAATCCGGCCAGCCGGCCTTCCTCGTCGGCCATTCGCTGGGCGGCTTTTTAAGCCTGATGTGCGCTGCCCGTAACCCGCAGCTTGGCGGCCAGCCGGTCAAGGGCGTGGTGCTGGTGGATTCACCCATACTCGGCGGCTGGCGCGCCCACGCCGTCAATGTTGCCAAACGCGCCCAACTGGTCGGCTCGATTTCGCCCGGCGCCATCAGCCGCAAACGCAAGAACCAATGGCCGGGTAAAGACGAAGTGTTTGAACACTTTCGCAGCAAGAAAGCGTTCGCCGCCTGGGACGAGCAGGTGCTGCGCGACTACATTGAGCACGGCACCTACGAAGGCACCGGTGAGGATGAAGGCAAGCAGTTGCTGAGCTTTGACCGCGATGTGGAGACTGCGATCTACAACACCCTGCCCGACAACCTCGAAGCACTGCTCAAGCGCCACCCTTTGAAATGCCCTGTGACGTTTATCGGCGGGCGGCAGTCGGTGGAGATGAAGCAGGTAGGGATGGGGATGACTGAGAAGGTGACCAAGGGCCGGATCATGATGCTGGATGGCAGCCACCTGTTTCCGATGGAGAAACCTTTGGCGACGGCGGCGACGATTGAGGCGGCTTTGAGGAACTTCCTCGATTAGCGTCTGCGAGCCGGATTGCCCGGCCCGCAGAACTCAGCAAAGACACAACAGCCACAAATCCAAGCTGCTATCAATTAAATAGCTAGAAGTCAAGACGGATATTGGGCTAGAGGCCAATTTGGCACACAAAACTCAAACCGCCCCGACACTCCCCGTCACCGGCAAAACCACCCCCGTGATGTACCCGGAGCAAACCGGTGATGCCAAAAACACATAAGCCGGCGACAACTCCTCTGGCTGGGCCGGGCGCTTCATATCCGTTTTGGCGCCGAATTCCTTGACCTGTTCAGGCGGTGAATCGGCCGGGTTCAGCGGCGTCCATACCGGGCCAGGCGCGACGGCGTTTACGCGGATGCCTTTGTCGATCAGGTTGCTGGCCAGTGATTTGGTAAACGCATGGATCGCGCCTTTGGTGGCCGAATAGTCGAGCAGCTTGGCGCTGCCCTCCAGCCCTGTCACCGAGCCGGTGTTGATGATGCAGGAGTCTTTTTTCAGGTGCGGCAGCGCGGCTTTGGCCATGTGGAAGTAGCCGTACACATTGGTGCGCAGGGTTTCGTCAAAGCGCTCCTCGGTCAGGTCTTCGAGCGACTCGGCATGCTCCTGGAAAGCGGCGTTGTTGACCAGGATGTCGAGCTTGCCGAGCGACTTGACGGTTTTCTTCACGGCGCCCTGGCAGAAGGCCGGGTCTTTCACGTCGCCGGCGATGAGGATGCAACGCCGGCCTTCGGCTTCGATGCAGCGCTGGGTCTCAGCGGCGTCTTCTTTCTCCACACTGAGGTGCACGATGGCGACGTCGGCGCCTTCACGCGCAAACAGCACGGCCACGGCACGGCCTATGCCGGAGTCGCCTCCGGTGATCAGTGCCGTCAGGCCTTCGAGCTTTCCACTGCCCCTGTAGCCAGGCGCCATGAACTGCGGCTTGAGTTCCATCTCGGCCTCCAGGCCCGGTTTGCGCAGGTGCTGGCCGGGCAGCGGCGGTTCAGGCTGGTTGCGCGCGCCGGCCTGCACGGGGGTTTTCTTCGTGCTGCTTTCGCTCTTGCGTTCGGCGCTTTTTTGCTGGTCTTTGCTGTCCTGTTCGCGCTGGATTTTTTGTTGTTTGGCAGCGACCTCTCCGCGCGCGGCGGGGCGGGTGGACGAGGAAGACGGCGATGAAGATGGCTTGCGGGTTGTCGGCATGGGTGGCTCCTGCGTTGAATCGGGACGGCTGGAACCACCCAATCTAGAAGCACGCCAAACGGCGGGTTGTAGGAAAAATCCCCGCATTCACCCCCGCCAGTTGCTCAGCGATCCGGCCCGCGAGCAGCTTTGACTTGAATCTTGCACAATCAAGCCACCCCATCCGTCCCTTGTCGCTGTCTTTCCATTGCCGCCCACCCGCGCGCGCTTCATGCAAACCAGACATTTCATCCAGCTGATCGCCATGTCCGCCCTCTGGGGCGCTTCATTTCCCCTTCTTCGCATCGCCAGCCCGGCCCTCGGCCCGTGGGTGGTAGCCGCCACCCGCTGCACGCTGGCGGCGATTGTTTTGACCCTGCTCATGAGCACCCTGCGCGACCGCTGGCCGCCGCGCAGTGCATGGCCGCAGCTGACCTTGGTGGGCCTGTTGTCGGTGGTGATCCCGTTTGTGCTGTTCAACTGGGCGGCGCTGATCATTCCTTCGGGCTACTCGGCCGTGCTCAACGCCACCGCGCCGCTTTTCGGTGTGATGGCGGCGGCGCTGGCTGGGGAAGAGAAGCTCACGCGGGTTCGCCTGTTGGGCTGTGCGGTAGGCTTTTCCGGGGTCGCGCTGCTGGTGCAGCTCGGGCCGGTGGCTGTAACGCCCACGGTGATTCTGGCGGCGCTGGCCTGCGTGGCGGCTTCGGCCAGCTATGGGTTTGGCGCCATCCAGATGAAACGCGCGACCATGGCCTATTCGCCGCTGCCTTCGTCGGCGGTGGTGCACGTCACCGGGGCGCTGATCCTGGTAGTGCCGGGCGGCATCGCCGCGCCTTCGGCCGTGCTGACGCCGGGCGCGGTGGCCGCGGTGACGGTGCTGGGCACGCTGACCTCGGGCTTTATGTACTGGATCAGCATGCGGCTGATGCGCGAAATACCGGCCAGCGCCACCACGTCGGCGGCTTTCATGATTCCGCTGTTTGGCGTGACCTGGGGCGGCCTGTTTTTGGGGGAACCGGTGACGGCCAGCATGTTGCCGGGGTGCGTGCTGGTGCTGTCAGCCACGGCGCTGATCACGGGGTTTAACCCGTTTCGCTCGGCGCCGCCTGAGCCCTGAAGGCCAAACAGCTTAAATACGAGCGCCGCGCATGATGTCAGGCGTGCTGACCTTCACGTCGGCATTTTGGGCACGCTGGCGCAGCGCATGCTCCATCACCACCAAAGCCAGCATGGCCTCGGCGATCGGGGTGGCGCGAATGCCAACGCAAGGGTCATGGCGGCCCTTGGTCATTACTTCAGCCGGGTTGCCGGCGGTATCGATGGACTGGCGCGGCGTGATGATCGAACTGGTCGGCTTGATGGCAATCGACACTTCCAGGTCTTGCCCGGTGCTGATGCCGCCCAGCACGCCACCCGCGTTATTCGACTGAAATCCCTCGGGCGTGAGGCCGTCGCCATGCGTGGTGCCGCGCTGCGTGACGCTGGCAAAACCGGCGCCGATCTCGACACCCTTCACGGCATTGATACCCATCATGGCAAAAGCGATATCGGCATCCAGCTTGTCAAAGAGCGGATCGCCCAGGCCCACCGGCACGCGTGAGGCCGTGACGCGAATGCGCGCGCCGCAGGAGTCGCCGGCCTTGCGCAGCGCATCCATATAGTCCTCAAGCTTCGCCACATCGGCCACCGGGGCAAAAAACGGGTTGTTCGGCACGTGTTCCCACGACTCAAACGGAATCGCGATGTCGCCGATCTGCGTCATGCAGCCGCGAAAGGTGGTGCCGTATTTTTCAGCCAGCCACTTTTTGGCCACCGCGCCGGCCGCCACCATGGGCGCGGTCAGGCGGGCTGAGGCGCGGCCGCCGCCGCGCGGGTCGCGCCGGCCGTATTTATGCAGATAGGTGTAGTCGGCGTGACCGGGGCGGAAGGTCTCCAGGATGTTGCCGTAGTCCTTGCTGCGCTGGTCGGTGTTTTTAATCAGCAGGCAGATCGGCGTGCCGGTGGTCTTGCCCTCATAGACGCCGGAGAGTATCTCGACGGCATCGGGCTCGTTGCGCTGGGTGACGTGGCGGCTGGTGCCGGGGCGGCGGCGGTCCAGGTCGCCCTGGATGTCAGCCTCGCTCAAATCCATGCCCGGCGGACAGCCGTCAATCACGCAGCCAATGGCCGGGCCGTGGGATTCACCAAAGTTGGTGACAGCGAAAAGTGTTCCGAAGGTATTGCCGCTCATGCGGCTGATTATCCCAGAGGCTGCAACGGCCTTGCCGGGCACCGGACTGCAGCCGCAGATCGCAGCCTGTGACTTGCACGTTCCTCATCAATGTCGCCTGGCGCCGAGCACAGCCAACGGCGTGCCAGCGAAGCAACTACTTACTGTTTCCGACCTTGGCTTACCTATCGGTAATCCATCCGTATACCCCAAAAACTTAGAGTCTTTTTTGACGAATTTCAGGCCCGGCAGAGCAAGCAGATGCCTCTTCCGGGTCTTTTTTTAATTGGGCGACTGCAAGTGCTGCCGGCATCCCCCCGATGCCACGTGCAGCACCAGCGCCCTCCTCTGCACCGCACCAGGAACCCCGCCATGAACCACTTTCACCGTGTCATTTTCAACCGTTCTCTGGGCGTGCGCCAGGTCGTCTCTGAGATCGCCAGCTCTGGCCGGGGGGCTGGCAGCCAGGCCAGCACAGGCAGCCTGGCCCGGGCGCCGCGCCTGTCACTGTTGACCGGCGCCTGCCTCCTGGCCTGGTGCGTGGCGCCCCAGGCCAGCGCGGGCACTTGCAGTGCCGGCACGTCTGCCGCACTGGTGAGCTGCATAGCCAGCACAACCGCCGGCGACACCATCAAACTGACTGACAACATTACCCTCGGCGCCAACCTGGGAGTGATCAACAAAAACCTCACCTTTGACGGCGCCGTTGGCGACGGCACCAACTACGTATTGAGCGGCGCCGACACCTACCGCGGCTTCTTTATTGGCGGTGGCAACGTCACGATCAGCAACCTGACCATGACCCACCTGCTCGCCAAGGGCGGAGATGGCGGGTCCGGCAACGGCCCTGGAGGAGGAGGAGGCATGGGCGCGGGCGGCGCGGTGTTTGTGGCCACTGGGGCGGCGGTCGACTTGAACAATGTGACCATCATCAACAACCAGGCAAAAGGCGGTCACGGCGGCCTCGGTACCACAGCGGCCAACCCCGGTGGCGGCGGTGGCTTGTTCAACAACGCTCCCACCAACGGCGACGGCGGGGGACCGAATGGCGGGATATTTAACGGGAACATCAACGGGGGAGACTATAGCGGTGGTGCAGGAAGCAGTACTTCCCCCGCAGGTGGAAATGGTGGCTTCGGCGGTGGTGGTGGCGGCGGCGGCGGCAGCAGTGATGGCGGCACTGGAGGATTTGGAGGGGGCGGTGGTGGCCGAGAATCGGCTCAAGCTGGTATAGCCGGCATAGGTGGCGGTGGTGGCGGACAGTACAGCGGAGGAGGCGGCACCGGGATGGGTGGCGGCATATTTGTGATGAATGGCGCCAGCCTCACCATCGCCGGCGGCCTGTCGATCGACGGCAACACCGTCGCCGGCGGCGCTGCCGGAAATGTGACCGCTAGGGCGGGGCAGGGCTACGGCGCCGGCATCTACCTGCAAGGCACCAGCGCACAGCTCACCTTCACTCCAGCCTCAGGCGCGCAGACCGTAGGCGACGTCATCACCGACCAGAACAACTCAGGCGGCGGCACCAACGGCGTCGGCATTGGCATCACCAAGACCGGCGCCGGCACCTTGATCCTGTCGGGCGCCAACACCTACAGCGGCGGCACCAACCTCGACGCCGGCACGCTCTCCGTGTCCTCCGACAACAAGCTGGGCGATGCAACAGGCGCTTTGACCTTCAACGGCGGCATACTGCAAAACACCAGCACCTTCACCACCACACGAGATATCCACCTCACGGGCAACGGCACCTTTCAAACTGATGGCCATCTGACCGCAGGAGGAATGATTGACGGCACCGGCGGGCTGACCAAGACCGGCGCCTTTGCCTTGAATCTTTTAGCCGACAACACCTACAGCGGTGGCACTACCATCACAAGCGGCACGGTGCAAGTCGGCGACGGTGGCACCACCGGCTCACTGGGTACCGGAGCCGTTACCAATAATTCCAGCCTGATGTTCAGGCGCTCCGACAGCTTCACCGTTGGCAATCAGATCAGTGGCACGGGCAGGATTGACAAGTTTGGCAGCGGCACCTTGACCCTCACCGGCGACAACACTTACAGCGGCGCCACCGTCATTCAAGACGGCACAGTGCAAGTCGGCGACGGCACCACCACGGGTTCACTGGGCACTGGCAACGTCAGCATCGGCAACGCCGCATTGGTGTTCAACCGCTCGGATACGCATGGGCAATGCCATCTGGAACACTTCCTGCTTGCTGCAGTGCACCAATGCCTAGTTGGCTGTCTTGACCTGAACAGGAGCACCCCATGCTCGACCGCACCGCCACCAAGTTCTCGCACGTCAAACCCGGCGACACGCAGTTTGTCTCCGGCGGGCTGCGTGATTTCTTCCTCTACCGCGACCTCGGCATCGCCGATGCCACCAACGGGAAAGTCATCGCGCACCTTGTGAAGGCCAACATGGCACCAGAAGCAGGCACAGGATGGCACCGACATGAGGCAGATTTCCAGATCGTCATCATGACCAAAGGCTGGGCCAAGTTCATGTATGAAGACAAAGAAACCCTGGTCGAAGCCGGCGACGTGGTCCACCAGCGGCCCGGCATCAAACACTTCCTGTTCGACTACTCCCCCGACATGGAATACCTGGAAATCGTCGGCCCGGCAGATTTCAAGTCGATAGACGTAGACCCCGTCTGCGAAATTCCGCCTCCCACGCCATGGAAGTGAAGAACCAAACTGCCAAAGAGCGAGGCTGATCCCGAATCCGATCCCGATCCCGATTGCCCCTTCTGGATGCGCCGAGGAGCGGAGGCTCAGGCGGATCAGGGATCGCGTTGTCTGAGCGAAGCGAGTTTAGCGAGACCCCGCCTGAACCGAGCACCGCAGGTTGCCCCGGAGCGCAGCGCAGGGGACGCAGCAAGTAGGGTCGCCTTCTCTTTGCTTACTTTCTCTTGGCGAAGCAAGAGAAAGTGAGTTGCCGCCGGGCAACCCCCGGCTAGCAGTGCTCAGCAGAAAGCGCCCATTGGGAGCAAGAAAGCCGCGTGAACAATCTGTTCAAAACTCCGCATCAAGTTCATCAATATCATCCGGCTCCTTCTTAGCCTCAGCCACCCACTCCTTCATAGCCGGCAACTCCATAACCCGCTTGCAATAAGCAACACAAACCTTGTCCAGCGGAACGTCGTAGGTGAGAAACCGCGTCACCACCGGCGCATACATCGCATCCGCCACCGACAGCTGCTTGCCAAACAGATAAGGCCCGCCGTAAGCACCCAGGCATTCCCGCCAGATCTCCACCACCCGGTCAATATCCGCCTGCGCCCGCGACCACACCTTGAAGTTCGAAAAATGCGCCTTGATGTTCATCGGCAACGCAGCGCGCAGCGAGGCAAAGCCCGAATGCATCTCACCGCATACCGCCCGGCAATGCGCCCGCACCTTGATGTCGGTGGGCAACAGTTGCGCCTTGGGTTTGATTTCATTGAGGTATTCGGCAATGGCCAGCGTGTCCCACACCTTCACGTTGCCGTGCTGCAGCGAAGGCACCAGCATGCTGGACGACAACAGCAGCATTTCGGCCTTCATGGCCGGGTCGTCCGGTGAAATCACCTTTTCGGTGAACTCCAGCCCGGCAAACTTTGCCAGCAGCCAGCCGCGCAGCGCCCAGGCGCCGTAGTTTTTGCTGCTGATCGTCAGGACTGCCTTGGCCATGAGATTGCTCCTTGAAGCACACACAAAGTTGGCCCCCGCTCGGCGGGAGCAGACCATGCCCCGCAAGGGTTGTGCCAGCGCGAGAGGCTCCGAAGCCACCTGGGCTTGGCCCGTTCCTTGCCTGCACCAGGCTCACCTGGGCCACAAGCCCGCCTCACGCCAGGACACCCATGCTTTACCAGGCTTACCAACTCCAGTCCGACCTGATGTCGCCGCTCCGGCTGTTGGCACAAGGCGGCAGCGCCGCGCTCTGGCTGGGCAAAACTGAGGGTAGCCTGCTGCGCAAATTTTCGGCGTCGATGGAGGTGTTTTCACGCCTGCGCCTGACGCACTCGCGGCCGGCTTACGGCATCGCCTCAGTGAAGGTGGGCGAACGCGACTTTGGCGTGGCCGAAGAGGCTGTGCTCACCATGCCTTTCGGCACCCTGCTGCACTTCAAAAAAGAAGGCGTTGCCGATTTACCTTTTCAGCCACCCGTGCTGCTGGTGGCACCGCTGTCGGGCCACTTCGCCACGCTGCTGCGCGAGACTGTGCGCACACTGCTGCAAGACCACGACGTCTACATCACCGACTGGCACAACGCACGCGATGTGTCGCTGCGCCACGGCCCCTTCGCGCTGGACGACTACATCGACCACATGATCCGCTTCACCCAGGCGATAGGCCCCGGCACCCATGTGGTGGCGGTGTGCCAACCCTGCGTGGCCGCGCTGGCAGCGGCGGCCGTGATGGCTGAAGACGACGACCCGGCCCAGCCACGCAGCCTGACGCTGATGGCCGGCCCGGTCGACTGCCGCGTCAACCCGACCGGCGTCAATACCCTGGCCACCAGCAAGCCGATCGAATGGTTCGAGAAAAACCTGATCAGCCATGTGCCGCTGCCGCATGCGGGCTATATGCGCCGCGTGTACCCTGGCTTTGTGCAACTGAGCGCATTCCTGAGCATGAACCTGGACCGGCACAAAAAATCCTTCCAGGACATGTACCAGCACCTGCTCGACGGTGACGTGGAAAAGGCCAACATCATCCGCGTGTTCTACGACGAGTACCTGGCCGTCAACGACCTGCCCGCCGAGTTCTACCTGGAAACGGTGGAAAAAGTCTTCCAGACTTACGACCTGCCGCTGGGCAAACTCCACTACCGCGGCCGCCTCGTCAAGCCCGCCGCCATTCGCCGCACCGCCTTGATGACGGTAGAGGGCGAGCGCGACGACATCTGCTCAGTCGGGCAAACGGTAGCCGCGCAAGACCTGTGCACGGGGATACGGCCTTATATGAAAACTCACCATGTGCAGACGGGTGTGGGGCACTACGGGGTGTTCAGTGGGCGCAAATGGAATCAGCAGATTTATCCGCGGGTGCGGGAGATGATTCATGCGAGCATGGGGTGAGATTTTTTGTCAAATTGGCCTCTAGCCTAATCACCACCCTGGGTATTGGCTATTGAATTGATAGCGGCTTTGGTTTTCTTTGGTTGTGCTTTTTGCTGAGGCTTGCTGGCCGGGGGTAGCCCGGCAGCTACTCACTTTTCTTTTGCTTCGCCAAAAGAAAAGTAAGCAAAAGAAAAGGCGACCCTACTTGCTGCGTCCCTACGCTTCGCTTCGGGCAACCTGCGGTGCTCGGTTCAGGCGGGGTCTCGCTAAACTCGCCTTCGGCTCAAACAACGCGATCCCTGATCCGCCTGAACCTCCGCTCCTCGGCGCA
>JAJKJM010000070.1 GCA_021153985.1 Polaromonas sp.
CAGTACCTCACACCGCTGGTGCTGGGCCAGGACCCCTGGGACTACGAATACCTGTGGCAGCGCATGTACCGCAGCACCCACGCCTGGGGCCGCAAGGGCGTCACCATGGCGGCGATCTCGGCAGTCGACCTGGCGATCTGGGACATCCTGGGCAAGTCGGTGAACAAGCCGGTGTTCAAGCTGCTCGGCGGCCGCACCAAGGAAAAGATTCCCTGCTACTACTCCAAGCTCTACCGCACCGACATCAAGGCCATGCAGGACGAGGCGCAAAAATACCTGGACCAAGGCTTCACCATGTTCAAGTCGCGCTTTGGCTATGGCCCCGCGCATGGCACCAAGGGCGTTTCTGAAAACCTCAAGGCTGTCGAAGCGATTCGCGAAGTCATCGGCTACGACAACGACCTGATGATGGAGTGCTACATGGGCTGGAACCTGGAGTACGCCAAACGCATGCTGCCCAAGCTGGAGAAATTCCAGCCGCGTTGGGTCGAAGAACCGGTGATTGCCGACGACATCGACGGCTACGCCGAACTCAATCAGCTCACCAGCATCCCGATCTCTGGCGGCGAGCATGAGTTCAGCCTCTATGGCTTCAAGCAGCTGCTCGACAAAAAAGCCGTGTCCGTCGTGCAGTACGACACCAACCGCGTGGGCGGCATCACGGCGGCGCACAAGATCAATGCACTGTGCGAGGCCTACAGCGTGCCGGTAATTCCGCATGCCGGGCAGATGCACAACTACCACCTGACCATGAGCACCCTCGCCTCGCCCATGAGCGAATACTTCCCCATGTTTGACGTGGAAGTCGGCAACGAACTGTTCTATTACATCTTTGACGGTGAGCCTGTGGCTGAAAACGGTTTCCTGCAACTCGACGACAACAAGCCCGGCCTGGGCCTGACGATGAAGACCGAGTTCCTCAAAGACTTCAACATCGTCGAGTAAGCAGCATGGCAGCCAGATACCAGGGCGTGTTTCCGGTGGTGCCCACCACCTTCACCGACGCGGGCGAATTGGACCTGGAAAGCCAGAAGCGCTGCGTTGATTTCATGATCGATGCGGGCTCGACGGGCTTGTGCATCCTGGCCAACTTCTCGGAGCAGTTTGTGCTGTCCGATGATGAGCGTGAAGTGCTCACGGCCGCCATCCTCAAGCACGTGGCTGGCCGTGTGCCGGTGATCGTGACGACCACGCACTTCGGCACCAGGGTGTGTGCCGAGCGCAGCCGCCGCGCGCAAGACCTGGGTGCGGCCATGGTGATGGTGATGCCGCCTTATCACGGCGCCACCATCCGCGTGACGGAAGAAAAGATCTACGAATTCTTCGCCACGCTGTCGGCGGCGATTGACATTCCCATCATGATCCAGGACGCACCTGTCAGCGGCACCACGCTGTCGGCGCTTTTTCTGGCGCGCATGGCCAAAGAGATCCGCAATGTTGCCTATTTCAAGATAGAGACGCCAGGCGCGGCCTCCAAGCTGCGTGAGCTGATCCGCCTGGGCGGCGATGCGATTGAGGGCCCCTGGGATGGTGAAGAAGCCATTACCCTGCTGCCCGACCTGGAAGCCGGCGCAACCGGTGCGATGACGGGCGGCGGCTATCCGGATGGCATACGCAAGATCATGGATGCGTGGGTGGCCGGCAAGCGCGACGACGCCGTTGCCGAGTACACGCGCTGGCTGCCGCTGATCAATTACGAGAACCGCCAAGGGGGAATCCTCACGGCCAAGGCACTGATGAAAGAAGGCGGCGTGATCGCCTGTGAGGCGCCGCGCCACCCATTTCCGGCCATGCACCCCGAGGTGCGCAAGGGCTTGATCGCCACCGCGCGGCGGCTAGACCCGATGGTGCTACGCTGGGGAAAGTAGGCGGCATGGGCGGCGGTCCCTACACCCCTCTGTTCTAACCGCTCTGCTCCGCCAGTTCTATCCCTTCTTCTCCCTCGTTCTCTCTCCCTCTCTCTCCTTATCCCTTCCCTTCCAGGCTCTCCCCTTTTCAGGACAATCATGCCCCTCAGGGAAACACTCTTGCTGGTGCAGAAATGCGCCCATACCTTCAGCTTTTACGACCTCGCCACCGGCCGGGCGGAAAAGCACATCGTGCTGCCCAACTTTCCGCACGAGTTCACCGTGGACCCGGTGCGCGGGCTGGCGTATGTGGGCCACTACGGGATAGAGACCGCCAGCCATCTCGGCGACATGGGCGGGCACTCGGTGTTTGTCATTGACCTGGCGCAGCAACAGCATGTGGCCACGCTGAACCTGTGGCCGTATTACCGGCCGCATGGCCTGACGGTGGACAGCCTGGGCCGCCTCTTCGTGATGTCGGAGGCGCACAACGTACTGTTGCGCTTTTCAGACCCGGCGAAGGTGCATGTGCCGGACCTGGCGGTGCCCTCAGGCGGCTACAAAACCCATCTGTTCGCGCTGACGAAAGACGCGCAGACGGCTTACGCGCTGAACCTGTTGTCCAACACCGTCACCAAAATCAAGCCCAACGACCCGACGTTCGCACCGGTGGCCATGGTGCCGGGCCCCGTGCCCGAAGGCAATGTGCTGTCGGCGGATGAGTCGCTTCTCTACGTCGCCAACCGCGGCGACGACACCATCGTGGCGGTCGACACGGCCAGCATGAAAGTCGTCGCCTCCGGCAAAACGCGGCGCGACCCCAACCGTGTCTACCGCTTCCAAGGTGCACAGGGGCAAGACCTGCTGCTCACCACCAACTCGGGCGAACACTCGCTGTCGGTGTTCGGCACCGACCTGCAGGAGCAGCGCTGCTTTGCCTTGCCCAGCAACCCGCTGGCACTGTCCTTCCACCCGGTGGACAGGGCCGTTTACATCTCGTTCCAGGACGACACGGTGCGCCGCCTCAGCCTCGATACTTTTGAATTCGGGCAGGAGATCAAGACCTTGCGCGAGCCCGATTCTTCTTACGTCTGGCGGCGTTAAGCTAACCCAGGCACGGCCCCTCCATCCGCCATGAAGCTTGTCGACGCCCATCACCATCTGTGGGACCTGTCGCGGGGACATTACCCCTGGCTGCAGGAAGCCTACGACCCGCAGGCCTTTTTTCTGGGCGATTACAGCCCGATCTGCCAGGACTTCCTGGCGCCCGATTACCGCGCCGCGGCGGGGCCCTGCGAGGTGGTCGCGACCGTGCATGTAGAGGCCGAACGCAACCGCCATGAGCAGCTCGCCGAAACCGCCTGGCTGCATGAAGTGCATGCGGTGCATGGCTTTCCCAACGCCGTGGTCGCCCATGCATGGTTTGACAGGCCTGACAGCGAAGAATGCCTGTTGGCGCAGTCGCGCTTTCCGCTGGTCCGGGGCATACGCAGCAAGCCGGTGACCTCCGCCTCGCCGGCGCACAGCGTGAAGGGCCAGGCCGGCACCATGCAGGACGAGGCCTGGCTGCGCGGCTTCTCGCTGCTCGAGAAATACCAGCTGCGCTGGGACCTGCGCGTGCCGGCCTGGCACCTGCCTGAGGCGGCCGAGGTGGCGGCCCTGTTTCCCAAGGTGCCCATCGTCCTCAACCACCACGGCTTTGCCTGGGACCGCAGCGAGGAAGGCCTTCAACGCTGGCGCGGCTGGATGGAAACGCTGGCCCGGCAGGACAACGTGCACGTCAAGCTTTCGGAGTTCGGCCTGCGCGACCGGCCTTGGGATCTCCAGCAAAACGCGCGAATTGTGTATGAAACGATTGCAATTTTTGGATGGCAACGCTGCATGTTCGCCAGCAACTTTCCGGTGGCCGGCCTGCGCATCAGTTACCCGGACCTGGTTGGCAGTGTGGCCGGTATGCTGACCCACCTGCCGGGTCACCAGCAACATGCGATGATGTGCGATAACGCCCTGCGTTTTTATGCGATGGATGTGACGCCGCCCTTGTGAGACCGCTTTTGTGAAACGGCCTGCGCGCCCACCTCGTCCTTTCGTCATTCATGAATCAAGTTCAACTCCTGGAAGCACACCCATGACCACAAAACACGACAACCTCATCAACGGCCAATGGCTGGCCGGCAACAGCTACAGCCCCAACCTGAACCCCAGCAACCTGGCCGACGTGATCGGTGAGTACACGCAGGCCGATGCGGCCGGCCTGGATGCGGCAGTGCAGGCAGCGCAGGCGGCCTTCCCGGCCTGGTCCACCTCGGGCATCCAGGCGCGCTCGGACGCGCTCGACAAGATCGGCACCGAAATCCTCGCTCGCCGCGAAGAGCTGGGCACCCTGCTCTCGCGCGAAGAAGGCAAAACCAAACCTGAAGGCATTGGCGAAGCCACGCGCGCCGGCCACATCTTCAAGTTCTTCGCGGGTGAATGCCTGCGCCTGTCGGGCGAGACCATGCCTTCGGTGCGGCCCGGCATCGGCGTGGAAATCACGCGTGAGCCCGTGGGCGTGGTCGGGCTGATCACACCGTGGAACTTCCCGATTGCCATCCCGGCCTGGAAGATCGCGCCGGCACTGGCATTCGGCAACTGCGTGGTGCTGAAGCCCGCCGACCTGGTGCCCGGCAGCGCCTGGGCACTGGCTGAAATCATCTCGCGCTCCGGCATTCCGGCCGGCGTGTTCAACCTGGTCATGGGCCCCGGCCGCGTGATCGGCGATGCACTGGTCAACCACCCCGGCGTGAACGCCATCAGTTTTACCGGCTCGGTCGGTGTGGGCGGCCGCATTGCCGAGGCCTGCGCGAAGAACCTCAAGAAGGTACAGCTTGAGATGGGCGGCAAGAACCCGCAGGTCATCCTGGACGACGCCGACCTGACGCAGGCCGTGGAGCTGAGCGCGCAAAGCGCCTTTTATTCGACCGGCCAGCGCTGTACGGCGTCGAGCCGCCTCATCGTCACCGACGGCATCTACCCGGCCTTCGTCAAAGCCCTGCAAGAGCGCATGGCCCGCATCAAGGTCGGCGACGCCCTCACCGCCGGCACCGACGTGGGCCCGGTATCGTCGCAGGCGCAGCTCGAGCAGGACTTGAGCTACATCGAAATCGGCAAGGCCGAGGGCGCGACCATGGCGTTTGGCGGTGCGCGCATCCCTTGCCATACCGGCAGCGGCGCCGAAGGTTATTACATGCAGCCTGCCCTCTTCAGCGAAAGCACGGCCGGCATGCGCATCAACCGCGAAGAAATCTTCGGCCCGGTTGCCAGCATCATCCGCGTGAAAGACTACGAAGCCGCCCTGGCCGCCGCCAACGACACGCCCTTCGGCCTGTCAGCCGGCATCGCCACCACCAGCCTTAAATACGCCACCCACTTCAAGCGCCACAGCCAGGCCGGCATGGTGATGGTGAATTTGCCGACGGCGGGTGTCGACTACCACGTGCCCTTTGGCGGCCGCAAGGGCTCCAGCTACGGCCCGCGCGAGCAGGGCAAGTACGCGCAGGAGTTTTTCACGACGGTGAAGACGGCCTATACGCTGGCCTGATCGACCAGCGCCAGCAGCTCAGGCAGGCAGCGGGTGGCGAGATCAAAGCGCGCCAGCATGGCCTGGCGCGCAGCCTCACCCAAGTGCGCATGGGCGGCCGGGTTGGCAAGGACGCACGCGGCAGTATCGGCCAGCGCCTGCACGTCAAAGAAGTCAAACAGCAGCCCGTTAACCCCATGCTCAATGACTTCCTCGACAGGCGCGGTGCGGCTGGCGACCACCACGCAGCCCGCGCTCATGGCTTCCAGGCAACTCCATGACAGGACAAAAGGGTAAGTCAGGTAAACGTGGCACCGGGAAACCTGCAGCAGCTGGAGATAGCTGGCATAGGGCAGCTTCCCCACAAAATGAACGCGCTCTGCCGGCAGTTGATCACCCGCTTCGCGGAGCATCGCGTCTCGCCATGTTCCACCGCCCACCGGTTTGGCGCCGTAGCTCACGTCGTCGCCACCCACCAGCACACAGTGCGCATGCGGACGGGCCCGCAGAATGGCAGGCAAGGCCCGCATAAAGATGTGAAAACCGCGGTAGGGCTCCAGGTTGCGGTTGACGAAAGTCAGGACTTCGTCGCCAGGCCTGAATTGCCGGCCATCCGGCAGGGCAAACCGGGCTTCGGGTTCGGGCCTGGCAAGCGTTGTATCAATGCCGTCGTGAATGACCTGTATCCTGGCGCGATATTCCTTGGGCACTTGGTCACGCTGCCATTGCGTGGGTGCGTAAGCCGTATCCGCGACGCTGAGTGCGTGCATCAAGGCCGTGTTCTTCAAGCGCAGTGCCGAGCGCGCGGCCAGGCTTGCCGCGTAAAACTCCGGATCAAAATCGTAGTCACTGCCTTGTGCAGCGTAGTAGAACTCGGAGAAAACCATGAGCCTGGCTTGTGGCCAGACATCTTTGCAAAAAAGCGCCTCACCCCAACCAGGGTGGGCAATGATGAGGTCAGGAACAAAGCCTTTGCCGGCAAGTTGCTGCATCGCCTGCGCACATGCCATGCCGCGGAGCAGCTTGACTTCAAAATCCCGGGCCATCGGCAATTGGCTGGCGGCTTTCAAGGGGGCCGGCTGGTAGCGAACCACCTGAACACCCTCAACTGGCCGGGGAGTGATGCCAAGGCCCAAAACCTCGTGTCCCTGCGCCGCCAATGCCCTGGCCACATGAACGAATTGCCCGGGAAAATTCTGATGGATAAAAAGATAGCGCCGCCGCGAGGGAGTGGCCGGCTGCAATGAGGGGGTGCCAGTGCCTTGAGGGGATGGGATCTTGGACTTCATGGGAGAGATTACGGATTACGGCAGTAGCTTGGTCAAAGAAAAAGGTTTCACATGATGGCGAGTTAATCCTTAGAGGGCAAGGACCCGCTACTCGCTTGTGATCGGCGCGCAACCAGCAGAACGCAGGTGTTCTGCCTCCGGCTGGCCTGACCAGCGCGGAGTTAGACTGCCCATGACGCCGGCATCTCCTGGCTCGCTCACATCAATCAGAACGATGCACACCCTGCTTTCTATCCGCAATGCCCCGAAAATATTCTCCGCGCTGACCGCCGCGTATTTCATCACCAGCCTCGGCCACTTCAGCCACAACGCCGAGTTCATCTGCGAGTACCCCAACCTACCGGCTTGGCTGACCCGCGCGCAGGTCTATGCGGTGTGGGCGGGCATCACTTCGGTGGGCGTGGTCGGCCTGCTGCTGATGCGCAAGAAATTCATGGCGACCGGCCTGCTGCTGATGGCTGTGTACGCGGCGATGGGCTTTGACGGCCTGGGCCACTATGCACTGGCTCCCATCGAGTTTCACCCTCTGGTCGCCAACGTCACCATTCTTTCGGAAGTGGTTGCTGCCGCGCTTTTGTTACCGGTGGTGTTGTGGTTCCTGGCGTTGCATATGCTTCGTCACGTCAGAACCTTTCGCAAAGAATGCCCATGAGATCCATCACTGAGCAGGAACGCCCGTTGGTGGAATTTTTGACAACGCTTGCGGGTCTCAGCGTGCCTGTCTCAAGCCTCAAGGTGCAGTCAATGAACGATGGAGGTATGGGAAGCCTTTTGATCGGTCCCGGCTTGGTCTCGCAAAAATACGGCTCCACGGCAGGGACATGCCACTTTCAAGATGCGGATGGCAGTCTGGTTGAAGCCTGCCTGAATCTCGACCAACACGGGCAGGCTTTTGAAATTGACGTCTGGAAAGTTAATTTCGAACAGCTGCTTCGGTGGCCTCAAAAGCGCGAGATTGTGGCAGGGCTGTCAAGCGGTTCAAGCAAATCCTGAACTCAAAGGCCCAAAGTGCTCACGCCGGATGAGCGAGCCCGCCTGATGCAGGCCGTCGAGGTTTCTTAGCCAGTTTTACGGAATGCTATCGATTTAGTAGCTACTCGTCCACGTCGGTAAAGGGCTACAGCCACTTTTTTCTTAAAAATCTCAGGAGCGCACCGTGTCGGCCACGCGCTCGGCGCAGCGCTTGGCCTGGCCCGCATCGCGCGCCTCGACCATCACTCGCAGCAGCGGCTCGGTGCCGCTGGCGCGTATCAGAATGCGGCCTGAGTCACCCAGTTCACCTTCAACGATCTTGGTCATGTCGGCAAGCTGCTTGCTGCTCTTCCAGTCCTGGCCGGGCTTGAGGCGCACGTTGATCAGCGTCTGCGGGAACAACACCACCTCGGCGAGCAATTGCGCAATGGTCTTGCCGCTGCGCACGCAAGCCTGCAGCACCTGCAGGGCGCTGATGAGGCCGTCGCCGGTGGTGTGTTTGTCGAGCGCCAGCAAATGGCCGGAGCCCTCGCCGCCCAGCAGCCAGCCGCGCTTGTCGAGCTCTTCGAGCACATAGCGGTCGCCGACCTTGGCGCGAACGAACTCCACGCCTTTTTTCTTGAGGGCCACTTCCACGGCCATATTGGTCATCAGCGTGCCGACGGTGCCGGGCACTTTCTCGCCGCGCGCCAGGCGCTCGTTGACCATAAGGAACAGCACTTCGTCGCCGTTGAAGAGGCGGCCGTCGGCATCTACCATTTGCAGGCGGTCGGCATCACCGTCGAGTGCGATGCCGTAGTGGGCCTTGTTGGCCCTGACGGCCTTGATCAGCGCATCGGGATGCGTGGCGCCGACCTCGTGGTTGATGTTCAGGCCGTCGGGCGAGCAGCCGATGGCGATGACCTCGGCGCCGAGCTCATGGAACACCAGGGGCGCGATGTGATACGCCGCGCCGTGGGCGCCATCGACCACGATCTTCAAGCCCTTGAGGGTGAGGTCATTGGCGAATGTGCTTTTGCAAAACTCGATGTAGCGGCCTGCGGCGTCGTCCAGGCGGCGGGCTTTGCCCAGGCTGGGTGAATCGGCCCATACAGGCGGCTCTTCTAGCGCGGCTTCGACGGCCAGTTCCCAGGCATCGTCGAGCTTGGTGCCTTGGGCGCTGAAAAACTTGATGCCGTTGTCGGGGTAGGCGTTGTGGCTGGCGCTGATGACCACGCCCAGGCTGGCACGCTGTGCCCTCGTGAGGTAGGCCACGCCCGGCGTAGGTAGGGGGCCGAGCAGCACCACATCGACGCCGGCGGAGTTAAAGCCCGACTCCAGCGCGCTTTCGAGCATGTAGCCGGAAATGCGGGTGTCTTTGCCGATCAGCACGGTGGGGCGGGATTCGGTGCGGCGCAGCACGCGGCCCACGGCGTGCGCCAGGCGCAACACGAAGTCGGGTGTGATGGGCGCCTGGCCCACCGTGCCGCGAATGCCGTCGGTGCCGAAGTATTTTCTGGTCATGGTTTGTCCCTTTGGAGCTTGTTGTTCTGGAAAATGTGGGGCTATTTTAGGTGGGCGCGCCATGCCCCCGTGTCAGTCAAAGCCTCTGAACCTTTAGACCTCTAAACAACGTCCTGGCGTGCAGCGGACCAGACCTTCAGCGCCTGCACCGTTTCTTTCACGTCATGCACCCGCACGATACGGGCACCGCGGTCCACCGCCAGCAAGGCCGCCGCCACACTGGGCACCATGCGGTCAGCCACATCGAGCTGGGCTACGGCCGCAAGCGAGGTGCCAGTCACGGCGGCCAACGAGGACTTGCGCGACCAGGCGGCCAGCAGCGGGTAGCCGGCGGCCAGAAACTCCCGTTGGCGGGCCAGCAGCGCGAAGTTTTGCGCCACGGTTTTACCGAAACCCACGCCTACGTCCAGCACTATGCGGGACTTGTCGACACCCACCGCCTGCAGTCCGGCAGCAGCCGCTTTCAGGAAGGCCTGCACCTGCGGCACCACGTCACCCTCCATGGGCGCGACCTGCATGGTCTGAGGCTCGCGGTGCATGTGCATCAGGCAAACGCCGCAGCTGGGGTGGCTAGCCACGGCTTCGACAGCACCCGGCTTGCGCAGGGCCCAGATGTCGTTGATGATGTCGGCGCCCAGGTCCAGCACTGCCTGCATGACTTCCGGTTTGTAGGTGTCTATCGAAAGCGGCACGCCCAGCTTGACCGCATGGCGCACCACCGGCAGCACGCGCGCGAGTTCCTCTTCCAGCGGCACGGGCGGCGCGCCGGGGCGGCTGGACTCTCCGCCAACATCCAGCATGTCGGCGCCGTCACGCAGCAGCCTGTCGCAGTGCTTCAAGACGCTGGCGAAACTGCCGTCCTGGGTGAAGTACTTGCCGCCGTCCGAAAACGAATCCGGCGTGACATTCACGATGCCCATGACGCGGGGCTGCGACAGGTCAATTTGGAAGCGGGAGGTTTGCCAGATCATTAGCTGTCTTCGGAAATAAAAAACCGGGGACTGGCCCCGGTTATATACGACTGACTGGCAGCCACTGCTTGTATGTTCCTCAGGCCACTGTCGGCGATGGATCAGTGCTGACAGCCGGTGTGCCGCCTGTAGGTCCGCCGCCACCGCCCACCGACGAATTACGCGGTGTCCAGTCCTTGGGCGGGCGCGGCTCCTTGCCGGCCATGATGTCGTCAAGCTGGTCCATATCGATGGTCTCCCATTCGAGCAGGGCCTTGGCCATGGCGTGCATCTTGTCCTGGTTGTCTTCGATCAGCTTGCGCGCCAGGGCGTATTGCTGGTCGATGATGCGGCGCACTTCGGCGTCTACCTTTTGCAGGGTCGACTCGCTCATGTTGTTGGTTTTGGTGACCGAACGGCCCAGGAAGACTTCGCCCTCGTTTTCGGCATAGACCATGGGGCCCAAGGCTTCCGTCATGCCATAGCGGGTGACCATGTCTCGGGCCAACGCGGTGGCGCGCTCGAAGTCGTTGCTGGCGCCGGTCGTCATCTGGTTCATGAAGACTTCTTCGGCGATGCGGCCACCGAACAGCATGCTGATCTGGCTGAGCATGTATTCGCGGTCATAGCTATAGCGGTCTTGCGCCGGCAGGCTCATCGTCACGCCCAGTGCACGGCCGCGCGGGATGATGGTGACCTTGTGGACCGGGTCGCACTTGGGCAGCATCTTGCCGATCAGGGCGTGGCCGGACTCGTGATACGCCGTATTGCGGCGCTCTTCTTCGGGCATGACCATGCTCTTGCGCTCGGGGCCCATGAGGATCTTGTCCTTGGCCTTTTCGAAATCCTGCATCTCGACGGTACGCGCGTTGCGGCGTGCGGCCATCAGGGCGGCTTCATTGCAAAGATTGGCCAGATCGGCGCCGGACATGCCGGGCGTGCCGCGGGCGATCACGCCGGGGCTGACGTCCTGGCCGAGCGGCACCTTGCGCATGTGCACATTCAGGATCTGCTCACGGCCGCGGATGTCAGGCAGCGTGACGTAGACCTGGCGGTCAAAACGGCCGGGGCGCAGCAAAGCTGCGTCCAGGATGTCAGGGCGGTTGGTGGCAGCCACCACGATCACGCCGACATTGGTTTCAAAGCCGTCCATCTCGACCAGCATCTGGTTGAGGGTTTGTTCGCGCTCGTCATTGCCGCCGCCCAGGCCGGCACCGCGCTGGCGGCCGACCGCGTCGATTTCATCGATGAAGATGATGCAGGGCGCGTTCTTCTTGGCGTTGTCGAACATGTCACGCACACGTGATGCGCCCACACCGACAAACATTTCGACAAAGTCGGAGCCGGAAATCGAGAAGAAAGGTACTTTGGCTTCGCCCGCAATGCTCTTGGCCAGCAGGGTTTTACCGGTGCCCGGGGGACCTACGAGCAGCAGGCCGCGCGGAATGCGCCCGCCCAGTTTCTGGAATTTCTGCGGGTCTTTCAGGAAGTCGACCACTTCCTTGACTTCTTCCTTGGCTTCATCGCAACCGGCGACGTCGGCAAAGGTAACCGGGTTGGTGGACTCGTCGAGCAAGCGCGCCTTGGACTTGCCGAAGCTGAAGGCTCCGCCCTTGCCGCCGCCCTGCATCTGGCGCATGAAATAAATCCACACGCCGATCAGCAGCAGCATGGGGCCCCAGCTGATCAGCAGGGAGGTGAGCAATGAGGTTTCTTCGCGGGGCTTGACGTCGAACTTGACGTCGTTGGCGATCAGGTCGCCGACCAGGCCGCGGTCGAGGTAGGTGGCGGTAGTGCGGACTTTCCGGTCATCGACAGTGGTAGCCGAGATTTCGGTGCCGCCCTGGCCTTCGGCGATGGTCGCCTGCTTGATGCGCTTGCCGCGCACCTCTTCGAGGAATTCGGAGTAACCCAGGTAGTTGGAACCGGCGCCACCACGTGTATCAAATTGCTTGAAGACGGTGAACAGCACCATGGCGATAACCAGCCAGATTGCAATTTTGGAAAACCACTGATTGTTCAAGGACTACTCCGGTATAAGAACAAAAGTCACATGCGCCTGATTTTAGGCGTTTCAAGGGCAAAAACCGCGTATTGAGGCTCCGGCCCTTGGTTTGAAGCGGGTTTAGGTGATATTTGCCGCTCTGATGTCTCAGGATGCACTCATTGTGGCTCTTCTACGCGCTTTTTCAGCCCTCGCCCGATCAGAAAGGTTTCTGATGAGCCCGGCCGCGACGCCTTGGGCTTAAGGGGTTTCACCACCTTGAAGGTATCCCGGAACAGCTTGACCAGCTGGTCATAGCCACTGCCGTGGAACAGCTTCACCACCAGCGTGCCGTCCGGCTTCATGCGGTTCTGGGCAAATTCCACCGCCAGCTCGATCAGGTGGGCAATACGCGCCGCATCGGCCGACTCAATACCTGACAAGTTGGGCGCCATGTCGGAGATGACAAGGTCCACCCGGATCTGCCCTTCAGGCGTGGCCAGGGCCGCTTCAAGCTGCTGCAGCACCTCGGCTTCGCGGAAGTCGCCCTGGATAAAGGTCACGCCCTCAATCGGCTCCATCGGCAGCAAATCGAGCCCGATGATGCGGCCATTCAGCGTGCCCGCCGCCGCGCCTGTGGGCGATAGCCGGCGCCGCACATACTGGCTCCAGGCGCCCGGCGTGCTGCCCAGGTCGACCACGCAATCGCCCGGTTTGACCAGGCCAAAGGTTTCGTCGATTTCCTTGAGTTTGTAGGCGGCGCGGGCCCGGTAGCCCTCTTTCTGGGCGAGCTTCACGTAGGGATCGTTGATGTGGTCGTGCAGCCACGCTTTGTTGACCTTTTTCCCCTTGCCGCCAGCCTTTGCGGCGGCTTTCCCGGCCGCTTTGGCTGCGGCTTTGGCGTCGGTCTGGACGCCGGGCTTGAAATCGGTCTTGGCATTTACTTTCATGGGGCCTATTGTCCTCTTCCGGACTCGCCCGATAATTGGGGCATGGCTCAAATACAACTTACCCCCGCCCAGCGCAAGGATCACCGCGCCGATGCCCACCACCTCAACGCCGTGGTGATGATCGGCTCCGACGGCCTCACCGCTGCCGTCAAGAAAGAAACCGACGCGGCGCTCAACGCCCACGGGCTGATCAAGGTGCGGGTGCAATCCGACGACCGCGCCGGCCGTGAGGAGATCTTCCAGGCCCTGGCCGACGAACTCAATGCCGCGCCCATCCAGCACATCGGCAAGCTGCTGGTGCTGTGGCGGCCCATGCCGCCCAAGGAAAAAAAGGTCAACGAAGACCGCATGCCCGGCCCTCGCGACGTCAAGGTTTTGAAGAACAGTTCCCGCTATGGCCAGCGCCCCGAGGTGAAAACCCTGCGCGTGCTGGGCAACCAGCGCCTCACGCCCGGCGGCACCGTCAAGCGCGCCAAAAAGCCGCAACTGAAAAGCGCCAAGAAAAGCGCACAAGGCTGATGCGCCCTGCCCTGCGGCCCGCAAAAAGGCCGGGGGCAATCGCTTCGATAGCGACATTCTTCTGGCCGCACGGCCGCCAGGCCTTAGATTCGAGACTTTCGCCCACAGCTACACGTCATGACCAATCCCCTTCTCGATTTTTCCGACCTCCCGCTGTTTGACCGCATTCAGCCCGAACACGTGGCCCCTGCCCTTGACGAATTGCTGGCCAAGGCCGAAACGGCGCTGGAAGAAGTCACGGCGGCGGACTTTCCGGCCACTTGGGCCGGCATCGCCCGGGTGCTGGACGTTGCCACCGAAAACCTGGGCCGCGCGTGGGGCGCCGTGAGCCACCTCAACAGCGTGGCCGATACGCCCGAACTGCGCGCCGCCTACAACGCCGCCCTGCCGCGCGTAACCGAGTTCTGGACGCGCCTGGGCGCCGACGAGCGCCTCTATGCCAAATACAAGGCCATCGACGTCAGCACGCTGAACGCCGAGCAGCGCCAGGCCCACAAGAATGCGATCCGCAACTTTGTGCTCTCAGGCGCCGAACTGCAGGGCGCCGACCGCGACCGCTTCGCGAAAATCCAGGAGCGCCAGGCCGAACTGAGCCAGAAATTCAGTGAAAACGCGCTCGACGCGACCGACGCTTTTGCCTATTACGCCACCGAAGCAGAAATCGCCGGCATCCCGGCCGATGTGCTGCAGACCGCCCGTGCGCAGGCCGAAGCCGAAGGCAAAACCGGCTACCGCCTCAGCCTGAAGATGCCCAGCTACCTGCCCGTCATGCAGTTTGCCGTCAGCAGCAAACTGCGTGAGACCCTGTACAAGGCCTACACCACCCGCGCCAGCGACCAGGCCGCGCCCGAGTTCAGCAAGTTCGACAACAGCGCGATCATGCAAGAGATCCTCGCGCTGCGGCTTGAGGAAGCCAAGCTGCTGGGCTACAACAATTTCGGTGAAGTGTCAGTCGTGGCCAAAATGGCCAAGTCACCCGAAGAAGTGGTGGCATTCCTGCGTGACCTTGCCCGCCGCGCCCGCCCCTATGCCGAAAAAGACGTCGCCGACCTACGCGCCTTTGCCACCAGCCAGCTCGGCCTGCCAGATCCCAACCCCTGGGACTACGCCTACATCGGTGAAAAGCTCAAGGAAGCGCGCTATGCCTTCAGCGAGCAGGAAGTCAAACAGTACTTCACCGCCCCCAAGGTGCTGGCCGGCCTTTTCAAGATTGTCGAGACCCTGTTCGAGGTCGCCATCCGCAAGGACTCGGCCCCGGTGTGGAAGCCCGGCGTGGAGTTCTACCGCATTGAGCGCAATGGGCAACTGGTCGGCCAGTTCTACCTCGACCAGCCGGCCCGCACCGGCAAACGCGGCGGCGCCTGGATGGACGACGTGCGCGCCCGCTGGCTGCGCCCCGACACCGGCAAGCTGCAAACCCCGGTGGCGCACCTGGTCTGCAACTTCGCCGACGGCGTGGGCGGCAAACCTGCGCTGCTCACCCACGACGACGTGACCACGCTGTTCCACGAGTTTGGCCACGGCCTGCACCACATGCTCACGCAGGTCAACGAACGCGATGTCTCCGGCATCAGCGGCGTCGAGTGGGACGCGGTCGAGCTGCCCAGCCAGTTCATGGAAAACTTCTGCTGGGAGTGGGACGTGCTCAAGCACATGACGGCGCACGTCGACACTGGCGCGCCGCTGCCCCGCGCACTGTTCGACAAAATGCTGGCCGCCAAGAACTTCCAGAGCGGCATGCAGACGCTGCGCCAGGTCGAGTTCTCACTGTTCGACATGCTGCTGCACACCTCGCACAACCCCGCCGACGACCTGATGGGCCTGCTGAGCGACGTGCGCAAGGAAGTTGCCGTGATCCCCACACCGGCCTACAGCCGCACGGCGCATACATTCAGTCACATTTTTTCGGGCGGATACGCCGCCGGCTACTACAGCTACAAGTGGGCGGAAGTCCTGTCGGCCGACGCTTACGCGGCCTTCGAAGAAACGGCGGCAGCGTCGCCTTCGGCTTCAGCAGACGATGCCGGCAAGACGACCGTCACGGTGGAAACCGGCCGAAAGTACCGGCAAGCCATTCTGGAAGCCGGCGGAAGCCGGCCGGCGATGGAGTCGTTCAAGGCCTTTCGAGGCCGGGAACCCTCGATTGATGCCTTGTTGCGTCATCAGGGAATGGCTTGAGAGCGTTAAAACGCGATCAGAGTGATTAGACTTCCAACCTTGCCGTTGAAATTTGTAGTTCGTAATTTGTAATTTGTAATTTGTCATTTGTCATTTATCCCTGCAACCCGTACCTGAGACCGACTGGAACACCATGACATCCAATGCCGTGACATCTGTGGCCCCCAAAGCCCTGTTGGCCCTGACTCTTCTTGCAGCCAGCTTTTATTCCCCCCTCTCGCAAGCCCAACAGGTGTACCGCATCGTCGGGCCTGACGGCAAGGTCACGTTTTCCGACCAGCCGCCGCCAGCGGCCAGTAACGCCAAGGTCAATGCCGCGACGCCCGGCGGTGGGGGCGCTGCAGCATCAGCCGGGCTGCCTTTTGAGCTCCGGCAGGTCGCCGCCAAGTACCCGGTCACGCTGTACACAGGTAATAACTGCGGTCCTTGCGGCGCCGCACGCAATCTGCTCACCAGTCGCGGCATTCCCTTTTCCGAGAGAACCATCACCACCAACGACGACATCCAGGCGCTCCAGCGTTTGAGCGGCGACGCCTCGGTGCCATTCGCCACGGTTGGCAGCCAGCAGCTCAAGGGCTTTTCAGACTCAGAGTGGACCCAGTTCCTGAACGCCGCCGGTTATCCCGCAACCTCGGTTTTGCCTGCGAGCTATCGCGCCCCTGCACCCACTCCGCTGGTCGCTGTCAACGCCCCTCCTGCAGCAGCAGGCGGCAATGGGGCCGGCCCGGCGGCACGCCCCAGCGTGCCCGCGCCGCCACCGATTGAAGCCCCCGTCAGCAATCCGTCGGGGATCAAGTTTTAAGCGTTCAGCCGTCTTCTTTCTCCTTCTGTCTTCTGACATACAAAAACGCCGGGTACAAGCCCGGCGTTTTGCATTGGCAGCCCGAAAACCGGGCGTGCGGAAAAGGGCTTAAAACACCAGCGTCTTCACGCCGCCCGGCGCGCCCAGCAGGCACACATGGGCTTTCTGGAAGGCAAACACCCCCACTGTCACCACGCCCGGCCACTGGCTCACTTGTGACTCGAAGGCCAATGGGTCGGCGATTTTCAGGCCCGTCACGTCCAGGATGTACTGGCCGTTGTCTGTCACCAGCGGCTTGCCGTCTTTCAGGCGCAGCGCCGCTTTGCCGCCCAATTCCGCAAACTGCCGCGCAATGCGTTTGGCCGCCATCGGAATCACCTCGACCGGCAGCGGGAAGTTGCCCAGCACCGGCACCAGCTTGGACTCGTCGGCGATGCAGACAAACTTGCGGGACTGGGCCGCGACGATTTTCTCGCGCGTGAGCGCCGCGCCGCCGCCCTTGACCATGTAGCCCGCGTTGTCGATCTCGTCGGCGCCGTCGATGTAGACCGCCAGTTCGTCCACCTCGGTGGCGTCAAACACCTTGATGCCCAGCGCCTGCAGGCGTTCGGTCGAGGCGACCGAGCTGGACACCGCGCCGGCGATCTTGTCCTTCATGGTGGCCAGCGCGTCGATGAATTTGTTGACGGTTGAGCCGGTGCCGACGCCGACAATGCTGCCGGCTTCGACATACTGCAGGGCCGCCTGGCCGACCAGGGTTTTGAGTTCGTCTTGGGTCATGGCTTGGGTCATGGTGTGTTGGGGATGAGTCGGGATGAATCGGGAGGATGATCGGGAGGATGATCGGGAGGATGAAACGGGTTTGCGACAATAAGGGCTCTTACGCCCATCAATAGCCACTTGCACTGAATTATCCAATGTCCCTGCTTCCCTACGCCCTGGCCCGTCCGTTTTTATTCGGGCTTGACCCTGAAACCGCCCACGAGTTGACGATGGCTTCGCTGGCGCGCACCCAGGGCACGCCGCTGTCGCTGGCGTATTTGTCCAGCCGCGTGAGCGACCCGATCGAGCTGGCAGGCCTGAAGTTTCCCAACCGTGTGGGCCTGGCCGCCGGGCTCGACAAAAACGCCCGCTGCATTGACGGCCTGGCCGCCATGGGCTTCGGGTTTGTCGAAGTCGGCACTGTCACGCCGAAAGGCCAGCCGGGCAACCCCAAGCCGCGCATGTTCCGCCTGACAGAGGCCAACGCGCTGATCAACCGCCTGGGCTTTAACAACGAAGGGCTGGACGCTTTTCTGGCGAACGTGCAGAAATCCAGCGTGCGCAAGCAAGCCGCGCAAGGCAAGGGCCAGCTGCTGCTGGGCCTGAACATCGGCAAGAACGCCGCCACACCGATTGAAAACGCGGTCGACGATTACCTGATCTGCCTGGACGGCGTCTACCCGCATGCCGACTACGTGACCGTCAACATCTCCAGCCCCAACACCAAAAACCTGCGTGCGCTGCAAAGCGACGAAGCGCTTGACGCCTTGCTCGGCCGCATCGCCGAACGCCGCGAAACCCTGGCGGCGCAGCACGGCAAGCGCGTGCCCATCTTCGTGAAAATTGCGCCCGACCTCGACGAAGCCCAGGTCGACGTGATCGCCGCGACGCTTAAACGACACGCCATGGACGGCGTGGTCGCCACCAACACCACGCTCAACCGCGACGCCGTCAAAGGCATGCGCCACGCGGAAGAAACCGGCGGCCTGAGCGGCGCGCCCGTGCTGGAGGCCAGCAACCGCGTCATCGGCCAGCTGCGCGCCGCGCTGGGCAAAGGCTTTCCCATCATCGGCGTGGGTGGCATCCTGAGCGGCGCCGACGCCGTGTCCAAGATCAAGGCTGGCGCCGACGTGGTGCAGATCTACACAGGGCTGATTTACAAAGGCCCCGAGCTCGTCACCAGCGCCGCGATTGCGATCAAAAAGAGCCGCTAGCCTAATACGCACCTTGGCGGGTAGCTATTGAATTAATAGCAACGTCAGGAAGCCTTTTTACGGGGTGCAGGTTTGGCGGCTTTGGCAGCCTTGGCGGTTTTAACGGCTTTAGCTGTTTTAGCCGGCTTAACCGGTTTAGCCGTTTTAGCGGCCTTCACTGCCTTGGCCGCTGCGCCCTTCCCCGCTCCCAGCTCCACCCACACCGGCGCATGGTCGCTGGCGTGCTCCTCTCCGCGCACCCAGCTGTCGACGCCTGCCGCCTTCAGCCGCGGCGCCAGCGCGGCGTTGAGCAGGATGTGGTCGATGCGCAAACCCGCGTTGCGCTGCCAGTGTTGCCTGAAGTAGTCCCAGAAGGTGTAGATGCGCTCATCCGGGTGCAGGTGGCGCAGGCTGTCCACCCAGCCTTGCGCCAGCAGCTTTTCATAAGCGGCGCGGCTTTCCGGTTGCAGCAGCGCGTCTTTGCGCCACGATTTGGGGTTGTAAATATCAAAATCCGTGGGCACCACATTGAAGTCACCCGCCAGCGCCACCGGGTGTTCAGACGCATACAAGCCCGCTGCGTGCTGCTGCAGCCGCTCAAACCAGGCCAGTTTGTAGTCGAACTTAGGCCCAGGCTGCGGATTGCCGTTGGGCAGGTACAGGCAAGCCACGATGATGCCGTCCACCGCCGCTTCCAGGTAGCGGCTCTGGTCGTCGGCCGCGTCGCCCGGCAACTCGCGGCGGATCTCCAGCGGTGCTTCGCCCTTGGCCAGAATTGCCACGCCGTTCCATGAACGCTGGCCTTTAAACAGCGCTGCGTACCCTGCGGCCTCCAGTTCAGCACGCGGGAAGACGCCGTCCAGCGCTTTCAGCTCCTGCAGGCACACCACGTCGGGCGACTCTTTGGCCAGCCAGTCCAGCAGTTGCGGCAGCCGCGTCTTGATGCCGTTGACGTTAAAGGTCGCGAGTTTCATCAAACACCCGGTGAAGGCTTGCCCCGCGGGCCGCGCCGGAAGGCCTCGGCGCCGCCACTACCACCACCATCGGGAAAGCTGTGCTGTTTAAGCTTGCCGCCTTCCCCTGGTTTCGCCGGTTTTTCAATCAGGGTGCTGGCATCGTTACCGTCGGCTTCGTCATCCGGATCGGGGTGAGGGGGATCAAGATGCGGGGCGGCCGCGCCTTCGCCGGTTTTGGCGCGTGTGGGGCTGGTGCTGGGTCTGGACATGGTGGCTCCGAAGTGTTGAGCCCAAGTTACCCCTGCCTGCGGCGTGCTGGTGTCAGACAACGCCGCAAGGCTTTCCGCGACGACGCCCCGGAATTTAAGTAAAAAGTGTCTGTAGCCCAATACCCATCTTGGCTGGCAGCTCCTGAATTCATAGCAAGCCCAAAGCACCGGGACCACCCAAGGGTAAGCCCCAACACCCGGTAGAGCCTGTCCCCTAGAGTACCCGCCAGCCTTTGTAGCGCGCCATGTTGCGACTACCATGCAGGCAGTTTTGACAGGAGACCTGCTTTGGCCGCGACCCCATCTCTGGCGACGACGCCATCCTCTTCTTCCGCTTCCGCTTCACCTTACCCCCACCTGCTCGCCCCGCTGGACCTGGGCTTCACCACGCTGAAAAACCGCGTGCTGATGGGCAGCATGCACACAGGCCTGGAAGACGGCCGCAAACACTTCCCCGCCATGGCCGCCTACTTTGCCGAGCGCGCACGCGGCGGCGTGGGCCTGATGGTCACGGGCGGCTTTGCACCCAACATCGCCGGCTGGACCAAACCCTTTGCGGGCATGCTCGCCAGCTCAGGCGCGGCGCGCCGCCACAAGCAGGTGACCGACGCAGTACACGCCGAGGGCGGCAAGATTGCCCTGCAAATTTTGCATACCGGCCGCTACGGCTACCACCCGCTGTGCGTGGCGCCCTCGCGCATCCAGAGCCCGATCTCGCCCTTCACGCCGCGCGAGCTCAGCGCCGGCGGCATTGAGCGGCAGATCCGCGCCTTCATCCGCTGCGCGATGCTGGCGCGTGACGCCGGCTACGACGGCGTCGAGATCATGGGCAGCGAAGGCTACTTCATCAACCAGTTCCTCGTGACCCACACCAACCAGCGCACCGACGACTGGGGCGGCAGCTACGCCAACCGCATGCGCCTGGCGGTCGAGATCGTGCGCCGCACGCGCGAAGCCGTCGGGCCCGACTTCATCATCATTTACCGCCTGTCGATGATCGACCTGATTCCCGGCGGCAGCAGCTGGGAGGAGGTCGTGCTGCTGGCCAAAGCGGTGGAAGCCGCCGGCGCCACGCTGATCAATAGCGGCATCGGCTGGCACGAGGCTCGCGTGCCGACGATTGCCACTTCGGTGCCACGCGGCGCCTTCACCTGGGTCACCAAAAAGTTGCGCACAGATTTGCGCGCCGCTGGCCTCACGATTCCTGTCGTCACCAGCAACCGGCTGAACATGCCCGAGGTGGCCGAACAGGTGCTGGCTGACGGCGCCGCCGACATGGTCAGCATGGCGCGCCCCTTCCTGGCCGACCCGGAATTCGTCAACAAAGCCGCCCAGGGCCGCAGCAAAGACATCAACACCTGCATCGCCTGCAACCAGGCCTGCCTGGACCACGCCTTCAAAGCCAAGCTGGCCAGTTGCCTCGTCAACCCGCGCGCTGGCCATGAGACTGAACTCATCATCAAACTTACGCCCACCAAAAAGCGCGTCGCCGTCATCGGCGCAGGCCCAGCCGGCCTGGCTGCTGCCACCACACTCGCCGAGCGCGGCCACAGTGTGGACCTGTTTGATTCGGCGGACAAGATAGGCGGCCAGTTCAACCTGGCCAAGCGCGTGCCCGGCAAGGAAGAGTTTGAGGAAACCCTGCGCTACTTCGGCAACCGCATCAGCGGAACCGGTGTGCGCCTGCACCTGAACACGCGTGTCAGTGCGGCAGACCTCATTGCACAGAAGTTTGATGAAGTCCTGCTCGCCACCGGCGTCACTCCGCGCAACCCGCGCATCCCGGGCCAGGACCACCCCAAGGTGCTGAGCTACATCGACGTGCTGCTGGGCCGCCAGCCGGTGGGCGAGCGCGTGGCGCTCATAGGCGCAGGTGGCATCGGTTTTGACGTGGCCGAATTCCTCGTGACCCCGACAGGCCATTCCACCGCGCTGGACCTGCCCGCCTGGCTCGCCGAATGGGGCGTGGCCGACCCGGCCGAGGTGCGCGGCGGCGTGGTGCGCCCGCAGGCCACACCGCCGGCCCGCCAGGTCACGTTGCTGCAGCGCAAGCCCGGCAAGCTGGGCGCGGGCTTGGGCAAAACCACCGGCTGGATCCACCGCGCCGCGCTGAAGATGAAGAACGTCGAGATGCTCTCAGGCGTCAACTACGAACGCATCGGCGAAAGCCCGGAAGGAGGTTCAGGCCTGGGCCTCTTCATCACCTTCGGCGAAAAGCGGCTGGACGGCACCGTACTGGCGGTCGACAACATCGTGCTGTGCGCCGGGCAAGAGCCTTTGCGTGAGTTGCTGGAGCCGCTACGCGCGGCCGGCGTCAAGACGCATTTGATAGGCGGCGCCGATGAAGCCAGCGAGCTGGACGCCAAGCGCGCCATCAACCAGGGAACGCGGGTGGCGGCGGCGATCTAGCCGCGGGTTCAGGCGACGGGTACGGGCTCGGGCGCGGGTTGCGCAACAAGCGCCTCCCAGCGCACAGGCTGCGCCAGGCCGTTGTCCATCACCGGGCCCCGTTGGTGCACGGCCTCGCCCGACAACACGTTTTCGCGCAGGTCCCTGATCAGCTCGGCCGCGCCGCCAAAGGGCGTGAACACATCCACCAGCCAGACCTGCTCGCCCGACTGCCAGTCAGCCTGCGCCAGCCGGTGCGGCGGCGTGCGAAAGCGCAAGGCCGTGTCGTCGGAAAGCCTGGCCCACGAGACAAACGCCAGCGGCATGCCTTCGCGCATGAAGAGCTTGGCCTGCTCCAGCACCAGCGCGGGCATCACGCGAGATTCCAGGTCGACCATGGAAAGGTGCCGGGTGTTGGGGTGCCGCATCATCAGCCAGGCCACGGGGCCGAGCAGGGGAAGTTGGCCGATCGCGGATTTCGCCTGGGTCTTCACCAGGTCGGCGAGATGCCTGAGTTCGTCTTCGCTGAGGCTGGCGTCCGTTGGGTCGGCTTCTTGGGTCATGGGGCGGCTGCTGGTTGTTGTAGTTGGTGGCCAGAGGAAAACTGTAAGTTCGCCCAGGGGCCTTTTCTGCATGTAGCGTAGCACGGGCTTGAACCTGGACGCGTGTTCTTGTTGCTATGCTTTTAGTAGCTGCTTGCAAGCATGAATAAAGGACTGTAGCCCGATTTCGCTTACAGATAAGTTTCCAGGAGATCCCAAAAGGAGTGCGGATTCACGCCCTGTTTGGTGGCATGGCCTCAGCGCCGAAGTGGATCCAGCAGCGGCTTGAGGCCGTTGTGGTCGATCTCCTGCATCAGCGCCAGCAGGCGCCCGATCTCGCCTTTGGGAAAGCCCTCGCGGGCAAACCAGTTGAGGTAGTTGCCGGGCAGGTCCGCGATGAGGGTGCCCTTGTGTTTGCCAAAAGGCATTTCGCGGGTCACTAACAAGAGAAGGTCTTCGGGGTTCATGGCTGATCCAGATTCATGGCTCAGCCCCCCGCCCGCTTGGCGGCATGGCCCAGCTTTTGCAGCATCTGCACCACCAGCTCGCAGTGGTCGCCCTGCACTTCAATCACGCCGTCTTTCACTGTGCCGCCCGAGCCGCAGGCGGCCTTGACCTGTTTGCCCAGCTGCGCCAGCGCCAGGGCGTCCAGCGGCAGGCCCTTGATGACCGTGACGGTTTTGCCGCCGCGGCCTTTGCTTTCACGGCTGACACGCACGGCGCCGCCAGCGCTTGGCGCGGCTTGTGCCTGCTTGCAGGTGCAGGAATCCACCGGCTGGCGGCAGCCCGGGCACATGCGTCCTGCATCGGTTGAATAGACCAGGCCACCGCCTGAGGAGATTTTTTTCATTGGGGGATTGTGAAGACCTTTATCCGCAGATTTCGCAGATTTACGCAGATTGAAGACAAGAAAGCTTCACTCGCTCCTGCTCCTGCTCCTGCTCCTGCTCCTACCTCACGGTTTTCACATCAGGATTTTCCTAATCTGTGTAAATCTGCGAAATCTGCGGATAACTGTATTCACTCCCCAGAAGCTGTAGCTTTAGAACGACCGTTCGCAAAAAAACGTGACGTAGTTCACAAAAAATTGAAAATGTCCTTTATAAACACGGCAGTAATACAGGGATAGCCGTCGCGCCCGGGCTCGCAGCAGACACAACAACCACCGCAGCCATGGGACGACGACCAGAGGACAAAAAAATGACGGGTACCAGCGTTTTGATCGGCTTTTTTATTTTTGTGGGCAGCATTGCCTTGGGCGCACTGGGCTACGAACGCTGGTTGTCCCATGTGGTGTCGGCCCGCAAGAAAGTGGCGCGCAACCACACCCTGCGCCGCAAACCGATCACCAGCCGGGACGAATTGGCGGTCTGGCGCTGGCTCGAAGAAGTCTTTCCCGACCACCACGTGCTGGTGAAAGTGCCTTTTACCGGTTTTATCGAGCCCAACCAGCGTGGCGGCGACGCCCACTGGCAGGCCCTTTTGAGTACGGTGAGCTTTTCTTGCGCCGTGGCTGACCGCTCGGGCACCGTGCTGGGCTGCGTCGACGTGCTGGGGCGCGGCGAAGTGACGGACCGAAAACACGCCTTCAAACGCGAGCTGCTGGCCCGCGCCGGCATTCCCTACTGGATCGTCGAAAGCCAGCGCAGGCCCAGCGCGGCGCTGCTGCGTGAAAAGTTCATCGCGCCGGCCAACACTGAAGCCGTCAAGCCCGGCGTGGCGAAACCCGCCCCCCGGCCGGCGCCTGTGAAGCTGGAGCAACCGCAGCTGTCGCGCGTGTCCAGCAACGCATCGAACCTGACCAAAACCGGCCTGACGCCGCTGCACCTGAAGTCAACCCTCAAGCTGCAGGCGCTGGCCAGGGCTTTTGCCTTGCGCCTGGCCGGTGAAGGGCCGCCGCGCCGGCATATGGGTTATCCGAGTACGAGCACCAGCAGCTCGATCATCTGATTTGGGTTTACTCCCTCTCCCAGGGGGAGAGGGAGTTGAAAACCTAACCCCCCTTCAGCAAAAACTCCATCTCCGTCCCAGCCAGGTTCAGCACATCATGGTGCGCCAGCGGCATGGCCTTGGGCCCTATGGGTTTGCCATTGCAAGTTGATGGGGTCGATCCGTCCATGTGGGCCACGTAATAGCCGTCGCGCCGGTGCGAGATCGACACCACGGCAACGCCCGGCTGGCCAAAGGTGGTGACAGCCTTGACCACCGGCACTTCAAGGCCGGCTGACGAGCCTGACAGCACCTTCAGGCTGGCCTGCAAGGCACCGGTGGTGCCGGGCAGGCCGATCGCGTCCAGCGACATGGCAGTGGTTTCCTGGTTTGCCTCGGATTCTTCTTCATGCTCGGACTTCGCCAGGTACACGATGCGGAAGTTGCCGATGTTGATGACGTCGTTGTCATGCAGCAGCTCGCGCGACTTGACCATGTGGCCGTTCAGGTAGGTGCCGTTGGTGCTGCCAAGGTCCTCCAGGTACACGTCCGCAATGCCCTTCATCAAAAATGCGCAGTGCTCGCCGCTGACGATCAGGTTGTCAAAGATGATGTCGTTGTAGGGCCGGCGGCCCAGCGTGGTCCGGTCGCTCTTGAGATACACATGTTTGATCTCAACACCTTCGACCGATGCAATGAGTTGCGGCATGAGGGCCTTTCTGCGGAGTGAGTCGCCAGACACGCCCTATGCGGCAGGCGACAAGCCATCGTAGCGCCGGCGCCGCGATGGCACAAGGGCGCCCCGGCCTGCCCTATTTCCTGGCGACGGCAGTCCGGCAGGCGGCGCGCACCAGCCGCTGCGTCGGGTTGGGCGTCACGTCGCGAAACTCCATGGGCCGCTTCACGTCGGGCGGGTAGGTCGACGTCTTGTGCGAAGTCCCCTGCCACGCCGGCTCCATATAGAAGTCGAGCGACAGGTACCGGGCCGTTTTGCTGGCACAGTCAAACAGCACCGTGGACGTGTAGGAGCGGTAAGGCACACCGTCCCAGCTGGTGCGCTGCACAGAGCGGCTGACGCGGATTTTCATGGTCCGCAAATCGCCGTTGACGGCGACAGGAATCGGGTCGACTTCAATGGTGTTGACAGCCACATCCTTCGGGTCGCCCAGCACATTGAGCCAGGTGGTCTGGGCCGGCTGCGCGTGCAGCGAACCCGCTCCACCCAGGCCGCCCAGGCTGCTGAACAAACTGCAAACGACAATCGCTTTTTTCATATGCTCCCTTGCTGGGTGTTGCCTGATGTCCGCCAGATCACTGCGCGCCTTCCATGGCGCGTCTACGATGTTTTACGCGGCACTACAAGGCGTCACATCTGTATCAGTCTAGCGGGATGCCGTTGATTCTGCTAAGGAAAATAACTCTCATGCTCTGAAAGCCGCGTCCGCACGGGCTTGTAGGCGCCCGCCGACAACAAGCAGCGCTGCACCCCTGCGCCGGCGCACCAAGCTGAGCAATAACTTGAAGGAATGGAATTTTCCATGCCATTCCCGAAAGGTACATCCCATGAACAAAGACCAGGTCAAAGGCAAGATCAAGGAAGTCGCCGGTGAAGTGCAGGAGCACACAGGCCGTATGGTCGGCAGCACCGAACAGGAAGCCAAGGGCCACGCCCGCGAAATGGAGGGCAAAGTCCAGAAGGGCTACGGCGACGTGAAAGAAAACGTCAAGGATGCCGCCAAGGACGTGAAGCGGGATCTGAACCGCGATCCGCTGAAGCCTTGATAAAGCTTTAGCTTCTTTGACGCTTTGACGGCGAAAGATTTCGCCTTCGATAAAAACGGCCGCTCTTCAAAGCGGCCGTTTTGCTTTCCGACGCAGCCACGGGCGCTTTGCCGATACACCCCTTGGCAACCCGCGTCCATGATGGGTGTCGGGCCACCTTTTGGACACCCTTTGGACACCCTTTGGACACCCTTGGACATCTACATGCCCCCTCAAACATCCCGTAAAGCGACCCGTCAAGCACCGCGCCCCTCCTTGCCCGACGACCTCACCCACGGCGGCCTGAAGCGCCCTGGGGTCACCATCAACGGCTACAGCCTCGAGCTGCACGACGGCGACGGCTTTGTGGGCGACAGCGTCAGCCGCGTGGCCTATAGCCAGATGCTCGACGTATGGCGCAAGCTGTACCGCCGCATCAGCGGCCTGGACCCGCTGGGAACGAAACCCACACGCGAGATCAGCAAGAAGCGGCTGGACGATTTGCTGCGGCGCAACGGCAAAGCGGCTGCGATTATTTCGGCGGCGTCTGAAGACTACGCTTGGCAACTGGCGCGCGTGGTGCGCCGCTTTCTGGCGCACACGTCGTGGCAAGGCGTGCGGCGCATCGTAGTGGGCGGCGGGTTTCAGAAAAGCCTGGTGGGAGAGCTAGCCATAGACCGCGCGGCAGAGCTTCTCTACCAGGAGAGCAGCCGCGTGCACCTGATGACCTTGCGCCACCACCCCGACGAAGGCGGCCTGATCGGCTGGGTGCACCTGGCGCCGCCTGAGTTGCTGGCGCAGTACGACGCGTTCCTGGCGGTCGACATAGGCGGCACCAACGTGCGCTGCGGCATCGTGCGGCCGCGGCTGCACAAGGCGCCCGATTTATCAGACGTGAAAGTCATGGGCCTGCAGAAATGGGGCCATGCCGGCGACAGCGACGCGACACGCCGCGAAGACCTGGTGCAGGGCATTGCCGACATGCTCAAAAAATTGATCCGGCAGGCGAAGCGTAAAGACCTGTCGCTGGCCCCCTTTGTGGGCGTGGCCTGCCCGGGCGTGATCAACGAAGACGGCTCCATCTCGGCCGGCGCACAAAACCTGCCCGGCAACTGGGAGACGCCGCGTTTTAACCTGGCGCATGACTTGTGCGAGCGCCTGCCCAAGATCAACGGCCAGGCCACACAGGTGCGCCTGCACAACGACGCGGTGGTGCAAGGCTTGTCAGAACTGCCGTTTATGCAGGGTGTGAAGCGCTGGGCGGTGCTGACGGTGGGCACCGGGCTGGGCAATGCGAGCTATACCAATATGGGTGGACGGCCGAAGCCGAATGCCAAGCCGCGGGGTTCTACTCCCTCTCCCTCTGGGAGAGGGCGGGGGTGAGGGTCGGCGGCGGTCAATATTCCACTGCATCATTCACAGGCCGCTAGCCCTCACCCCTGCCCCTCTCCCAGCGGGAGAGGGAGCAAGAGGGATGGAGAGCATGCCCGAACTGAGCTAGCGAGGCGCAATAGGCGCACCCACCACCACGCCCGGAAGCACCTGCATGCTGTCCTGCGGCGTATCAGGCAGCACATCAATCCGCTGCGGCCGCCGCGTTTCGACCGGGGGAAGCACCACGCCCGGGCTGCCGCCCTGGCTCGCACCCTGCCCTACGCCAGCCACGGCACCCGGCACAACAGGCATCGACTGCGCGCCATCTGCAGGCGAATTGACAGACGGATTTATAGGCGGATTGGCAGGCGCGTTCCCGGGCACATTGATCGTCACGTACTTGATCACCGGCGCGGGCTGCCATACGCGCGGCTCCGGGTTGGCGGGTATCGAATTTCCCCATGCAGGGCCTATCGCGCCCGAGTTCGCCACCGAGGCCGGGTTCTCTGCCGGCGGCTCAACGGGCGGCTGCGCCTCAACAGGCGCACCTTGTGCGATCGAAGGGTCAATCACGCTGGAGCCTTCAGGCACCGGGAAGCGCGCTTGCGGATCAATCACCTTGCCCTTAAAGGCCTGCTGGAAAAACTCGCCCACCATCGGCAGCGCGCTTTGCGCTCCCGGCCCCCAGGAGTTGCCCATGGTGACCCGGTTGTCGTTAAAACCCGCCCACGCGCCCGCCACCAGTTGCGGATGCATCAGGATGAACCAGCCGTCGGTGTTGTCTTGTGTGGTGCCGGTTTTGCCCGCCACGTCGGCGCGTATGCCAAAGCGGCTGCGGATGCCCGCGCCCGTGCCCTGGTCGATCACACCGCGCATCACGTCCAGCAGCGTCTCGGCCACGCTGGCCGGCATGGCGGTTTCGGCCAGCTTGGGCTGAAACTCTTCCAGCACCTTGCCGTTGCGGTCTTCGACCTGGGTGACGAGGATGGGCTCGATATAACGGCCGTCGTTGGCAATGGTGCTGTAGGCCGCCACCATTTCTTTCAGCGTGACCGGGCTGGTGCCCAGCGCGAGCGACGGTACTTCTTCAAGTTTGCTTTGCCGCACGCCCATGGCCTTGGCCAGCTTCGCCACATGCGCGGGGCCCACCACATTCATCACCTGCGCGGTGATGGTGTTTTTCGAATACATCAGGCCCTGGCGCAGCGTCATCATCTGGTTGCTGGGGCCGCTGCCGTCGGTGGGCCGCCAGAAGGCGCCATTGCCTAAAGGAATTTCCACCGCCTGGTCCATAAAGCCTTCATACGGCTTGGCCCCCGCCTCAAACGCGGCGCCATACACAAAGGGCTTGAAGGTCGAGCCCGGCTGGCGGCGCGCCTGCGCCACGTGGTCAAACTGGTCATCAGCAAAATGGCGGCTGCCCACCCAGGCCATCACGTGGCCGTTGCTGGGGTCCAGCGCAAGAAAGCCGGCCTGGATGCGCGTCTTCTCGTCGCGCAGCTTGTCCATAAAGTCCGTGCTGGCCTGCAAGGCCTTGAGCACTTCTTCATCGCTCTTGCCCGCCGTTCGCGCGGCCCTGTATTCAGCGGTGTCGCGCACCCAGGCCTGCACCAGATCTTTGTTGGGGCCGGCTTTGGCCTGCCAGACATTGCGGCCGCCCCATGCCGCCGTGGCGATCTTCTGCAGCCTGTCGCCCTGGCGCACGACGGCCGCGTTCGCCGCGGCCTGCAGGCGCGAATCCACCGTGGTGCGCACCACAAGGCCATCGGCGTAGATGTTGTAGTCGTTGCGGTCTGCCCATTCGATCAGCCAGCGGCGCAGCTGCTGCGCAAGGTGCGGGGCCGCACCCAGCTCGGCCTCTTGCCGCTCAAAGTCGATCTTCAGCGGCTGTTTTTTCAGCGCGGCAAATTTGTCTTGCGGCAGCTTCTCATGCTTGACCATTTGCGCCAGCACGATGTTGCGGCGCTGCAATGCGCGGTCGGGGCTGGTCACCGGGTTGTAATAGCTCGCGCCCTTGAGCATGCCCACCAGGGTGGCGCTTTGCAGCACATCCAGCTCCTCGGCCGATTTGTCAAAGTAGGTGCGCGCTGCCATCTCGATGCCGTAGGCGTTGTACAAGAAAGGCACGGTGTTGAGGTAGCTTTCGAGGATCTCGTCCTTGGTGTAGACCGCCTCGATCTTGAACGCCGTGATGGCTTCTTTGAGCTTGCGCGTCAGCGTGGCCGCGCGGCCGATGTCTTCAGGGTAGAGGTTGCGCGCCAGCTGCTGCGTGATGGTCGAGCCGCCCTGCTTGCGCCCCGTAAGCGTGTGAAACACCGACGACACCGTGCGTTTGACGTCCATGCCGTGGTGGTCGTAAAAGCGGTGGTCTTCGGTGGCGATGAGCGCGGCCACCACGTTGGGCGAAATATCTTCCAGCTTGACCCATTCGCGGTTGGCGCGTTTGAAGGACGCCAGCTCCTGGCCGTCGACCGACATCACGACGGAAGGCTTGGCCGTCTTGGCCTTTTGCAGGTCTGAAATGCTGGGCGTGAAAGGGATCAGCAGCAACACATACAGCACCATCAGCGCCGGAATGGCCGCCAGCCCGATCAGCACCCCGCGCCAGGTCGGGTGGCGCAGGCGGCCCGGAATGGTGACCGCAAATTCACGGAATCGCGTCAGGAGAGTGGCCAGAAGGCTCAGAAGCTTGTTCATCATTGCCCGCTAGTCTAATGGGGCGCCGTAAACCGTCCTGTAGGACTGTAACGCGGCGGAAACACCTGCGATTGCTCCTTTCTTGGCGGGGTATTACTCCTACCCCCGCTGAGGGAAGGCGGGGATGGGGGCCGCCGGCTTGTGATTCGAAGCCGGTGATGCCATCAGGCGCCGCAAGCCCCCATCCCAACCTTCCCCCAGCGGGGGAAGGAGCAAGAAGAAAGCAAGCGACCGCAGAAATCCTTGCATTACTCCCTCCCCCGCTGGGGGAAGGCGGGGATGGGGGCCGTCGGCCTGTGATTCAAAGCAGGTGGTGCCATCAAGCGCCGCGAGCCCCCATCCCAACCTTCCCCCAACGGGGGAAGGAGCAAGAAGGAACAGCCACATCCGGGTTTATGCATCGAATCGGCCTCCAGCCCAGATACAGCATTGGCCTATAGCTATATTATTGATAGCAGAACCCCTTCCTTCCCCCTGTGATGTTGCCGAGAGTTGAGGGAACCGAACGGCCCGCCTTTCTATCCAATTTCCCATCCGCGTAAGAAAGCGGCGCCAAAGCCGACCAACAAGCACTACCAGCCCCAGGCCCCAACGGCACAACCTCCCCATGAACAAATACCTCCTCTCTTTAGGCGCAATCGCCTTCGCCACCTGGACATTCCTGGGCGGCGGCATCGGCATCAGCACCGCGCAAGAAAAAGCTGTGAAGCTTCCCGCCCCTGCCGTCGATATGCCGGCAGCGCAAGCCGGCACAGCCACCGCCGTCTTCGCCGGCGGCTGCTTCTGGGGCGTGCAAGCCGTATTCCAGCACACGCAAGGCGTGCTCAACGCGGTGTCCGGCTACTCAGGCGGCGAGGCCTCTACCGCCACCTACAGCCAGATCGGCTCAGGCCGCACCGGCCACGCCGAAGCCGTACAGATCACCTACGACCCCAAGCTGATCAGCTACGGCAAGCTGCTGCAGATCTACTTCTCCGTCGCGCATGACCCCACGACGCTCAACCGCCAGGGACCCGACAGCGGCACGCAATACCGCTCAGCCGTTTTCTACCAAGGCGCAGAACAAAAGAAAGTCACCGAGGCCTACATCGCGCAACTGGACGCCGTCAAAGTTTTCCCCCACAAGATCGTTACGCAGCTGACGCCGCTGGCCGCCTTCTACCCCGCCGAGGCCTACCACCAGGACTACGCCACGCTGCACCCCAACCAGCCCTACATCGCACACTTTGATTTGCCCAAGATCGCGAACTTGAAGGCGACCATGCCCGAGGTGTGGCGCGACAAGCCGGCGCTGGTGGCGCAGGCGGGCAAGTAAAAAAGGCAAGAAACAGGCAAAAAGGGGCCGCCCAGCGCAAGGGCGATGGATTTCAGACGTTTCGGCCCGGCCAGCCCACAGCGATCACGCGCTTCTGTTCAAGCCGGTACTGCTCCAGAAATTTCGCTTCCCCGGTTTTCAGCCACTGGCGTTTCAACTCGTCCAGCAGGGAAGTTTCAAGGCGCAAAGTCTCAAAGGCGCGGCTTACGGGCATAAGCCGCAGCGGATAGCCGATGCTGGAAAATTTCCGCGAACGCGCCAGCAAATAAGACGCAACGCACTCCATGGCGAAAACTTTGGCCTGGACGATTTTGGTGCTGCCGTCTCCCTTGGTATAGGTGCATTCCGAGTTCAGGAAGTGCTGGCCGTCTTTGGTGTCTTCATGAAGCTGGTCGCAAATGCGCGACCACTCGCGCCAGAACGCCGGTTTGGCAAAGAAAAAATTGCTGAAGATGGCGTTGTCTGAGTGGTTCACCAACTGGCGCAAATCAAGCGCCGGGTCGAACTTGGCAAAAAAGCCCGCCACATGGTCAACAAAGCCATTGAAAAAGAAATCCATGTGCTCGAAAACATTCAGGAACGATGCACCATGACAGGGGAAGGGCGAAAACGAGTACACATCGGCATCTTCAGACGACTGGATAAAGCGGCTTACCTCCGCAGCCGACAGCCCGGTCTTTTCGTGGAACCGGGGAGAGACAAACCCATACAGGGCGGACTCGTCCAGCGGCATGGTGTGCAGGTAATTGCGTATAGGCCAATACTCGAACCAGTCCGGCCGGTCGCTGTTGGCGTTTTCCATCGGCTCAAATCCCGGGTCTTTTTCTGCACGCGTAGCGCCGTCATAGACAATTTGATATCCCCTGACAAGCCGGGCATTTTTTGCGGAGGGCAGTGAGTCCGGTATTTCTTTTTTCTTGAAGAGTTTGGCGAATACGCTCACAAGGCTCCTTGGATTGCTGTTGGCAAAAGAGAAATGACCGGACGCCGTTCATCTTGAAGCCTTTCGTCCGAAGGCTCGCCTCAAACGGGGCTTAAGACATTTTAGGGGTCCGAGTGAAACACCATTGATTGCCGCATCGGTGCAAATCGGAGCGTGGTGGCAAGCCACTGCCTCCATAAGCGCCGCCCAAGATGCGGTAAAGGCCTACACGCGCCGGTTCCCCGGGGCACTAAAAGTGTTCTTTTAGCTTACCCATCACCTGGGCTGCCAAGGAGTCCCCATGCATCACCCGCACACTGCGCCAGGCGTACAACCCGAGCGCATCAACCTGAACGACAAGGCCACATCAGAAGGATGGACCCGGAAATTCAACGTCACCCATCAACAGCTTCGTGAAGCCGTCGCCGCCGTAGGCGACAAGGCTACCGACGTGGAGCTGCACCTCAAAGGCAGCCGCAGCACCACCAATTCCGAGCGGGTGGACTCGACGAAAGACCTGAGCACCAGCCGGTAAGAACAAGCCCGGTTGATGGCAAAGCCTGTTGCCGCCAGAATGTCTTGAGTACCTGCATTCGCTGACCTTCGCGGGTTCACGGTTCACAGCATTCACTGCATACGTCAAAGTGCACAGGAGGTATTACCAATGGCCTTGCATTCGCTCGCTCATCTGAACTCTGAACAGACCGCTGGCTCATCAAGCCCGTTAAGCCCACCCGGCATCAGCCGACGCACAGTGCTGGCCGCTGCACCCGCCCTGGGCGTGGCGGGTTTGGCAAGCGTGTCTGCCGCAGCCCTGCTCTTGCCACGCGCCGCACACGCCCAAACACCCGCCGGCATACGCCTGCAATCCTGGCCCATCAAGGCGCCGGCCTTCACCGGCATCCACGACATCGCCCCCGCACCCGACGGCGGCGTGTGGTTCTCCGCCCAACGCAGCGGCCATTTAGGCTGGCTGGACCCGACTACCGGCAAGACAGAGCTGGTTGCACTCGGCAAGGGCTCATCGCCCCACGGCGTCATCGCCGGGCCAGACGGCGCAGCCTGGCTCACCGACGGCGGGCAAAACGCGATAGTCCGCGTCAGCTGGCCCGCAAGGCAAGTCAAGGTCTACCCGCTGCCCGCAGGCACGCCCTACGCCAACCTCAACACCTGCGCCTTCGACGGTGATGGAGATTTGTGGTTCACCGGCCAAAGCGGCTACGTCGGCAAAGTAGACGTGCGCACCGGCGCGGTCACCGTCAAAGAATCCCCCCGCGGCCGCGGCCCCTACGGCATCTGCACCACACCCAAAGGCGACATCTGGTGGTGCTCGCTCGCCGGCAATTTCATCGCCAACATAGACCGCAAAACAGGCAACTCCCACATCGTCGAGCCACCCACCCAACGCCAAGGCGCCCGCCGCGTCTGGTCAGACAGCAAAGGCCGCATCTGGGTGTCGGAATGGAACAGCGGAAATTTGTCAATGCACGACCCCGCCTTGGGCCAAGGCACCAATAGCTGGCGCACCTGGAAAGCCCCAGGCAACGAACCCCACGTCTACGCTGTCTACGTAGACAACAAAGGCATCGTCTGGGCCTCAGAGTGGAGCAACAACGCCATGCTGCGCTTTGACCCGGCGACTGAGAAGTTTGATGTGATCCCGCTGCCGCGTGCTGCGGCCAGCGTGCGCCAGATCTTGGGCCGGCCTGGGGAGGTTTGGTTGCCGGAGAGTGGGACGGAGTTTGTGTCGGTGATTAGGGCGGGGTGAGCGTGGAAATGAAGTTTCACTTTCCCGACCAATAGGCAAGTCTCTATTTGGTAAATCAACGCGCCGCCAGAGCCAACCCAAAGACTGGCCCGAAACAGGAACATACACGAATAGCGAAACAGCCATTCCACGATGACCAGGGATAACAGACTTAGAGTTCCCGGCCCGGCCAGACCGTGGCGATGACACGCTTCTGCTCAAGGCGGTATTGCTCCAGAAATTTCGACTCGCCAGTCTGCAGGTATTGGCGTTTCAACTCGTCCAGCAAACCGATTTCAAAGCGCAACGGGGGAAAACCAGGCCCTACCGGCAGGAGATGGGGTGGGTAATTGATACTGGAAAATCGATTCGAACTCGCCAGTAAATAGGAGGCGACGCACTCCATCACAAAAACTTTTGCCTCAACAATTTTCCCATTGCCATCCTCTCTGACGTAAGGGCATTTCGAGTTCAAATAATGCTGACCATCCTTGGTGTCCTCATGAAGCTGGTCGCAAATTCGCAACCATTCACGCCAGAATTTTGGCTTGGCGAAGAAGAAATTACTGAAAATGGCGTTGCCCGAATGGTTCACCATTTGGCGCAAATCAACGGATGAGTCAAACTGGGACAAAAAATCGGCCGCATGACCCTGAATACCGCGGAAATAGAAGTCCTGGTTCTCGAAGACATTCAAGAACGACGCGCCGTTGCAGGGAAAAGGAGAAAACGAGTACACATCGGCATCTTTGGATGACTGGATGAACCGGTCCACCTCGGCCGCCGACAGCCTGGTCTTCTCGAAAAACCCGGGCGAGACAAACCCGTACAGGGTGGACTCATCCAGCGGCGTGGTGTGTAAATAAGTACGGATCGGCCAATATTCAAACCAGCCAGGCTGTTCGCTATCGGCGTTTTCCAATGGTTCAAATCCCGGGTCTCTTTGCTCACGCGTGATCTGGTCATAGACGATTTGATGCCCACTTATACGCCGGAGAGTCGTTGCCAGTGGCGGTAGATCCGGTATTTTATTTTTTCGAAAAAGTTTGGTGAGTACGCTCACAAAGTACCTTTTAAAGTTTTCCAGCCCAGGCCCCTTTCAAACTGGGCTGAGCCATTTTAAAGTGGACCTAAGTAAACAGTCTGCCTCACCCGTGCGGCTGCAGTCTCAGCGCCCACCGCTACCGGCAGATGCCTGGTTCACCGTCCCAGCCTGGCGCCGCCCTAACGCCCAGGCAAAGTAAACCCCCTCCACCGCCATAGCCACCCCACCCAGCGCCACCACCGCGCTGGTCCCAATGCGGTCAATCAAACTGGCCGCCAGCACCACCCCCAGCGACTGGCCCAAAAACAAAAACGACGAGAACAGCGACACCGCCGTACCCCGCGCATGCGGTGTCATCTGCGTGGCGTTGGCCTGCATGGTGTTGTGAAAGGCAAAGAAGCCAAAGCCTGCCAACAAACTGGCGGGGATGGCGGGACCCCAGTGGGGTGTGTAGGCCAGCACCAGGGCGCACACGCCTACGATGGCGCCGCCCATGATGACCAGGCCTTGCTGGCCGAGGCGGCGGATCAAATGCGGGCCGACGGCCATGTAGACCATGCCGCCCAGGCCGAAGAGGGCGACGATGGCGCCTGACACTGACAGCGACAAACCCAGTGAGCGATGCAGGTGCGACGCCCAGATGGCCAGCACGCCAAAGCCGACTGCGCCTTCGACCACCGCCATGAGCAGCACCACGCGCGACCATTTTCCGGTGATGATCTCTAGCGCTTGCGTCACGAAGTGGGCGCGTTGCACGGGCTGGCTGGGGGCGGCCATGCGCTCTTTGGTTTTTTCGTGCTCCGCGGCTGTCTGTCGGCGCCAGTCGCGCCACAGCAGCGCGCCCACTATGGCAAACAGCACCGTCATAAAGGCAAAGGCCCAGCGCCAGCCCAGCAGATCGGTAAACAGGCCGCCCACCAGTTGCCCGCCCACGATGCCCAGCGTGCTGCCCAGGCCTGTGCGGGTGAGCATTTCTTGCAACTGGTCGGCGGGCACGTTGTCGCCCACCCAGGCCATGGCCAGCGGAATGAGTGCCGCGGCGCCCAGCGCCATCAGCAACCGGGCAAACACCAGCACGTCCAGGCTTTGCGCAAACACGGCCAGCACGCTGCCGACGCTGCAGCCCAGCGTGGCAAAGGTGACGACGCGGAACTTTCCCAGCCTGTCGCCCAGCGGGCCGTAAAAGAGCTGTGATGCGCCATAGGTGATGGCAAACACCGACACCACTTGCGCCGCCTGCGCCAGGCTGACGGCAAACACGCGTGACAGCTCGGGCAGCATCGCGTCGCAGATGCGCTGCGCGCACATGCTGGAAAAGGTGCCGAAAGAAAGAAGGAGGATGGAGCGGCGGGTGGCCGGGGAGATGCTGGAGTGGCCGGAGAGGGTGGCGCTAGGCGCGGCAGCAGAAGTCATGAAGGTGAACAGGCCTGAGTCAAAGTGCCGCAGGCGACAGGCCGGCGCTCTCTGGATTGTAGGCAGCGCAGGCAAAACACGCGCCGGCCCTGCGGGTATGCCCAAAACCATTGCTCGCCTGTGCAAAATGGTGGATTGATTTTTGGAGACACCCCATGGCCAACACGCCCACAACTCCGACAGCGCCCACAGCGCCCGAGAACTGCCGAATCAACTACGTGGAACTGAACGTGCGCGACCTGGACAAAGCCAAGGCCTTTTACGGCCAGGCCTTTGGCTGGACGTTTACCGACTACGGCCCGCAGTACACCGAGTTTTCAGACGGTGCGATGAAAGGAGGCTTCACCACGCAGGCAGCGCCCTCGCCCACTGGCGGCCCGCTGGTGATTTTGTACGCCGACAAACTGGAGGCGGCGCGCGCCAGCGTGGTGGCCGCCGGCGGCGCCATCAAGCTGGAGATATTTGCCTTCCCCGGCGGGCGCCGCTTTCACTTTATTGACACCGACGGGTATGAACTGGCGGTGTGGTCAAAGGACTGAGCATGGGTGACATCGACGAAATGAAAGTCATCAAGGAAGAAGACAGCCTGGCTGAACGCTTCAGCTTTCGGCCCCTGCAGATGGCTGACCTGCCGATGCTGCATGAATGGCTGGCGCGGCCCCACTGGACGGAATGGTGGGGTCCGGCCCCGACCATGGCAGAGGTAGAAGCCGAATACGGTGGCTGGATCAAGAATCCAACCCAGGTGCAACCGCACATTGCGCTACTGGACGGTCAGCCCTTCGGTTACATCCAGTCTTATGTGGCGATGGGTTCAGGCGGTGGCTGGTGGGAGGGTGAAACCGACCCCGGCGTGCGCGGCATCGACCAGTCCATCGCCGACGCGAGCCTGCTAAGCCGAGGCCTGGGCACGGCGATGGTGAAAGCCTGGGTCGCGAAGCTGTTCACCGACCCGCAAGTCACCCACATCCAGACCGACCCCGACCCGCGCAATGCCCGTGCGATCCGCTGCTATGAAAAGGCCGGGTTTCGCGCGGTGGGCGAAGTGCAGACGCCTGATGGGACGGCGTTGTTGATGGTTTGCAGGCGATAGCTAAAGCGGATGGCGTGGCAAATAGAGCCCGCACCTTGTGAATGAAATCGCCTTCTAGCCCAGACAAGACGTGCGCTACCAGCTATCAATTAAATAGCAAAGTCGGCGTTTTCTAACTTTTCCCTTTAGCCCTGTCGACATACTCACGGGCAATCTGCGCCAGTAAAAGCGCCGCGGAAACCACCAGCACAAAAATGGAGCCCGCCGAGGATGGGCCGTTGCGCTGGTGGTACGCCAGCAATGTCTCACGGGAGAACGAGAGGCGGTCGCATTTCAAGCTCCAGACCCGTGGGTTGGTAGGAATAAAGACGTATTGAAGAGAGTCAACCTGAACCTCTGCATTTCAGCCATTCAGCATTCGTACTTCATCCGGGCCAAGAGCCTGAAAACGAACCCACTTGCCGATATACAAACCCAAGAGATCCTGGGGAAAGTCGAGCGCCTGCACACTTCCGTCAGGCAGTTGGAGACGCAGATTGGGAGGCGTTTGCCGGGCTCCGACGATCACCCCGCGCAACGATTGAGTAGCGCTCTCCGCGGGCGGCGGATTCAAAAGCATTGCTATCAAAGGGCCACACAACAAGAATGAAAATTGCGATGCCGCCCAGGAGAGAACCGCGATACGCCCGTAGAAACCCCTTCTTTTTGACTGCTAAATCCATACTGTCGTGCGATGGGCGCTGCTGGCGATACTTCAGTTAGCTACCAAGTCACAGCGCCTTGCCCAAACGCCCCACACCCTCTTCAATCTTCGCCACATCCGCCGTCGCAAAACTCAGCCGCAGCGTGGCCAAATCCGGATTGGCCGCATAAAACGGCGCGCCGGGCACAAAGGCGACGAGCTGCTCAATCGCCTTTTTAGCGAAGTCGCCGGCGTCTTTGCTTTTGCCGTTGGCGCCGGTAAGGCTGGCCCAGAAGAACAAACCGCCTTGCGGCTGGGTGAAGGCAATCGCGTCGCCCAGTTCGCGCTTGAGGGCTGCCCCCATGGCCAGAGCGCGCTCGCCATACACCTTGCGTACATTTTTCAGCGTGTTGGGCATGCGGCCGGCTTTGAGGTATTGGGCGGCAGTGGCTTGGGCGAAGGTGCTGGTGTGTGCGTCGCTGAACTGCTTGCACATGGTGGCCTTGGCCAGCAGCTCGGCGGGGGCGACCATCCAGCCCACGCGCAGGCCGGGGCTCAGCACCTTGCTGAGTGAACCGCAGTGCGCCAGCAGCTCGCGGCTGCCGGGCACGGTGGCGCTCAGGGCCAGCAATGAGGGTGGCGGCGCTTCGCCGAAGTAGAGGTCGCCGTAGGGGTCGTCTTCAACAATCAAGGTGTTGTGTTTGACGGCCATCTCCAGCACCTGCTTGCGGCGCTCCAGGCTCAGAAGTGCACCGCTGGGGTTGCCGAAGGTGGGGATCAGGTAGACAAATTTTGGCTTGTGCTGGGCGATGAGTTTTTCGAGCTCGTCGGTCTTGACACCGTTGGCATCAATCGGTGCGCTGATAAGTTCTGCGCCGTAGAGACGAAAGCACTGGATGGTGGCAAGGAAAGTCGGGCCTTCAACAATGACCTTATCGCCGGGCGAGATCATGGTCTTGCCGAGCAAGTCAAGCGCCTGCTGGCTGCCGGTGGTGACGATGAGTTGGTCGGGGGCGACGTCTTTGGCACCCTTGGTGGCCATGAAGGCGCTGAGCTGTTCGCGCAGCGGGCCGTAGCCTTCAGTGGCGCCGTATTGCAGTGCGCCGCCGGGCTCTTCAGTCAAGGCCTTGTTGCTGGCCTCTTTGATGCCTTCGACATCAAACATGGCCGGGTCTGGAAAGCCGCCGGCAAAGCTGACGATGCCGGGTTTTCCCAGCAGCTTGAAGAGTTCGCGAATCGCGGAGGTTTCGACATTGTTGAGGCGGTCGGCAAATTGCAGTGGCATGTTGGGTTTCTCGCTTTCTGGGCAGCATTGTCGTCAATTTGTGCCGCCTGCCTGTCGGGGCGGCCTGGACGGGTTTTCACTTTATTACAGAAGTATCGTTCAGCTGGCTTGACCTTCCCGCCGTGGCAGGGTCTAGAGTGGCCCTTCGCCCTCCCCTTCTCCCTGTTGCCGCTGCCAGCTTATCCACCAGAGAGGATTCCCATGATTGTCCAGCCCGTCGACTATTTCCTGATCGTTTGGTTTGCCCTGGCACTGGCTTGCACGGCCTATGTCGCCTGGGACCAGTTTCAGAACAACCCCGAGCCGGTGGTGATGAAGTGGGGCTTCATTCTTGTCACGCTGTACATGGGCCCGTTGGGCCTGCTGCTGTATGTCATGGCAGACAAAGAGCCCCACCCCGGCGGGCATGAAGCGTTCATCAAACCCTTATGGAAGCAGGGTGTCGGTTCCACCATCCATTGTGTGGCGGGCGATGCCACCGGCATCATTCTGGCGGCGGTGATCACAGCCGCTTTGGGTTTGCCCATGTGGGTCGACCTCATTGTTGAATACCTTGCGGGATTTGCGTTCGGCCTCTTTATCTTTCAGTCACTGTTCATGAAAAACATGATGGGCGGAACTTACCTGGAAAATGTCAGGAAGTCCTTCATGCCCGAGTTCATCAGCATGAACGCCATGATGGCCGGGATGGCGCCGGTCATGTCGCTGCTGATGATGGGACGTGACATGCGGGCGATGGACCCGACCGAACTGATTTTCTGGGGCGTGATGTCCCTGGGCGTTATCGCCGGGTTTGCTATTGCCTATCCCGTCAATGTCTGGATGGTCTCCAGAAAGATGAAGCACGGCCTGATGACCCAGCGCAAGGAGCGCCAGAGCGGCGAGAAGCATCAGGGCAAGGCGCCGTCCGGTCATGAAGGCCATCAGGGCGCTCAACATGGCGGAGGCGGCGCGGCGCCAGCGAGCCACCACGCCATGCAACCCGACGTCACACGGCCCCAGTTGATCGCGGTATGCATGACCACGTTGTTGATGCTGTTGGGTGGCATGACGGCTCCCGCCCTCTACGTCAACATGAACCTGTCTGCGCGCGATGTCGGGGGCGCCATCATGCCGCCCGGGATGATCATGGGCTGGGACACCCCTGGTGAAGCAATGCGGGACATGGCGGCGGTTGACCCTCGCCGGGTGGCCAGCAAAGCAGAACCCGGCACAAGAGGGGACACGGTGCTCGAAGCGGGGCAGGAAGGCGGCGTCAAGGTGTTCAACCTGGAGGCTGGCGTAGTGCGCTGGAACATCCTGCCGGACTTGAAGGTCGAAGGCTACGCTTTCAATGGCCAGGTGCCCGGGCCCCGGCTTCGCGTGACCGAGGGGGACAGGGTCCGTATCAGGGTGACAAACCGGCTTCCCGAGTCGACCACCGTGCACTGGCATGGCCTGATTGTCCCGAACGAAATGGATGGCCCGGCCAAAATCACACAGGAGCCTATCCCCCCGGGCGGGCATTACACCTATGAATTCACGACCGGGCAGGCAGGCACTTTTTTTTATCACACCCACGATCACGCAGACCGGCAGCAGGCGCTGGGCCTGTACGGCGCGCTGATCATTGATCCCAAAGACCCATCCAGAGAGCTGGTGGCCGACAAGGAATACGTGATCCAGCTACAAGAGTGGCTCAAGCGTGAGGGCCTGACGTATCCCGCCATGCTGATGGAGGGCGCACTGCCCAATTACTTCACCATCAATGGCAAGGCATATCCTGAAACCGAGACGGTCAGCATGCGGGTCGGTGAAACCATCAAGCTCCGCTTCATCGGAACGAACAACAATTTCGTCCACCCCATGCATGTACATGGCGGGCCATTCACCGTCGTCGCACGCGATGGCTATACGCTGGCGGAAGGCGCCCGCTTTGAAGCTGACACTGTCAATGTCGGGCCGGGCCAACGCTACGACGTGATCTGGAAAGCCCGCAAACCCGGCAAATGGCTTGTGCATTGCCACATTCCGCACCATGCCACCAACAACAATGTCGAGCACAAAGGGGGTGGCGGGTTGACCATGATTCTGGAGGTCAGCTGAAGCACCTGAAGGACCGGGCCCTGTGCGGGAACCAAAATCAAAAAACTTGACGGAGTACTGGTTTAGAGTAATAGTCTAGAGTAAAACTCTAGTCATGAATTCTGCCATTCACCCTGCAACCACGCCCACAACCACGCCCGCACCTGCCGCTTCTTCTGGCTCTGGTTCTGCTACCCGCAGCCGCCTGCTGGACGCCGCCGCCAAGGTATTTCTGGTCCAGGGTTTCACGGCCGCCTCGATGGACCTGGTGCGCCAGGAGGCAGGCGTAAGCAACGGCAGCCTGTACCACCACTTCCCCACCAAGGCGCAGCTGGCTGATGCGCTGTACGCCCATATCCTGCGCGACTTTCATGCCGCACTGCTGCCGCCCATCAGGGGCCGGGCCGTGCAGGCTGAAAAAGGCGTGAAGGGTTTGATCCGTGCGTACATCCAGTGGGTGCTGCAGAACCCGCAGAGCGCCCGGCTGCTGCATGAGTTACGGCGAAGCGCAGAGATATCCAATGGACCGAATGAGGGCAGTGGACCTGATAAGGCCGAGCGTGATGCGGTCAATGCCGACGCGTTTGGCGCACTGACGGCCTGGATGGCGCAACGCGTCGAAGCGGGCGAGATGCGCGCCATGCCCTTTCATGTCTGGATGGCGCTGGTGTTTTCGCCCGCGCTGTCGCTCACGCAGCGATGGGTGAGCCAGCCCACCCCGGCCGTCGCGCCCAAGGTGCGGGCCGCGCTGGAGCATGCGGCCTGGATGGCGGTGGCGCCCTGAAACCCGTTCCCGATTCAACAGGAGTACTTGTATGAAAGTCGTCAATGTTCATCAACGTTTGCTGCACGCCAGCCCGCTGCAGGTAGGCGCACTGATCGATGCGCTGGGCTCGCCGGCCGATGCGCTGTGGCCTGGCAAGGTATGGCCGCGCATGAAGTTCGACAGGCCGCTGGCTGTGGGCGCCGTGGGTGGACATGGGCCTATCCGCTATGTAGTCGAAGCGTATACACCGGGCCAGTCGGTGCGGTTTCGCCTTACCGCACCGGCGGGCTTTGACGGCTGGCACGGTTTTGAAGTGCTTGAGGCCACGCCTGCGCATTGTGTGCTGGAGCATCGTATCGAGATGAAAGCGCGCGGCACTGGCCTGCTTTTCTGGCCGCTGGTGATTGGCCCCCTGCACGATGTCTGCGTGGAAGACGTGCTGTCGCAGGCGCAGCTCTCGCTGGGCAACGAGCCACGGCAGGTGCCCTGGCCGGCCTATATACGCCTGCTGCGCTGGCTGGTGTCGGGCGGCAAGCGGTTGACCCCGCCGTTTTCGCGGAGGCAGCATGCCCGCTGACCTGCTGGCCTGGGGCCGCCAGGTGCTGGGGCAGCAGCCCTTCAGCGCGATGCTGAATGCGCAGCTGGATGCTTTTGTGCCCGGCGCCGCGGAACTGTCGGTGCCCGTAGTGCCTGGCCTTTTGCAGCAACACGGTTTTGTGCACGGCGGTGTGCTGTCTTATCTGGCAGACAACGCGCTCACCTTTGCGGGTGGCTCGGTGCTGGGTGATTCCGTCACCTCTGAATTCAAGATCAACTACCTGCGCCCCGCCAAAGACGCCGAGCGCCTGCTGGCGGTGGCCACCGTGGTCGGCAGCGGCAAGACGCAGGCAGTGTGCCGCTGCGACATTTTTGTGTTGCGTGGTGCGGAGCGCACGCTGTGCGCCGCCGCGCAGGGGACGATTCGCAAGGCGGGTTAATCACAACGGCCAGCTGGCATCAAAGTTAGCGCTTGGTGCATGCCCCTCGCGCCGGAGTCAACTACTATTTTAAAGGAGTTATTTGCTTTAACTACGTTTCAGGAGTATTATTGTTTAACTACTTTTGAGGTGTATTGTGAGCAACGTAACTTACCCGGTAGACACGCCCCAGCAGCTGCGCACCATGTTGCGAACGCTGCGCCAGGCACGCAAACTGACCCAAACCCAGCTAGGCGAAATGCTGGGCGTCAGCCAGAAGCGCATCGCGCGCATAGAGGCCGCGCCTGAAGTCACGGCTTACGACCAGATTGCCCGCATGGTTTCGGCCATGGGCTGCAGCCTTGTGATCGAAGAGGCTCCCCGGCATCGCGTGGCAGAGGACGAGCCCGCCCCTTACACGCCGAAATGGTAAGCAGGCCAATACCATGGTGACCTTCCGCCGCCCCCGCACCAGCCCGGGGTCCAACATGCTGACGGTGTGGGCCAACGGGGAGCGCGTCGGCATCTGGTCCATCATCGACAGTGAGCATCGCTTCCAGTACGAGGCAAGCTGGCTGGAGTCTCCCTCTTCACGCCAGTTATCGCTTTCACTGCCTTTTATGCCCGGAAACCTGCCGCATCGCGGCGAGGTGGTGAACAACTTCTTTGACAACCTGCTGCCCGACAGCGACGCCATACGCCGGCGCCTGCGCGACAGGTTTGCCACCGGCGGCACAGCCGCATTCGAATTACTGGCAGCTGTGGGACGCGACTGTGTAGGCGCGGTGCAGCTGATGCCGCCAGGGCTGGAGCCCAAGGGCTTTGACCGCATTGAGGCACAGCCGCTGGATGAAACAGGCGTCGAACAAGCCATTGATAACGCAGTCACGGCGGGACGGGTGCTGGGCCAGCAGCAGGAAGACGACTTTCGCATCTCGATTGCAGGCGCGCAGGAGAAGACCGCCCTGCTCTGGCATGAAGGCCAATGGTGCCGGCCACTGGGCGCGACACCCACTACGCACATCATCAAGCTGCCGCTGGGACTGGTAGGCAACGTGCGAGCCGACATGCATACCTCTGTCGAAAACGAATGGCTGTGCGCACAGATCCTGGGTTTGCTGGGGCTGCCGGTCGCGGCGTGCGACATCGCGACTTTCGGCCAGCGCAAGGTGTTGGTGGTGGAACGGTTTGATCGCGCTACTGAAAACCCGCCCGGCCGCCCGCCCTGGCTGGCACGGCTGCCGCAAGAAGATTTTTGCCAGGCGCTGGGCGTGGCGGGCCCCATGAAGTACGAATCGGACGGAGGGCCGGGCATACGGACCATCTTGCGCCAGCTTGACAGGAGCAGCCAGGCCGCCGCGGACAAGCTAGTGTTCGTCAAGACCGTGCTCGCTTTCTGGATCATGGCGGCCACTGACGGCCATGCCAAGAATTACTCGATCTTTCTCGAGCGCGGCGGCAGCTTTCGCATGACGCCGCTGTACGACGTGCTGTCGGCCTGGCCCATCATCGGCAATGGGCCCAACCAGATCAGCCCGCGCCGCGCCAAACTGGCCATGGCCTTGCGCGGCAAAAACGCGCACTACCACCTGCACGAAGTCCGCACCCGCCACTGGGAAGCGCTGGCAAGGCAAAGCGGCGTGCCGGGCGCCTTCGACCAGATGGTGGCGCTGGTGCTGCAGGTGCCTTACGCCCTGGAGCGTGTGGCCGACCAGCTGCCGCCGGACTTCCCTGAGCCGGTGTTTACCGCCATACGCCGCGGCATGCTGGCACAGGCTGAAAAGTTCGTAGCCGACCTGCCATGACAGAGCCCCTTGACTCCACGGCCCGCCGCACTTACGTTGCCCGCATCAACCGCGTGGTGGACCACATCAGCGCCAACCTGGCCAGCACCCTGGACTTGCAGGCGCTGGCGGACGTCGCCTATTTTTCGCCCTGGCATTTTCACCGCGTGTTTCAGGCGATGACGGGCGAGACGCTGGCCGACTGCGTGCGCCGCCTGCGATTGGAGTCGGCGGCCCAGCGCCTGATATTTACGCAGCAGACCGCATTGCAGGTAGCGCTTGACGTGGGCTTTGCGTCGGCCGAGGTGTTCAGCCGGGCCTTTCGCGCCCACTTCGGCACAACGCCCACGGCCTGGCGGCGCGGCGGCTGGCGCGACTGGGCAGCGCGCCAGCAGCGTGAACTTAGCAAGATTCATCAAGGCAACCACAAGCCGAATCAAGACTCCATCATGGCCTTGTTCAAAGATAGAACCCTCTGGCCCGTGGGGCCGGTACCCTCGTCTGAAAGAACCCTTGCCATGGAAATTGAACTCAAAACCCTTCCCCCCATGCGCCTGGCCTATATGCGCAACACCGGGCCGTACGGCGACCAGGTGGCGCAGCTGTGGCAGCGCTTTGTTGCCTGGTGC
>JAJKJM010000071.1 GCA_021153985.1 Polaromonas sp.
GTCCGCCGTTATGGCCAAGGCAGGGTGGTCGCCGCCGACAGCCTGTCGGTAACCGTGGAATTTGCCCGCGGCGAGCAGCGCAGCTTCCAGGCGGCCTATGTTGAGCGGGTGCTGCCGGGTGGACGCAGCGCCAGAGCCAGCGAAAATTCTGAAGAAAACAAGCCTGTAGCCCTTGCACCGCGTGTGCCAGCAGCTATTAAATCAATAGCAGCGGACCAGAACAATTGAACACGAAGAGGCGGTTCGCGGGAACCTCAGACCTTCAACGCCAAGGCCTCGCCCATGAAGTTTTTCAACGCCGCCCGATCTTCGTCCCTGGAAAACAGGACCTTCATGCTCCTGCTGGTGGTGGTGACCCTGGCGTTTGCAGGCGTCTTGTGGCCGTTTTTCGGCACCGTGTTCTGGGGTGCCATCTTTGCGCTGATGTTCACACCGGTGTTCCAGCGCTTGCTCAAACCGTTGAAAGGGCGGCGCACGCCGGCCGCTCTGGCGTCAGTGCTCATCATCTTGGTGCTGGTGATTTTGCCGCTTGGCCTGATCCTGGCCTCACTCATCCAGGAAGCATCGGCTGTGTACCAGCGCGTCCAGTCGGGCGAATTGAGTGTTGGCCTGTATTTTCAGCAGGTCTACAACGCCCTGCCGGCCTGGGTGAAGGGGCTGCTCGGACGCTTCGGACTGAATGACACCACCGAGATACAGGCCTGGCTGACCTCCAGCCTGTCCCGTGGCAGCCAGTTCATCGCGACGCAGGCGCTGAACATCGGGCAGAACACCTTTGATTTTGTTGTCAGCTTCTTCGTGATGCTCTACCTGCTTTTCTTTTTGCTGCGCGACGGTGCGTCCTTGTCCCGCAGCATCCGAGAGGCGGTTCCGCTGGAGGCCGGCATCAAACGCGATCTGTCCGGTAAATTCGTCACCGTGATCCGTGCGACGGTCAAAGGCAACGTGGTGGTGGCGCTGCTTCAGGGCGCCCTCGGTGGCCTGATTTTCTGGATGCTGGGCATCCATGGGCCGGTGCTCTGGGGAACTTTGATGGCCTTCCTGTCGCTGTTGCCTGCTGTGGGCGCCGCATTGGTCTGGGGCCCGGTGGCGATTTACTTCCTGGTGACCGGTGCCATCTGGCAGGGCCTGGTGCTGATCGCCTTCGGCGTGCTTGTCATCGGACTGGTCGACAACATCCTGCGCCCGGTGCTGGTGGGCAAGGATACCAAGATGCCCGACTATGTGGTGCTGGTGTCCACGCTGGGAGGCATGGCCCTGTTTGGTTTGAACGGCTTCGTGATTGGTCCGGTGGTTGCGGCGATGTTCATTGCCGCGTGGGACCTGTTTGCCAAGGCGCGGCAGGCGGAACAGCTTGCCGCAAGCAGCGCACAGACACCCCACAATCCGGAGGCTATCGGCGATCCGGCCAAACCATCTGTGGGCGCCCGGACCCTAGACGGCAGCAAGCCCTCCACCCATTCCCGCACGTCCTGAACTGACGGGTAAATACCGGGCCAGTTGCGGATAATTTCGGGATCCATACGCTCGTCAAGCCGGCCGCAGCGCCTCAATGTCGCGCCGCGGTGGCGCGCCGAACAGCCGTGCGTACTCGCGGCTGAATTGCGATGGGCTCTCATAGCCCACGCCAAAGGCCGCAGTCGCTGCATCCGCGCCATCGCTGAGCATCAGGCGCCGCGCTTCGTTCAGCCGCAGCCATTTCTGGTACTGCAGCGGACTCATGCCCGTGAGCTGCCGGAAGTGGTGGTGCAGGCCCGAATTGCTCATCTGCGCCCGCGTTGCCAGTTCCTCGATGCGCAGGGACTTGGTGTAGTTGAGCTTCAGCCAATCGATCGCCCTGGCGACGCGATGGCTCTGGCTGCCGACGGAGCCTTGAACGAACTCAAGGGCGGCGAGGCGCAGTTCCTCGTCGATTACCACGACTACTACAAGACGCCGCGCGGCTTCCATCCGAGAGCGGTCAACTCGAACAGTTCCTGGACGATCACAACCCCGTTGTCCTTCATGAACATGCCGCTGATGACAAACATAGCGGAAATCTCGCCGCGGCCCATGCTGCTGATCCATGGCGAGAAAGCGCACTCGCGCTATTTCAGCGAAACCGCCTTCGCGGCCGCCGCGCAGCCGAAGGAACTCATGATCATCAAGGGCGCCAGCCACGTCGATCTGTACGACCGCATGGACAAAATTCCGTTCGATGCGATTGCCGCGTTCTTCGACAAGTCATTGAAGCGCCCTGTGTGACGATACCTGTCCCTACCTTGCCGAAGCCTGGCCCACCGCGGCAAGCAATTGCTCTCCAATAAGCACTGCCGCACGCGACCCGTCAACGGACACGCTGGTTCAGCGCCGAGGCCGCGCAGGCGATGCCGGCGAAGAGGTAGGCCAGCCCCGCGGGCACCCACATGACCAGGCCGCCGAGCTGCTGGTCTTCAAGAGGGTCGACACCCAGCGCTGCCGCGGTGTTGCCATAGCTCGGGTACCAGATCGTCGGTGACAGTGTCAGCAATGCGCCTAGCGCCCCGGTGTGAACCATGGTTGTGAACAGGTAGAGCAAGGATGCGCCGTGCCCCGTCTGCGACCGGCTGCCGAGCGGCGCCCACCAGAACAGCAGGGCGGTGAAGAAGAAGCTCAGGTGCTGCAAGGTGTGCACGACGGTGCTGTGCAGCGCGGCCTCAAATAGCGCGGGCAGGTGCCAGGCCCACAGCACGATGCCATGCAGTGCCCAGGCTGCGGGTGCATACGTCAGTACCGCCCAGGGCCCCTGCACCGCCGGCAGCCGGGTCATGCGCGCGGCCGGCTGGCGCCAGGCGGCAGGCAGCCCCCAAATCCATACGGCCAGCGGCCTGCCGATCACCAGCAGTGGCGCGGCGACCACCATCAGGACTTCGTGCTGCACCATGTGCGCGGAAAACAGCGACTGCCCCAGGGCATCCAACGGTGACACCAACGCCACCGCAAGCGCCAGCCAGCCCGCCATGAAGGCCGCGGCGTGGGCCCTTCGTATGCCGCGCCCTTCGCCCGCCTGCCGCCACAGGGCCGCCAGGCCCGACAGATACAAACCCAGCGACAGCGCGAGCAGCACCAGCACCCACGGCTCCCAGGTCCAGGGTATAGCTCCCGGGCTGCTCTGCGGCGCCGGGGGATGCGCCCAGGCACCGGCGACCGGCAGGGCCGCCAAGCAGGTCGCCGTCAGGACGCGCACGGCGACAGGACCCAGATGCAGAACCACTGTGCCGCGGTGACCAGTGAAAACAGCAGCGCGACCCACCACCCCATGGTCGCGACAAACAGGCGCCTCGAGGCCGGCTCGCCGCTGTCCTCACGCAGGTGGGCCGGATGGAGGCTGCGATGCGCCAGCCAGGCCAACAGGACGCAAGCCGCCAGCGAAAGCACGCTGACGCCGTGAAGCGCGGCGGTGGTCTGGTGGCTGCAGGACGGCGTGACCAATGCGTAGACCGCGCCGAGGTGGCCCAGGCTGATCAGCGGTGTACCCAGCAATGCGAGCCATGCAAGCATTTCAGCCACCTCCCCGTGGCGCCCAGTAGATCACCCCATAAATGGGCAACCAGGTGAGAACGACGAAGTACCAGTAATCCGCGTCCTCGGCCGCGTCTACAAAGCGCCGACCTTCAAAGGGGCCCGTGTACGCCAGCGCCCCCACCACCCAGGTGTCGTAAGCCTCCGTCACCAGGTGCGTGGTGTGCAGGCCCAGCAGCAGCCACACCACCGAGCCATAGGCGTCCAGGTCCCAGCGCACATTGAGATGCGCGAATTCAAAAGCGCGCAGCACCAGGAAGGCGGCGGTAAAAACGAAGAGGACCACCATGGACCGGCGCACCCCCGGCAGGTCCTGGGCTGTAGCCGCCTTCTGCAGCCACCGGTTGGGCCACAGGCTGGCAAGCAGTACCACGGTGTTGAGCGTGCCCCACAAAAGGTCGGGCGGCGGGGCGTTCAGCGGCCAGCGCGGCGCGTGCACGTACAGGTAAAAATAGCTGCCGATGGCCAAGGCAAACACGGTGCCTTCAATGGCCATCATCCACAGCGTGCCCCACCACAGAATGCCGCGCGGGCCGAAGGCGTAGCTGGGCAGCTTGCCTGCGTCGATGGAGGGCAGTTTCTCGTTCATGGCGACTGCTCCAGCGACAGGTGGCGCGCGGTTTCGCCCCGCCGCGGCCAGAACCAGATGGTGACTGCGGTGGCCACGGGCACCGCGCCCCAGACGACGGCCCAGGGGGTGAAGATCGATGCAATGAACAGCACCGTCGTGGCGACCGCGGCGAGGAAAGGCCAGATCGAAGGCTCGGGGAACACGTAGCGATGGTCGGGCCGGGCGTCCAGCACGGTAGTGATGAGTTGCTCGCGGGCATCCACCGCCAGGCCGCTGACGCCGGCCGGCGCCGAGCGGTCGCGCTCGTGCGCTTCCCATACCGGGTCTCGGCCGTACACCACGGGGATGGCATCGAAGTTGCCGGCTGGCGGCGGCGAGGCGATAGCCCACTCCAGGGTGCCGCCGCCCCAGGGGTCGGCGGGCGCCGGCGCGCCATGCGTGCGGCTGCGCCAGAGGTTGACGATGAACAACAACACACTGGCGCCGATCACGGCGGCGCCCACCGTCGCCAACAGGTTGAGCGAGGTCCAGCCCATCTCCTGCGTATAGGTGTAAATGCGCCGTGGCATGCCCCACATGCCCAGCAGGTGCATGGGAAAGAAGGTGACGTTAAAGCCGATAAAGAAAAGCCAGAACTGCCAGCGGCCCAGGCGCTCGTCCATCATGCGGCCGGTGAACTTCGGGTACCAGTAATACACCGCGCCAACCAGAGGGAACACGGCGCCGCCGATGAGCACGTAATGCAGGTGGGCGACGACAAAGTAGGTATCGTGGACCTGCAGGTCCAGCGGCACCGAGGCCAGCATCAACCCGGTGAGGCCGCCCAGCACCAGGATAAAAAAGAAGGCCAGCACGAACAGCAACGGCGTCCTGAAGTTCAGCCGGCCTGTGCCCAGCGTCGCGAGCCAGCAGAATATCTGCACAGCCGATGGAATGGCGATGAGCATGCTCACTGCCGTGAAGAAGCTCTTGCCCAGTTCGGGCAGGTTAGTGGCGAACATGTGGTGCACCCACAGCCCGAAGGAAAGAAAGCCGGTGGAGATGAGCGCCAGCACCATCGCCGTGTAGCCGAACATCGGCCGGCGCGCGAAGGTGGGAATGATGGCCGACAGGAAGCCCAGGCCGGGCACGAAGATGAGGTAAACCTCCGGGTGGCCGAAGAACCAGAACAGGTGTTGCCACAGCAGCACGTCCCCGTTTTGGGCGGGGTTGTAGAAGTGCGTGCCGATCAGCCGGTCCATGATCAGCCCGGTGCTGCCAAGCATCACCGCCGGCATGGCAAAGAGCACCATGAACTGCGTCACCAGCAGCGCCCAGACAAACAGCGGAATGCGGTTGAGCGTCATGCCGGGAGCGCGCATCTTGAACACCGTGGTGATGATGACGATGGCTTCCAGCAGCGCCGACAGCTCGGTGAAGGTGATCATCTGCGCCCAGAAATCAACCCGCTTGCCGGGCCCGTACTCCGGACCGGCCAGCGGCGGGTAGGAAAACCAGCCCGCATCGGGCCCGATGTTCAGCAGGAAGGCGCCGTAAAGCATCAGGCCGCCAAAGAGGAACACCCAATAGGCGTACGCGTTCATGCGCGGGAAAGCCACCGTCTTCGCCCCGACCATCAGCGGCACCAGGTACACCGCAACAGCCTGCATCACCGGCACCGCGAAGAGGAACATCATCGTTGTGCCATGCATTGAAAACAGCTGGTTGTAGAGGTCGGGCCCCACCATGCCATTCAGTGGCCGGGCCAGTTGCAGCCGCATCAGCAGTGCGATCAGCCCGCCCGCCAGGAAGAAGCCGAAGGTGGCGAGCATGAAGCGTTTCGAAATGGTCTTGTGGTTGATCGCCGCAAAAAAGCCGTACAGCCCTGGTGGGTCGCGCCAGGTCCGCTCGAGCGCGGCGCTCTCATTCGCGGTCGCGGGCACGCTGTTGCCGGGCGGCCGCGGCGGTGCAGGCGGCTGAAGTTGCTCGGGGCCGTTGCTCATTGCAGGCTCCCCAGCCAAGCCACCAGGGCATCAAGGTCGCTGTCGGGCAGATTGGTCGCCGGCATGTTCACGCCGGGCTTGAACTGCTGCGGATTGCGTATCCACTGCTTGAGCGCGTCGGGCTTGTTGGGCAGCGTTCCCGCGGCCAGGGTTTCGCGCGAGGCCAGATGGGTCAGGTCAGGGCCGCGGCGTGCACTGGCGGAAGTGCCCTGCACCGCATGGCACATCACGCAGCTGGTGCCCAGGAACAGTTCGCGCCCACGCACCGCCCGCGCATCGCCTGACTCGGCGGCCGGCTGGCGCTGGTGCTCCGCCCAGGCTTCGTACTCGGCGGGCGGCTTGGCCACCACGGTGAACGCCATGAAGGCGTGCTGGAAGCCGCAGAACTCGGCGCACTGCCCGCGATAGCTGCCGGCCTGGTCGGCGCGCACGTGCAGCGTGGCGGTGCGGCCGGGAATCAGGTCCTTCTTGCCCGCCAGCTGTGGCACCCAGAGGCTGTGGATCACGTCGTTGGAACGCAGGGTGAAGATCACCGGGCGGCCGACCGGGATGTGCAGTTCATTGGCTGTGGTGAAGACGCGCGAGGCCTGCGGGTCGTCGTAGCGCGCTTCCCACCACCACTGGTTGGCCGTCACCTCCACGTGCAGCGCGTCCTTGAGCGACAAGTGCGCCAGGGCGCGATCGGTCACCACACTCGCCACAATGAGAAAGAGCAGGCCCAGCACCGAGGCCGCCACAGCGGCGCTCACCCTGCGCCGGGGGCCGGCTTCGGGTGCGCCGCGCGCGGCGAGGTCCGGTGTGTCCGCTTCGCCGGCGCGCGGCCGCTTCCAGAGCACATACGCCAGCACGGACAGAACCCCGGCGAACACCAGTGTGCACAGCAGCACCGTCACGTGCCACAGCTCGCGGATGTGGGCCGCCTGCGGCCCGGCGGGGGAAAGGATGTCCATCATTTGTTGTGCGCGCCGTCGTTGGGCAGGCGGATCACCGGCGTTTCTTTCTCGCGCCGGTTCTCGGGTTTATTGGCTGATATCGCGTCGGCGCGGCTGGGCGCCGCGTCCGCACGGACCTGGCCCGACAGCGAGCGGACGTAGGCCACCAGCTGCCAGATCTGGTCTTCGGGAATGTGGCTGCCGAAGGAGGGCATGCCGTTGGGCCGCCCCTGCGCGATGGACAGGAAGATGTTTTGGGGCTCGGCGCCATAAATCCAGGTGGCATCGGACAGGGGCGGACCCCAGTCGCCGCCGCCGCCCGGCGCGTGGCAGGCGGCGCAGTTGTACCAGCGGTACAGCCGCTTGCCCTGCGACAGCGCAAAGGCATTGTTCTCCACGGTGTAGGCCGTGGTAGGCATGGCCGGCGCGGAGGGCGGCGCCGCGCCGATTGCCTGGCCCGGCTGGATGGTGGAATTGCGCTGCGTGGGCGCCGTGGCGTTGCCTTGCGGTGGCTCGAAATCGCGCTTCTCGCGCTCGCAGGCGGCCAGCGCCAGGACCAGCGCCACGGCAAGCGCCAAGGCCAGTTTTTTCATGGCTGTCCCTCCCCGGTGCGCAGCACACCGTAGTCGGAGAGCACGGCGGCTATGTCGGCGGCGCGCCGCGCAAGAAAATCGTTGGCGTCACGCAGCAAATTTTCGTCGCCCTTGCGCACGCCCATGGCGATGGCAAAACGGAAGGGCAGGCTTGCCATGTCGGGCGGGGCCTGGGCTTCATCGACGCGCAGCGCGACCGGCGAGCGGCGCACAAAGTAGCCGGCCTGCGCGCCCCAGACCAAGGCGCTGTCCAGCTGGCCGCGCGCCACCGCGTCTACCATGCGCTCCGCCGGCGGCCTGGCGTCTTCCGTCAGCGTGAAGCCAACTACCTTGTTGTGTGCGCCGTGCCTGGCCAGCGCATAGCCCACAGGTGAGGTGCCCGGATCGATGCCGATGAGCTGCACGCCGATGCGCAGCTGCGGCAGCCGCGGGTCGGTAAACGATGTGGGCGCCGGGCCGTCCCGCCGGCTCACGAAGAAGAACGCGGAGCTGTAGTACGGGCGGGTGGTCCACACCGGCGCGTAGCCTTGCGGCACGCCGATGATCAGGTCACACAGGCCGGCCCCCATGGTTTTGCGCACAAAGCCGCGCCGGTCCAGGAGCCAGGTGTATTCCAGCGGACGGCCCAGATCCTGCGCCATCATCCGTGCGATTCGATTTTCAAACCCGCTTTCGTCACGCACCGAATAGGGCCGGTTGTCCGGGTCGGCGCACACGCGCAGCGGCGCGGGCTGCGCGGCCGCCCCGACGCAGGCCAACAGCAACAGCAGCGAGAGCGGTTCAAGGCAGCGCGAAAACATACAGCCTTCCGCCCTTGGTGGTGTGTTGTGGCAGGTCGCGCATTGCACGGGCGAAACCTTTGGCCGCGGAGCCGTCGCGCACGTCCAGGTCCTTGGACACCACGGCGCCAGCCCAGCCGCCCACTCCCGAAAGAATGGCGACGTACTGCTTGCCGTCGGGGCCTTGGTAGCTGATGGGCTGGCCGATGATGCCGGAATCGGTCTTGAACTGCCACAGCAAGGCGCCGGTTTTCGCGTGCACGGCCTTGAACCAGCCTTCCATGGTGCCGTAGAACACCACGTCGCCCGCGGTGGCCAGCGCGCCGCTCCACACCGGGAAGTTTTCAGGGATCGCCCAGGCCATTTTGGCGGCCACCGGGTCCCAGGCGCCGAAGACGCCGCGGTGCCCGCCGGGGCCTGGGTACATCACCACCTCCGCGCCCAGGTAGGGCGTGCCGGCGATGTAGCTGGCCTGGAAGGTGGTCATGTCCTGGCACAGGTTCTGGTGTGGCATGTACAGCAGACGGGTGCGCGGCGACCATGCCGAGGGCTGCCAGTCCTTGCCGCCCGGCGATGCGGGGCATACGCCCCGTGTCATTTCGCCCATGCGCGTTTGCATCTTCGGGTTCAACCGGGGGCGTCCGTTTTCCAGGTCGATGCCGTAAGTCGTGGTCACCTTCACGAAGGGCGTGGCCGACACTACCTCGCCGGTTGCGCGGTCGATCACATAGACGTAGCCGTTGCGGTCAGGGTGCACCAGCACCTTGCGGCGCTGGCCCTTGATGTCCAGGTCCAGCAACACGTTCTCGTTCGTACCGTTGTAGTCGTGTTGGTCGTGCGGCGCGTACTGGTAGAACCAGATCGCCTCGCCGGTGTCGGGCCGGCGCGCGAAGATGCCGGCGGTCCACTTGTTGTCACCGGGCCGCTGTTCGGCGTTCCAGGGGCCAGGGTTGGCGGTGCCGTAGTAGATGAGGTCCAGTTCGGCGTCGTAAGAGATCCAGCCCCAGGCCGTGCCGCCGCCTATCTTCCAGGCCCCGGGCGGCCAGGTAGTGACGCCCAGGTCCTTGCCACGGTCCCCCGCGTAGTAGGGCTTGAAGTTCGGGCCGATCAACACCTCGCTGTCGGGTCCGGTGGCGTAGGCCCGCCAGGCGATTTTCCCGGTGGCGGTGTCAAGTGCGGTGAGCCAGCCGCGCACGCCCAGTTCCGAGCCGCTGTTGCCGACCAGAACTTTGTTCTTGACCACCAGCGGTGCCATGGTGATGGTCTCGCCCTTGGTGATGTCCCCCAGCCTGGTGCGCCAGACCTCGCGCCCGGTCTCAGCGTCGACCGCGATGGTCTGCGCGTCGAGCGTGTTCATGAAGATCTTTCCCTGCGCATACGCCACGCCACGATTCACTACGTCGCAGCAGGCCACGCCCTGCGCACCCGCATCGGGCCTGGGCTCGAATTTCCACTTCACATTTGCACCGGGCTTGCTGAGGTCCAACGCATAGAGATAGTTGGGATAGGGCGCCTGCAAGTACATTGTCGAGCCGATAACGACCGGCGCTCCCTCTTGGCCGCGCTGCACGCCGGTCTCGAAAGTAAAGGCCGGCTGCAGCCGCGCGACATTGGCTGTGGTGATCTGGTTCAGTTCGCTGTAGCGGGTGCTGGCGTAGTCACGTGCCGCCATTGGCCACTCCCCGGGAGACTGTGCGAGCGTGGCCCCCGCGGAGATCGCCGCCACCGTTCCGATCCAGCCGAAGACCAGCATGGCGAGCCGGCTTTTTTTGGATGCGGGTTTGACCATGGGCGACGGCATCGCGGCCTCAAGTTAGGAAATGTTTTGTGGGCGTCACGGCGCCATTTGGCTAGGGCTCTGTGATACAGGTCACCGGATAGTCCCCAGCGTCGGCGTCAGGGACACTCACCGCCGACCGTAGGAAGCGGCCTACGGGACTGGGTGCTGCCCAACGATAAGAGGCGAACAAAAGAGAAGGGGCTCGTTGACAACAAGCCGCTTTTGAATTGGCTCGCTTGCCGGTCAAAGTCTTCTTGTTCCCGAGGGCCGAAGCTATTCCTATCTGTGCTCGCCGCACTGCGGGGTCTGGCATGGGGAGCGCTTGGTTTGGCACCAGCTCCGGATGGTGTCTTTCCTTTAGCGGGGCTCTTTCAACGCCATGTGCAGCTAGTCATAGAACATCTTTGCCGGTGCGCGCAAGGTCGCGCCGTGCAAAGTGTGAGACCCAGGGCACGCGACACAGCCGGTGCGATGAGCGCAACGCCGACGGTTGACAGATGGCGTTTCGGCAAGGCCCGGCGCGGTACGGCCGCAAGCCCGAGCCCCGCCTCGACCATGCCGAGCAGCGTCGCGATAGACCAGGTCAACCCGCGAGCGCGAGGCTCGCCACCTGCACAAACCAGCTGACGCCCAGTGGCAATACCTCGTCATTGAAATCGTAGCTGGGATGGTGCAATGACGGGGTGTCTTCGCGTCCGGGTCCGGCGCCTTGGCCCAGCCAGAGGTAGGCGCCGGGCCTGGCCTTCAGCATGAACGCGAAATCCTCGGACGTGAACGCGGCCGAGGGCGCTACCGAAGCCTGCAGGCCCGCGGCTTCGGCGGCACGCAGGGCCAGCGACGCCTCTTGCGGCGTGTTGATGGTGGCCGGGTAGTAGCGCACGTATTCCACTTCAATTGCGGTGCCCGTGGCCTGGGCCACGCCTTGCGCGATTTGCCGGATGGCCGTTTCGATGGTGTCCTGGACGCCGGCGTCGAAGCTGCGCACCGTGCCCGTGAGTTCGACCGCGGAAGGCAACACGTTGTGCGACTGGCCGCCGCTGATGCGCGTGACCGAGAGCACCGCGTTCTCTGTGGGCGGAATGCGGCGCGAGGTGATGGTGTGCAGCTGGGTGACCAGCTCGCTCGCGGCGAGCACCGCGTCGGGCGTGCGATGCGGCTGGGCCGCATGGCCGCCCCGGCCGCGGACCACGATGTCAAAGCGGTCGGCCGCCGCCATGATGGCGCCCGGCCGCGTCTGAGCCGTGCCAGCGGGCAGCTCCGGCCAGTTGTGCAGGGCGTAGACAGCATCGCAGGGGAAACGTTCGAAGAGCCCTTCCTGCACCATCGCGCGTGCGCCGCCCCGGCCTTCTTCGGCGGGCTGGAAGATGAAGTTGACGGTTCCGTCGAAGCGGCGCGTGCGCGCCAGCTGCCGCGCCGCGCCCAGCAGCATGGCGGTGTGGCCGTCGTGCCCGCAACCGTGGTGGACGCCGGGGAAGCGGCTGACGTAGGGCCGTTCGCCTTGCTCAAGAATGGGCAGCGCGTCCATGTCGGCGCGCAGTCCCACGCTGCGCTGTCCGCTGCCGGCGCGCAGCACGCCGACAACGCCCGTGCCGCCTATGCCTTCGTGCACCTCCAGCCCCAGGTCGCGCAAGGCCTTGGCGACGATGGCCGCTGTGCGGTGTTCCTTGAATGCCAACTCCGGGTGCGCATGCAGGTCACGCCGCAGCGCGACCAGGGCGGGCAGCAGGTCCGCGATTTCCGCTGTCATTGGAGGGCCTGGCGTGCGGCCCGTGGCTGGGCGGCAGCCATGAGGTATTGCCCAGGTGTGATGCCGAACACGGTCTTGAAGTGCCGCGACAGATGGCTCTGGTCGTAGAAGCCCGCTTCACTGGCCGCGCTGGCGACCGGCATCCCTTGCCGCATCAGGGCCTGCGCGCGCGCCAGGCGGAGCCGGCAGATGTAGCGATGCGGGGAGACGCCCACCTGCTGGCGAAACACGGTGGCGAAGCGCCAGATGCTGAGCCCGGCGAGACCGGCCAGCTCCGACAAGGACAGCGCCTGGTTGAGGTTCTCGTGGATATGCCGCTGCACACGCTGGATCGCTGGGGCCGAGCGGGCAGGCGCCGGGGTGCGGGAAGGAGGGTTCATGCTCCAAGCGTAGGCCGGCCCCACCGGAGATGGCAC
>JAJKJM010000072.1 GCA_021153985.1 Polaromonas sp.
CGCACGAGTGGTTTGTGATTGACGCGACCGACAAGGTCCTCGGACGAGTAGCCAGCGAAGTTGCTCTCCGTTTGCGCGGCAAACACAAGGCCATTTATACGCCTCACGTCGATACCGGTGACTTCATCGTCATCATCAACGCAGCCCAGCTGCGCGTCACCGGCGCCAAGTCGACTGACAAGATCTACTATCGCCATTCCGGTTATCCAGGCGGCATCACTGCCACCAATTTCCGCGACATGCAAGCCAAGCACCCCGGCCGCGCTTTGGAAAAAGCCGTCAAGGGCATGCTGCCCAAGGGCCCGCTCGGCTACGCCATGATCAAGAAACTCAAGGTGTACGGTGGTGCAGAGCACCCGCATACCGCCCAACAGCCCAAAGTGCTGGACATCTAAGGAGCCATTGATGATTGGTGAATGGAACAATGGCACCGGCCGTCGCAAATCCAGCGTCGCCCGCGTGTTTATCAAAAAAGGCACCGGCAAGATCACGATCAATGACCGTGACATCCAGGTGTTCTTCGGTCGTGAAACCTCGATCATGATCTGCCGCCAACCCCTGTTTCTGACGAACCACGTCGAGACGTTTGACATCATGGTCAACGTCCACGGCGGCGGCGAGTCCGGCCAGGCCGGTGCAGTGCGCCACGGTATCACCCGTGCCCTGATCGATTACGACGCAACGCTCAAGCCGGCCCTGAGCCAGGCTGGCTTTGTGACCCGTGACGCACGTGAAGTCGAACGTAAAAAGGTCGGTTTCCGCTCAGCTCGCCGTCGCAAGCAGTTCAGCAAGCGCTAATTCGACATTTAGCCGCTTCGCCTCCCAAAAAAGCCGCCTGGTTTTATGCCTGGCGGCTTTTTTCATGGGCCGCCGTTTTGGCTGTTTTCAGGCGATTTGAACGCCGTTTCGGGCTTTTCGGGGCAGCGAAGCGCTTCAACGCGGGCAGGGTGCCTTCATATAGATAACCGGATGCAAACGCTTACCCGTGCTTTACCGGCCTGGTGGGGTTTTTGGCCTTCACACGCCTTTGTCTGCGTGCACAATGCACGCTCTCGAACCGAAAACCGCAGGGCCTCTCTTTGAAATTTCGCCTGTTTCGCCGTCGCCTGACCATCAGTTCCCCGCGCATGTCGGTGCGCAGTTCGCTCCCCTGGCCCCTGCGCTGGATCGCCGGCGCCCTGATGCTGGGGTTTTCCGGCGCCATCGCCCTCTGGGCTTTTGAATTTGGCAAAGACATCACGGGCACGGACACCGGCAGCAAAGAGGAACTGATCATGCTGCGGCAGGAATTGGCCAGCCTGCGCGCCGACCGCGACAAGGCCCAATCCATTGCCAATACCTCGGGCAGCCTCCTGACCGCCGAAAAGGCCGCGCAGGAAAAAATGATGAGCCAGATCAAGCAGCTGGAAAGCGACAACCGCAGCTTGCGCGACGATCTGGGGTTTTTTGAGAAGCTGTTGCCGGCCGGCAGCACCGAAGTGGCCACCATCCGCAGCCTGCAGGCTGAAAAACTGTCCGATACCCAGCTCAAGTGGCAGGTGCTGGTGATCCAGCCCGTTAAAGACGCGCCGAATTTCAACGGAAAACTGGACGTAACGCTCCATGGAACTCAAGCCGGGAAGCCCTGGTCGTTAACTTTGCCCGGAGGTCCGCAAACTTTACAGTTCAAACAGTACCGCCGTGTGGAAGGTGTCCTCGACTTGCCCCCCTTGACCGTGGTACAAACTGTTACAGCTAAAGTCATTGAAGGAACGGCGGTCCGATCCGTCCAAACTGTCAAACTCTGACTTCAGCCACCCCATTCCCCCGCCCGTCCACTCGCGTTGCCCGACGCTCCCGCCACAGGAAATCTGTTTATGTTTGGAAAAAAGAAGCAGCCGCCCATCAAAAGCCTGATTGCCCAGGGCAGCTGCATTGAAGGCAACCTGAAGTTCACTGACGGCCTGCGCATCGACGGTGAGGTGATTGGCGACATTCGCGCTGCCGACGGCGGCAGCATCCTGGTGATCAGCGAATCCGCCACGGTGACGGGCTCCATCCATGCCGACCATGTCATCATCAACGGCCGTGTGATGGGTCCCGTTCATGCTTCCGAGTTGCTTGAGCTGCAGCCCAAGGCCAAGATCGAAGGCGACGTGTCTTACAAGGCGCTTGAAATGCACCAGGGCGCCGTCATCTTTGGACAACTGCGCCCCACCACCCATCCTGAGCTGGAAGAAAAACCGACGCTCAAGCTGGCCGCCAACAATATCTGAAGCGGCAGGGTTGGCAAGGTAGTGAGCGCTCACAAGTAGGCGCCCAAGCTATCACGCATGGGCGGTATGGTTGATTGAATTGCTGTACTATTTGCCTATCAGAGCCGACAAGGCTCCGGGGCTGCAAGCCTCGAACCGCGAACCCGGGGTTCGCATCCGTTTCGCTTTAGTTGCCTAAATGTATTGGAGTTCACATGAGTGCCGTTGCTGAAATTGCCCCCACCGAAATGCCCGCACCTTTTGTCTTCACCGACAGCGCCGCATCCAAGGTGGCTGAGCTGATCGCCGAAGAAGGCAATCCGGACCTGAAACTGCGCGTGTTTGTGCAGGGCGGCGGCTGCTCCGGTTTCCAGTACGGTTTCACCTTTGACGAAATCACCAACGAAGACGACACCACCATGACCAAAAATGGCGTGTCGCTGCTGATTGATGCCATGAGCTACCAGTACCTGGTGGGCGCCGAGATTGACTACAAGGACGACCTTGAAGGCGCGCAGTTCGTCATCAAAAACCCCAACGCCACCAGCACCTGCGGTTGCGGATCCAGCTTCTCTGCCTGAGGCGCATCCCGACGCCCCGCTTTAAAAGCCGCCCCCGAGGCGGCTTTTTGCTGCCCGTTCCTTTTCTTTACGCCGTTCATCTCTCCATCACCTTCAACGCGGTGAACCAAGTTCGCCCCTTTGCCTCTCTCTTTCATGCAGTCCGAAGAAAAATCATTGCGCATGTTGCTCTGGCTGGTGGCCATCGGCTTCTTTATGCAAACGCTGGACGCCACCATCGTCAACACCACCTTGCCGGCCATGGCCCGCAGCTTCGGCGAAAGCCCCCTGCGCATGCAGTCTGTCGTGGTGGCGTATTCGCTCACCATGGCCATGCTGATTCCCGCTTCGGGCTGGATTGCCGACCGCTTCGGCACGCGGCGGGTGTACGTGGGGGCGATTTCACTGTTTGTTCTCGGCTCGATTGCCTGCGCGCTGTCGGCCAACCTGATGCAACTCGTCGCGGCCCGGGTGGTGCAGGGAATGGGCGGGGCGCTGTTGCTGCCGGTAGGCCGGCTGGCCGTGCTGCGGGCTTTTCCGCGCGAGCGCTTTTTGCAGGCCATGAGTTTTATCGCCATTCCAGGCCTGGTCGGCCCGCTGATCGGCCCCACGCTGGGTGGCTGGCTGGTCGAGGTGGCCACCTGGCACTGGGTATTCCTGATCAACATCCCGGTCGGCCTGCTGGGCGGAATGGCCACGGTGCTTTATATGCAGGACAACCCCCGGCTGGATGTGCCGCGCTTTGACCTGGCGGGCTATCTGTTCCTGGCTTTCGGCATGGTGGCGGTGTCTCTGGCGGTCGACGGGCTGTCGGGCCTGGGTCTGAAGCAGGCGAGCGTGCTGGTGCTGCTGGTGTTTGGCATGGCCAGCCTCACGGCCTACTGGCTGCATGCCGCCAAGCGGCCCGACCCGCTGTTTTCGCCCAAGCTCTTTTCCATTCCCACGCTCAGCATCGGCTTGCTGGGCAATCTGTTTTCGCGCCTGGGCAGCTCGTGCATGCCCTTCCTGGTGCCGCTGGTGCTGCAGGTCAGCCTGGGCTACTCGCCGCTACAGGCCGGCATGATGATGGTGCCCGTCGCCGTGGCCAGCATGCTGACAAAACGCATCACTACGCCACTCATCACGCGCTACGGCTATCGCAAGGTGCTCGTGACCAACACCGCGCTGGTGGGGCTGACGATGGCCAGTTTTGCCTTCATCACACCGGCCCAGCCGCTGTGGCTGCACATCCTGCAGCTGGCCTGTTTTGGCGCGGTCAACTCCATGCAGTTCACTGCGATGAATACCGTCACGCTGCGCGACCTGGACAGCAGCATGGCCAGCAGCGGCAACAGCCTGCTGTCCATGGTGCAGATGCTGGCGATGAGTATGGGCGTCGCTGCAGCCGGTGCGGTGCTGGCTGCATTCACTGGCGTTTTTAGCGCCGGCGAGGCGGTGCAGACGCTGCACTCGTTTCAGGCGACGTTTGCGGCGATGGGGCTGATCACGCTCGCATCAGCGGGGATTTTTTGGCAGCTGTCGCCGCAGGTGAGGGTGGTGAAGAAGGCCGAGGCTACCGAGGCTTCCGGGCAAGGATAAATTTTTTCAAGCCTTTTTGGCCTCTAGCCCAATCATCACGTGGGGTGGCGGCTCCTGAATTGATAGCAAATTCGTCTCTTCACCCCTTCACCCAATTCACCAAAAACACGCCTGCCACCGCCGTCACCCCACCCACCAGCAAACTGACACTCAACGCTTCTCCCAAAATCAGCCACCCCAGCAGCACCCCAAAAATCGGCACCAGGTTGTTAAACACCACAGTCCGCGCCGCGCCCAGTTGCCGTATCCCCTCGTAGTACCAGACAAAGGCCACAGCCGTGCCGAACACCCCGAGGAAGACGAGGCCCGCCCACACTTCCGGCGTGAATGACGCGGCATGCACATGGGGGATGTCGCGCAGGGCGAGCAGGCCCAAAAACAGCGTGCCCCAGATGGCCGCCCACAGCGTGGCCAGCACGGGTGACAGGCCTTGCAGCAGCTTGCGGCCCAGCAGCGTGTACACCGCCCAGGCGCACACTGCGCCGAACATCGACAACTCACCTTTGCCCAGCGACTGTGCGATCTGTGACAAATCTCCCCGCGTCACCACCACCCACACGCCCAGCAAGGCAAGCGCCACGCCCAGCCACCGCGTGGCCGACAGCCGGTCGCCCAGCAGCGCGGCGGCGATCAGCAGTGTGACCACCGGGTTGAGGGCGATGATCAGCGAGGTGCGGCCGGCCGGCAGCACTGACAGCGCGGTGAAAAACAGCAGGTTGTAAATAAGGATGCCGGTCGCGCCCAGCGCCATGGTGCCCAGCAACTGGCGCCATGTGATGCGTGTGATGGCGCGCAGGCCTTCGGTGAAATGCAACGCCGCCAGCAGCGCCAGCGTGGCAAATACAAAACGGATAAAGCCGGCAGTGGCGGGCGGCAAATGCGCCGAGATTACGCGCCCGGCGATAAAAGTGCCGCCCCATAGGACCGGCACGCAGGTCAGGCGCAGGTAAAGGGTCCAGAGTTTGTTGCCCGAGGGCGCGGTGGTAGACGCCAGAGTTGCGGGGGATGTGGCAGTGGCTGTCGTCATTTTTTTGGGGGGCTGAAGTTGGTGGAAAGAGGTAAATGCGGTAGATTGGATCCATGAGATTAATTGTTAAATCACTCACTCACAAATGAGCCTTCACTCATACCCATCATGACCCTGGCCCAACTCGAAGTACTGATCACCCTGGACGAATGCCGCAGTTTTTCGCGCGCGGCGATGCGGCTGGGCACCACGCAGTCGGCCGTCAGCCACGCCCTGCGCGCGCTGGAGACGCAGTTCGGCGTCAAGCTCGCGCAGCGCGATGCGTCCGGCGTGACGATGACCGACGCCGGCGAGCGCCTGCTGCTGCGCGCACGCGAAATGACGGCCCTGGCTGCCACCATGACGCAGGAACTGGGTGATGCGAAGGAGCTGAAAACCGGTACGCTGCGCATCGGGTCCTTCGGCCCCACCTCCACCGTCAACTTGCTGCCGCCCTTGTTGGCCGCGTTCAAAAAACGCCACCCCGGCGCGCAGGTGCGCATTGAAGAAGAGAGCGACGAAGTGATCGACGACTGGCTGCTGCAAAAGCGCGTCGAGCTCGGCTTTGTCGTGGTGCCCGACGAGCGCTTTGAGGTGCTGCCGCTGGTGCAGGACGAGTTTGTCGCCATCTTGCCGGCAGGCCATCCGCTGGCCAAACACAAGGCTGTGCCCATCAGTGCGCTGACGGGGCTGGACTTCGTATTGACCGAAGCCGGCTGCGGCCCGGTCATCGTGCCCATCCTGCAAAAGAACATCGCGCTGCCGAAAGTGCTGTACCACTTCACGCAGATCATCTCCATCCTGCAGTTTGTGCAGCAGGGGCTGGCGGTGTCGGTCGCGGCTCGCCTGGCGCTGCCCGATGCGCCGCCGGGGGTGGTCTACCGCCCGCTGCTGCCCACGCAGCCGCGCACAGTGGGGCTGGCCTGCCTGGACGTCGCCAAACTCTCGCCGCTCGCGCGGGCCTTTTGGGACCTGGCGAGCGAGCAGGCTAGGGCGCGGAAGAACATTGCCGGCAAGGCAGAAACGCGGACGCGTTCAAAGCTGGTCGAGGCATAAGGGGTAGGGTCTCAATTGGCGTCAGGCCGCGACGTGAGTTTCACGCCGGCGGTGCTGTGACGCTTTGACACATCTTCGGCCTCGCGGCGTCATTTCATCAATGCCGGATTGCTATCTATTTGATAGCTATAGGCGTATATGTACATTGGGCTGCAGGCCATTTTTTCATGAATTTCTAGGGCTGATGGCATCATCTCGCGCCGCAGATACCGCGGTCCGCGCCCGTCCCCCCATCAAGTACCATCAGCCCAACCATAAGCGGGCATAGCATCTTCGCAGTATGTAACAAGAGAAGAGGGAGGGTGGGTCATGATCATCTGGAGCATTTTTTGGGGCGCCGTCCTGGGCTGGATGTGGCCGGGCTATGGCGACTTCGGTGTCTTTCTGGGCGCCTTCCTCGGCTTCTTTGCCGGGTTTTCGCTGCGTTGGGTGGTGCGGTCTGAAGTCGCCGCCGCGCAGAAGAAACATCCGCAAGCCATTGCTGCGCAGACATCTGCCGGCACGGCGCCTGCCGCCAAGCGGGCGGTTGAAACGAAACTCGAAGACGACGGCGGCTTCAAGGATTTTGAAGACACCAACCCGCTGCTCGCCGCACCGCCGCCAGCAACATTGCCACGGCCTGCCACCGCCGCCGACAACGAAGTTGCCTGGGCCGGTGAACTTGCCCCCAACGGCCTGCCGCGTGCGCAAGCTGCCCCGGCCGCCGTGGCCGCGGCACCCAAAGCCGTCACACGGCCTGCCCCCGCACCCGCACAACCCAACGCGATCGAGCAAGCCCTCACGGCGGCGCAGAACTGGTTCCTCGGCGGCAACACCATCGTGCGCGTGGGCCTGGTGATTTTGTTCATCGGCCTGTCATTCCTGGCGCGCTACGCCGCATCGGCCGGGCTGTTGCCGGTGGAGTTCCGCCTGGCCGCCATCGGCGCGGCCGCCATTGCGCTGCTGGCCGTGGGTTTTCGCAAGCGCCACGACAAACCCGGCTTTGCGCTGGCGCTGCAGGGCGCCGGCGTGGCGGTGATGTACCTCACGGTGTTCGCGGCGTTTCGCCTCTATGGCCTGCTGGACCCGCTGCCGTCGTTCGCGCTGATGATCATCGTCTGCGCCCTCAGCTGCGCGCTGGCGCTGCTGCAAAACTCCCGCGCGCTGGCGGTGGCGGCGTTCGCCGGCGGCTTTGCCGTGCCGCTGTTGCTGTCGACAGGGCAGGGCAGCCACGTCGGGCTCTTCAGCTATTACACGGTGCTCAACCTCGCCATCCTGTTCATTGCCTACAAGCGCTCCTGGCGCATCCTGAACGTGGTGGGTTTTATCGCCACCTTCGGCGTGGCCACCGCGTGGGGCGTGCTCAAGTACGTGCCCGAGCATTACGCCAGCGCGCAGCCTTTCCTCATCGGCTTTGTGCTGATCTACCTCTTCACCGCCATCCTTTATGCGCGCAACACGCCGACCAAGCTGGGCAACGCGGTCGACACCATGCTGGTGTTCGGCACGCCACTGGCCGGCTTCGGCCTGCAGGCCGGGCTGGTGCGGGGCATGGAACTGGGCACGGCGTTTTCGGCGTTGGGCTTTGCCGCGCTCTACCTGTTGACGGCGATGGTGCTGGTGCGCCGCGCGCTGGCCAATTACCGCCTGCTCATCGAATGTTTTATCGCCGTGGGGGTGGGCTTTGCCACGCTGGCGGTGCCGCTGGCGCTTGACGCGAAGTGGACCTCGGCCGTCTGGGCGCTCGAAGGCGCGGGCGCCTTCTGGGTCGGCATGCGGCAGGCGCGCTGGATGCCGCGCGCCTTCGGCCTGCTGTTGCAGGGCGTGGCGGCGATGGCGTTTTTGGGCGGGCTTGACGATGCAGGCGCGCTGGGCCGCCACGTCTCGGCCATTCCTTTCGGCAACCCGGCCTTTATCGGCGCCATGCTGATCGCGCTGCCGGCGCTGCAGCTGGCCTGGTGGCTGCGCAAGCCCTTGCCGCACAGCGAGTCTTCGTGGGCCAAGGCTTATGCCGGCGTGGAGTCGCAACTCGGCACACCTGTTTACCTCTACGGCTTCTTTTTCTGGTGCCTGGCCTGGCTGCTCGAAGTCGGCCGCCGCGTGCCGGCGCTGCAAGCCGGTGAGATGCCGCAGCATGTCTTCAATGACCGCACTACCGGCCTGCTGATGATGCTGGCGGTCGTTGCCAGTGCGGCCCTGTCGATGCTGCTGGGCCTGAAGAAACAGTGGGCCGTGGCCACCTGGCCCGCACGCATCACGGTGGGTGTGCTGGCGCTGGGTTATGTGGCGCAGGCGGGTGAGGGCTACCGCGTGCTGGCCACGCCGGCATGGGCCGTGTGGCCGGCGGCGCTGGTGCTGCACTACTGGATGCTGCGGCAGACCGACCGCCAGGCTCTGGCCGCCAGTTCCGCAAACGGTGCGGCTGGTACATCGCCTTACGGCTTCCTGCATGCCGCCAGCGCGTGGCTGGTGACCTTCTTGCTGGCAGACTGCCTGTGGTCGGGCATCGGCAAGGCCGAGCTCTGGCGCACCTCGTGGGCTGGCGTGGTCTTGCTGGTCAGCGCCATCGCGGTGCTGATGCTGCTGGTTTTGTGGGCGGGCCGGGCCAACACCGCGGCCTTGCGTTCCGGTGCGAAGTGGCCGCTCAATCCGCACGCGCAGGCTTACTACTGGTATGCCGCCTTGCCGCTGGCGGTGCTGGTGTTCTGGGGCGCTTTCGCCGCCTCGATCACTTCGTCGGGCCACACTGCGCCGCTGCCTTACATCCCGCTGCTTAACCCGACCGACCTGACGCTGGCGCTCGCGCTGGGTGCGCTGGTGTTCTGGCGCCGCGTGCTGGTCACGGCCGCGCCGCCACCGGGCAATGCGGGCTGGGTCACCGGCCGCAACGCTCTGGTGGCGCTGGCGCTGCTGGTGTTTGTCGCCGTCAACACCGTGTGGCTGCGCGTGGCGCACCACTTCTTCGGCGTGCGCTGGGACGCCGACGCGCTCTTCGGCAGCTTCGTCGTGCAAACCGGTTATGCCATCTTGTGGACGCTGCTCGCACTCACACTCATGGTGCTGGCGCACCGGCGCGTACAACGGCCGCTGTGGCTGGTGGGCGCGGGCCTGCTCGGTTTGGTCGTCGTCAAGCTGCTGTTGATTGACCTGTCTAACGCCGGCGGCGCCGAACGCATCATCGCGTTCATCGTCGTGGGTATTTTGATGCTGGTGGTCGGCTACTTTGCGCCGCTGCCGCCCAAGGCGCCCAGCGCGCTTGCAGACGATGCCGCGCCGCCAGATGCCGTTGAACTGAAAGAGGCCCAGTCATGAGAATGCCGATGCAAATGAACACGCGATTTTTACGGCTTGCCTTGTCTGCCGCGCTGGCCGCACCCATGGTGGTGCTGGCCGCCGATGCGCCCGATGCGGGCAATGCGAAGTCGTACGCCATCCGCATTCCGGTCGCGGCTGTGCCCGACGCACCGCTGCAGCGCCTGCTGCTGCCGGCCGAGGCATTGGTGCGCCTGCAAAACGCGGGATACGCAGACCTGCGCCTCTTCAACGCCGCGGGCCAGCCCGTGCCCATGGCGCTGGCAGAGGTGCCCACCACCAACGCCACCGAAGAAAAACAGGTCAAGCTGCCGGCTTATCCCATCCTGGGCAACGCGTCAGCCACAGTGGCGGGCTTGGAAGGTATGTCGCTGCGCATTGAAGAGCGCCAGGGCCGCCGCGTGGTGCAGCTCAACACCAACGGCAGTACGACAACAACAACCGGCACTGCATCGCAACAAAAGGTGCTGGGCGCGTTGCTAGACGCGCGCGCCGTCAACCTGCCTGCGGTGCGCCTTACGCTCGACGCCGATTTGCCCGTCGGCCAGCCCATCACCTTCAACGTGCAGGCCAGCAAAGACCTGAAGAGCTGGCGCGCCCTGGCCGACACAGTGCTGTACCGTGCCGATGCATCCGCCCCCGCCGCCAGCCTGGGCGACAGCAGCCTGGCGCTCTCGATGGCCGAACTCAAAGACCACTACCTGCGCATCACCTGGGGCGACGCCGCCGTCACGCTGCGCGGCGCCACGCTGGTCACGTCGCGCAACACCGCCACGCGTGAACGCATCAACGCCACCATGGCCGCGCCTGCGATGGCCGGCCCGCGCGAGCTGAGTTTTGCCTTGCCCTTTGCCACGCCCGTTGCAGCGCTGAAGATCACACCCAAAGACGCCAACGTGCTGGTGCCCGTGCGCGTGCTGGGCCGCAATGACCGCAACCAGCCCTGGTCCTTGCTGGCCACGGCGGTGGTCTACCGGCTCACCACGGCAGGCAAAGAACAAACCAGCGGCCCGGTCGAACTGCAAGGCGCATCAGTGCGCGAAGTGAAGATCGAAGCCGACGCCAAGACGCCGGGCTTTGCCGCCGCGCCCGACATCGTCTTGCAGTTCGAGCCCGCGCAGCTCGTCTTCCTGGCCAGCGGGCGGGGGCCCTTCACTTTGGCCGCAGGGCTGGCAGGCCCGGCGGGCGCTGCTGGCGCCTTTCTGCCCATGGCCAGTTTGATCCCCGGCTACAAAGCGTCGCAAGAAAACGCGCTGCCTCTTGCCAAAGCTGATGTGTCCAAAGCCGAAGCCAGCGGCGGCAACGCCAGCCTGGCCGGCCCGCTGGTCGCCGCGCAGGCGCCGGGCGACGGCATCCCCACCCGCACGCTGGTGCTGTGGGCCATCTTGCTGGCAGGTGCGTTGGCGCTGGGCGCCATGGCCTGGGTGCTGATGAAGCAGACCAAACGGCCACCAGCACAAGGTCAATAACGCTGTTTGGTTGCACCGCTCAGTACTAGATGCTATTAATTCAGGAGCGCCTAGCCTATGTCCCTATTGGGCTAGAAGCACTTTTGGCTCAAACTTTGCACGCTTGGTGCTGAAGAAGGCTTTCACGTTTCGCACATTCGCATCGCTGGTAAACAGCCGCTGCGCCAGCGCCAGGTAGCGCGGCATGTCGGCCACATGCACCACCAGTACAAAGTCCGGCCCCGGTGAGACGCGGTAGCACTGCTGCACGGCGTCGTCCTGCACCACGCGCGCTTCAAACGCCTCTTGCTGCTCGGCGCCCTGCCGCTCGAGCGTAATTTCGACCAGCGCCGTCAGCCCGTGGCCGGTGATGGCGGCCAGCTTGTCGGTGCTCAGCACGGCAATCTCGCGCTCCACCAAACCCGCATCGCGCAGGCGCTTGACGCGGCGCAGGCAGGTGGGCGGCGAGATGTGCGTACGCTCGGCCAACGCTTGGTTGCTCAGTGAAGCATCGGTTTGCAGGCTGTCGAGCAGTTTCAGATCCGTCTCATCTATGGCGATTTGTTCCATAACCTAATGTTAAATGAAATTAAATTCAATGAATGCGTTTTTGTGAAATTAAATTCCAAATACCGGTAAAAATCAATCACATAAGAAAGCATCAAGTCCGTAGCATCCACTCATTGATCTTTTCAGGAGACTTCCCATGTGCGGCATCGTTGCTTCCGTTTCGACGCGAAATATTGTTCCCATCCTGGTGCAGGGCCTGCAGCGCCTTGAGTACCGCGGTTATGACTCTTGCGGCGTGGCGGTGTATGCCGGCGGCCTGAAGCGCGCACGCAGCACCTCCCGCGTGGCCGAGCTGCAAGAACAAGTCGCCCACGACAAGCTCGAAGGCGGCACCGGCATTGCCCATACCCGCTGGGCCACCCACGGCGCACCGGCCGTGCACAACGCCCACCCGCACTTCAGCCACGGCAGCGGCGACGGCGCCACCGCGCGCGCCGGCAAGGTTGCGCTGGTGCACAACGGCATCATCGAAAACTACGAAGAACTGCGTGCCGGCCTCAAGGCCAAGGGCTACGCCTTTGAAAGCCAGACCGACACCGAAGTCATCGTGCATCTGATGGACAGCCTGTACGACGGCGATTTGTTTGAAGCCCTGAAGGCCACCGTCGCGCAACTGCACGGCGCCTACGCCATTGCCGCCTTCTGCAAAGACGAGCCGCACCGCGTCGTCGGCGCGCGCGCCGGCTCGCCGCTCATCCTGGGCGTGGGCAAAGACAAAGAAAAGTCCGAGAACTTTCTCGCCAGCGACGCCATGGCCCTGGCCGGCGTCACCGACCAGATCGTCTACCTCGAAGAAGGCGACATGGTCGACATCCAGCTCGGCAAATACTGGGTCGTCGGCAAAGACGGCAAGCCCGCGCAGCGCGACGTCAAAACCGTGCAGGCCCACAGCGGCGCCGCAGAGCTCGGCCCCTACCGCCACTACATGCAAAAAGAAATCTTCGAGCAGCCACGCGCCATTGCCGACACGCTCGAAGGTGTCGAAGGCATAGTCCCCGAGCTGTTTGGCGACGAAGCCTTCCGCGTCTTCAAAGATATTGATTCGGTACTCATCCTCGCCTGCGGCACCAGCTACTACAGCGGCTGCGCCGCCAAGTACTGGCTCGAGTCGATTGCCGGCATCCCCACCCAAGTCGAAGTGGCCAGCGAATACCGTTACCGCAGCTCCGTGCCCAACCCGAAATCCCTCGTTGTCACTATCACCCAAAGCGGTGAGACTGCCGACACATTGGCTGCACTGCGCCACGCCCAAAGCCTGGGCATGACGCAAACCCTCACCATCTGCAATGTGTCGACGTCTGCCATGGTGCGCGAATGCAAGCTCGCCTACATCACCCGCGCCGGCGTTGAGATCGGTGTCGCCTCCACCAAAGCCTTCACCACCCAGCTTGCAGGCCTCTTCCTGCTCACACTCGCCCTGGCACAAAGCAAAGGCAAGCTCACAGACGAAGAAGAAGCCGGCCACCTCAAAGCCATGCGCCACCTGCCCGCAGCCCTGCAAGCCGTGCTGGCGCTAGAGCCGCAGGTCATCAGCTGGGCCGAAGACTTCGCCAAGATGGAAAACGCACTTTTCCTGGGCCGTGGCCTGCATTACCCCATCGCACTCGAAGGCGCACTGAAGCTCAAAGAGATCAGCTACATCCACGCCGAGGCCTACCCCGCCGGTGAACTCAAACACGGCCCCCTGGCGCTAGTCACCAGCGAGATGCCCGTCGTCACCGTCGCCCCCAACGACGCATTGCTCGAAAAACTCAAAAGCAATATGCAGGAAGTCCGCGCCCGCGGCGGCGTCCTCTACGTATTGGCAGACGCAGACAGCCACATCGAAAGCGGTGAAGGCCTGCACGTGATCCGCATGCCCGAACACTACGGCGCGCTGAGCCCGCTGCTGCATGTGGTGCCGCTGCAGCTGCTGGCGTATCACACGGCTGTGGCGCGCGGGACGGATGTGGACAAACCAAGAAACCTGGCTAAATCCGTCACTGTGGAGTGACGGATTTAGGGCGGCATGCAATGCTATTCCGCGCAATTAAAGTCGTAAACAGGTTATTAAAGTCGTAAACACGGCGCTAGCATCCATGCGGGTTTGCGGGCTGTTGGATATTTGAGACGGATTTCTAAAGTCGTAAACACGTACTTCCGAAGAAGTTCTTCTGCCAACAATGGCAATATGTAGCCCTCGCTAGCTAGCGAGTTCTCTTGCTGGCGTGCGATGCGCAGGCGATTACCGGCAAATGACTCCTCCATAGAGGTCGCTCCGCAAGACGCTCCACAAAATGGAGTCGTACATGGTTCTGGAACTGGGCATCTTCTGATCTGCAAGCTCAAGTGCGCAACAAGCGGTGCTTTTACCGTTCCCGATTGGGCTCATGCCCCTCCATTGCTTGTTTTCGGATGCGCTGCGGTTGCATATATCCTATCTGCGCTTTGTTCGTTTCGAGAACTGTAGGACTCCATCCAGCTCCTTGAGCCCGCCATCATCCTCTAGTGGCTTTGCCGAGAATGTGTTAACTGGCTCTTCTGGGCCGCTATCGCCGTCAAACCAAAGCAGTGCGAAGGTTTCGTCATACTCGGGATAGTGCTTGGCCAGCTCGATAAGGTCATAACCTTGAGGCCAGTCTTGGAACCATACGTCTTGGGAAACATCTGAAGATTCGCCGGAACGTTCACTATCCTTCACTAACTGGTGGGCTACGGAGCCGCCAGGGATAGGCGATTTCGGCACGATCCAAGCGTTCAGCGTGCGCAGAGTTGCAGAGCGCGAAGCGTGGCGAATGACACTGGAGTTCATCGTGACGAAAGCACAGGGGTAGTCTGTAACAGCGGCCACGCGCGAGGCCGTAGCAGAAAACGAGGTCACATACTTGGCTCGAAGCCGCTCAACCAACTCAAAAGAAGGCTCCGCCTTATCCACATCGGCTTTGAATTGTTCATACGGCATTAGTAGCTCAGCCGCGAACATGTCACAGGCAATTTCGTTGTCTTCACGTTTAGCGTAAGACCAAGGCGGAGTCTCTTTGTGATTGGAGCTGAGATCAAGCACGATATGCCCGATCTCATGGCAGGCGGAAAATCTCTGGCGCTCTCGTCGTTCCAGCTCATTCACAATGATGGTTGACGTGCCATCTCGTTTGGTTAACGTGTAGCCGGAGTCGCCTTCGCTCATCTCCTCGGTTTTCAGCTTGGCCTTGACCTTCTGGATGTAAACCGACAGATTCGTATCGATTCTGGACAAATCCAGACCCACCATAAACTGGCGCGCCTTGTTACGGATATCCAGTTCGTCGACCACGTCAGTCCTCGAACGCTTTGCGCACGCGAGCTTCGATGGTTTCCATGTCGGGGCGCGCGCCACCGCGGTGCCGCATGCTGGCACCCATCTCAAACATCTCAGCGGTCATGTCGGTGCCCAGTGTGTACTCCACCCAGTCAGGGTTGGCCTCATTGGCCGTCAGCCATTGCGCCATCTCGATTTCTCGTTGATCGGCTTTAAGAACGCGTAGTAGCCGAGTCAGTAGATCGTCGGAGGGCGACTGCTTTTCGCCGGTTTCCAGGCGATAGATATACGTGTGATCGATATCCGCGAGCTGTCCCAGCTCGCGGGAGGACAGGTCTCGGGCTTCGCGCAATTTACGCAAAAGCAACCCTAGGCCGGACTGCGCCATTAAATAATTCCTTCCACGCCAAAAAAAGGCGTACACTGTTGCCTATGCAAGCAACATATTACAAATTTACCAATGAATTCGCCATTCTGGTGAATCGCGAAGTCGTTGCTTACTCAGGCAGTAACTATGCCATCCCAGCACAGATTCTGCAAGGGGCGGGCCATCGTCTGCCAAGTGTAAAGCGGTCATTTCCTGGTCGGTGTGGTGGCGCCGACGGTGACCCACCGTCTGACCTCAAGTCTATTTAAGGAGTTCGCATGCCCGGCGCCTATGCTCATATCGCGGTTGTCAATGACGCCCAGAAGCGCGCCGACTCGGCAGGGTTGCGCGAAGACACGCTGGTCAGCCTTGGGCTCTACCTGAAGTACGCGGAGTTGGGTGCTGTCAGCCCGGACTACCCCTACTTGACCCTCAAAAGCGGACAAAAGAGGTGGGCGGACGCCATGCACTACACCCGCAATGCTTCGCTGCTGCGGGTTGGCGTGGCTACCGTAGCGAAACTGCCACCCAGTATCCGACCTAAAGCCACAGCCTGGCTACTGGGCTTTGCGGCCCACATGGTCACCGATATGACCATCCATCCCGTCGTTGAACGCCGGGTTGGCCCTTACCAGGGAAACGAAGGTGAACATCGGCGCTGCGAGATGCACCAGGACGCTTTCATTTTCCCCCGGGTGATGAATGTTGGCGACACCGGCCTGTCGGAGCATCTGGCTACGGGCATCGCCGCGTGCCACGCAGCAGACGACGAAGACGAGATTGATCCCGCTGTCGGCCAGGTGTGGCTGGCGATGCTGGCTGCTGCTTATCCCGAAGATCTGACAGAGGGGCCACCATTGCCCGGTGCTTGGCACTGCGGTTTCCGGGACATTTTGGCGGCGATGGCCGGCGCCAATCACTTATTTCCTTTTGCGCGCCATGTCAGCGCAGAGCTGAATCTCGCCTATCCCACGGAAAGTTCGATCGACACGAGCTACACCCTGCAGCTGCGAACGCCCGAAGGTCTCATGGACTACCAGGCCATTTATGAACGCGCCAGGAGCAATGTCCTGGCCGTCTGGAAAGGTCTCGACGATGCGCTGATTGAGGGCGGGTCGAATGCCTTGGACGGGCTTGAGGACTGGAATCTCGACACCGGTCGTAGTGTGCAAACAGGAAAGCTCGTTTTTTGGAGGGAATCGGCATGAAAAACATCTACAAGATCATCGCGGTACTAGCCGTCTGCCTGGTTACTGCCTGCGCGACGCAGCCAAGTGCTCAGGAAATGAACTACCTGGCCTCTGCTCTGACGAAGGTCTCCGCTGCGGTGGATGCCACCGTCCGTTATCGCCGCGCGGCCGACGGGTTGCCTGAAGCGGAGTTGCTGCAACTCTCAACAGCTCATGACCCAGCGCTAATGAAGCCTTTCAGTGGTTTGACGATACGCGTGCTGCGCGATGGTCGTGACTCGGCTGTCTTGGTGTGTGAGGCACGGGGCGGCAAGGCCTTGCTGGAGGACGCAGGTTGCACCGCAAAGCTGGACCAACACCGCTGGAACAGCGGAGGCGTTGATCGCTGCGAATTCACACTCGATATCAAAAAAATCTGCGCACGGTAACGCAATTAAAAAGAGGAAAAGCAAATGCCTAAAAACATCATCATCTTCTCGGACGGCACCGGCCAGGCTGGCGGATTGAAGCCGGACCAGAATCTGAGCAACATCTACAAACTGTTTCGCGCCGCCCGTCACGGACCGGAAAGCCCAATCAACCCGGCTGAGCAAATCGCGTTTTATGACGCGGGACTGGGCACGGAGACTGATGAAGGCAAGATTCCTTTCCGGCCGGTGCAGAAGTTCCGAAAAATCTGGAGCGCTGCTACGGGCACAGGGATCAGCCGCAACATTGCCGACTGCTACGAGGCGATCCTCAAGCATTACGAGCCGGGCGATCGGGTTTTCCTCTTCGGTTTTAGCCGTGGCGCCTACACCGCCAGGTGCGTCGGCGGCGTCATGTCCTTGTGCGGAGTGCCTTCCCACGCCGCCGACGGCAGTCCTCTACCCCGCTTTGGCAAAAACCTTCGCCGGATTGCCGATGAAGCAGTTTCGCAGGTTTACGAACACGGTTCAGGCAGCGATAAGCCTGAGCGGAAGGACGAGCGGCTGGAAAAAGCACGACGCTTTCGGGAGAAATATGGCAGCCAAAATGATGCCGGTCAGTCGAACGTGGTGCCGTACTTTATCGGCGTCTTCGACACAGTGGCGGCGCTGGGCGCTCCCGGACCACGTCGCCTCCTGATGGGCTTGAGCCTCGCGGCGTTTGTCGGTTTGACGACCGCAGCGGCCGCTGGCATTGTCTCACTCATGCCTTGGTTTAGCTTCTGGCCTGCATTCTGGGCGTTCACCGGCGCCATCGCTCTCGCATTGATAGCGGGATACGTGAACACCAGCGTCAAGACGATCAAGGACTTTCCCCACAAAGGCAACTTCAGCTGGCACATCGCCGCCTGGCGCTTCCGCTTTTATGACAACTCGCTCAACACGCGCGTCCGTTATGCACGCCATGCGCTGGCTATTGACGAGACGCGCAAGGACTTTGCTCGCGTACCGTGGGCCACACTTGGAGAATGGCCTGCGCGGCCGGGCGAGCCGGAGTGGCTGCAGCAAGTCTGGTTTGCCGGTAATCACTCAGATATTGGCGGAAGCTACGCAGAAGATGAGTCGCGGCTGTCGGACATTACCTTGAAATGGATGGCCGAGCAGGCAACCGGGCTTCCGCATCCGCTGCAGATTGACGGAACCAAGCTGCACACCTTTCCGGACGCCGGAGGCATGCAGCATTGCGAGGTGAGCAGCATGAACGAGGCCCACGCTTGGGCTGGCCGCTTCCTGGATGAAGAACCGCGCGAAATCAATGTCCAGGCAGTCCTGCATCCCACGGTCATGACACGCCTGGCGTTGCCTGGGGTCCTTCACTACGGCCGGCGCCGGGAATACCGCCCGGGCAACCTAGCGGGGCACACCAAGCTGGATCAGTTCTTCAGCAAGAAGCCCGAAGCCTCGGCTTGAGGCGATCGATCAACGCAATGTGAAAGGTAGCCACCATGCACCGCGATCCTCTTCCCATGCCCTTGAAGCGGCAACTCTCTCGCGTCTCATCCCCGAAGTTTTTCTATCTGGCGGATGCCATCGCCAAATATAACGAGCCCACGCAAACACAGCTGGATGCGATGGAGCGCTCTTATGGCGCGACAGGCAGCTACGTCATGGAATCGGAAGAATTTCGCGATTTAACGATCGCCGTGCATGCGCAGGGATCACGAGTCATCGGCACCCTTACTCGGCCAACAAAATGGCGCCCTGATGGCTTTGACATCGACGTAGTGATCCGGCTGCGGCATGCGGCCAACCTTGTGTATGGTGACAATCCCGCCAAGCTGCTCAACGACCTGTATACGGTGCTCAAGCGTTACGCCGAGATGCATGGACTGGGAATTACCAGGTGGGAGCGTTGCATTACGCTGGAATATGCTGATGGCATGCGTGCGGACATCACGCCGATCATTGAAGATCCCCTGTTTAGCATCCTCCACGGCGAGACCCACGCCAAAGTGCCGGACCGAAAACTTCATTTGTTTGAGCCAAGTAATCCAATGGGCTTGGCCAATGCCTTCAACGATGCTGCACGGATTAGCCCGTTGTTCACCACAACCAAGCTGGCGAGCTTCTCCGAGGCGGCGGCGCGTGGTGATATGTTGCCGCTGCCGGATGCAGACGAAGTCCTCAATCGCCTCCTCGCCCGTCTGGTGCAGTTGCTCAAGTTGCACCGCAATGTAGCGTTCGGTGTCCCGACGGACGGGCCGGACTTCGCGCCCAGGTCCATATTCCTCACCTCATTGGCCGCAGCGGCCTACGCGTTGCGCGCGCCCATTGCGCATGAAAGTCCGTTGGATCTGCTTCTGGATATTGTGGACACCATGCCGCTGTGCTTCGAGCGGCACCAGTTGGCCAGCGGCGGGGAGTTCTGGAATTTGCCTAACCTCACAGCGCCGGGTGACAACCTTGCCAGTGGAATGAACACCTCTGAGCGGCAGGCGGCCTTTGCCAACTGGCATTCCCTGCTAACCAATCATCTGCAGCAAATTCTGCAGTGCATCGAACAACGTGAAGGCCTGGACACCCTCCTGAAGGTCATTGATGAAGCGTTTGGTTCTCGTGCTGCGCAGGCCGTGCGCGAACTCGAAGAACCACGCCCTATCGCCAAGCCAGATCGGCGCATCATCACAGTGGGAACAGCGGCAGCTACGACGATGGCGCTCCCCGCCCGCGGCCACACATTCTTCGGTAACTGAAGTGCCGTTCCGCCCGAACCCTATACCTACCGTGTCTCAGCGAGCAATGGAGCTGCAGGCCATTGGACTGCCTGGCGCGCGTGCGAGCTACCGTGGTAGGGAATTGAACTTTCATGTGAGTCTGGCTCCCGGCGCATTCGGCCGACTGTACCAATGCGTTTTGAAGGTGATGCCAGACGGGCAGCAACCAGACATGATTGTGGTTAAACCAGATCTGACGATTCTGGCCGGCGGAAAGAAGATTCCACATACCTACACATACGGTGAGAAAGGGACTCGGCTTTGTCTTTGGTGGCCCAATGACCGAGACTGGGTGCCACAGATGAGTCTTGCCGAAACTTATATTCCGTGGACTGCGGAATGGCTCTACTACTTTGAACTTTGGTGCAGGACTGGCGAATGGGCGGGCGGCGGCGCCCACCCTGATCCGATACAACGACGCTGGTCTCACTCAAGATCGGCTCCAAGGGCTTTGCCGATGTCCCGAAAAGAACTCGATGGAGAGTATGTGTAAATTTCACAAAATCTCCGGAAGATGTTTATGGCATTCTGAGGCGCAACATCTCTCCAGGATTGAGGGTGTTCTGAATTCTGTGTCTCGACTAAGGAGTTGGACCAGTTTGTGTTTGGGCTTTCGCTTACGGGGCCCATCGGCGGTGGTGCGGGCAATACCAAAAAGGTGCGCTGCTCCTGCCTTATGTCGTAAGTTCACATGTTGGAGGGTTTCAAAAATGACCAAGAAAGATATTCATGTGGTGCCGCATAACGACGGTTGGGCCACCAAAAAAGAGGGAGCTAAACGCGCCGGTGTGGTTTTGCCTACGCAAAAGGAAGTGATTGAACGCGCAACGGAACAGGCAAAGCGGGAGAACGTGGAGGTAGTTGTGCACCGCAAAGATGGAAAAATTCGGGACAGTGACAGCTATGGCAATGATCCGAACCCACCCAAAGACAAGAAGCATTGAGCCCTGGAGCGAACATGAGCGCCTTACCTGATCCAAGACCCGCGATTCGCGCCGAGCTCGAACGCATAGAAGAAGACTGCATCCATTCAGGGAAGGCACATTTCAATGCGGGTGATCGCTGGGCGCGATATCACTACTGGCTTGGCATCCCATCTGTGGTGTTAAGCGCCTTGGCAGGCGCTGCGTTCTTTAAGGATCATGGAGATATTGCGGGAATCATGTCTGCGGTTGTTGCCATTCTCACTTCGTTGATGACGTTTCTGAAACCATCGGAGAGAGCTTCGGCCCACAAAGGCAGCGGCGACCAATACCTTACGCTCAGGAACGACGCCCGGGTGTTTCGCGAGGTCAAGTTGGTCTATGCCTGCGACGAACAGGCGGCAATCGCCAGCATGGACGACTTTACCAAACGCAGGAATGAGCTTAATCAGGCCAGCGCTCAGTTCTCCCGTAAGGATTTCGAAATAGCACGCACGGGTATTGACCAAGGCGAAGCGGCGCACCGCGTAGACGCAGCGAGAAAATAGTGAGGTCATTTGTTACCTTCAGCCATGAGTGAGCGTTGCCGTTCTCTCTGGCTGCAAGGAAATTTCGTTCAACACCTCGATCAGCATCATCAAGACCAGGATGAACAGCTACTTCGGAAGTGCACTGAACGATCCGTTTTCTACTCGAACCTATGCCGCCGCTGTTGCATCCGAGCGCGGTTTGGTCGCACTCGGGACGAAAAGAAGGCCACTACGTTGACGGTGAACTCACGGCCTCTTGCAGTGCCTGCAAGCACTTTGGCCAAGGCAGGCGCTCCTGTTCCAGCCGAAGGTTCGCGCCCCATTTGCCGTTACGTAGTCCGATATAGAGATCCTGCTCTGTGGGTGTGAGGTGTTTCAACTCCTCGGCGCGGAATGGAGTTAGCTCGGTTACCCATAGTGCTTGACCTTGCAGGAAGGTTGTCTCGTCCATCAAGACGGAACGTAGCCGTGAGAAAATACCTCGAGCTCGAGAGAGAATTGCAAATCCATGCGTGTCTAGGTCACCCCAATACAGAAGCCGAGGAAAACATCCTTGCTGGGTACTGTGCTCTAAATGGTCTGGACACAACCAAGGGATGTGCGCGAGTTCCGAGATTGCATGCCCTAGGCGCATGAAGGCAACCATTCCCTCGAAGTCCGGAAGCGCTAATCCAGTCTCCAGGTTCTCCACGATGAAAGCTGCCCGTATGGAAAGCGGCATCCGGGAGATTTCTGCGGCCGGAGCTTCGATGTCGCATAGTCCGCCAAGGCTTGCTCTCAGCTTGGGACATAGGATGCGCAGTCGCAATTTTGATGCTGGCTTGCGTAGCCCGCAGACTTCGTGGAAGTCTTGTGTGGCGCCGTTGATAGACCGGCCATTGATTGCTAGCGTGAAGTCACGCACGATGGCCTTTCGGGTCTCGATCCATTTGGTGTCAATCTTAGGAACTGGCAACTGGCGTAGGTATAGACCAGACGAGGGATTTCTGAAAAACCATCCTAGTAACGTCTGCAGTCGCTCGATGTCTTCTTCTGCCCAGTCAGCAAGCACCTCACTGTGTCGAATCCATAGGGAGGAGTACCGGGTGATTTCAAACTGCTCAATGAATTCGTCACGCCGGACACAGGCACGCTTCCAGCGCTTTGAAAACCCAGTCCATTGGGCCAACGCCTCTGCATTTTCGACGGTCACTGCCAAGGGCAAAGTTTGTTCCCCGAGCCTGGACCAACGACGGGTGACCCAGTGCATAGTTACGCCCTCAGGAAGGCTCTTTTCATACTGATGCCAATCCCGCACCCAAGTAGAGATATCCGCCATCTTGGCCAGAACGGTCTCCTCGTTGAGACCTGTTAGCGAGTACCGCAAGGGCCAGGTACTGGTCTCGCCGGACGATGTGCCCCCTGGAGTATCCGGTTCCGCGGCGGCGTTTTCAATGTAGGAGTGCTCATCAGGAAGCACCTCTTCGGTGATGAGTTTCTGCTCTTGTTGTGCGTGAACAGGTGCTAGGAGAGTTGCATATTGGTAGGGATCATTGCCAAAGGCCCCCCGGTATAGCCATTCACCAAACTTGACCTTGAACCGCTCGGTAAAGACCTGAAGAACTTCTTCTGGGCTTTGAAGTTTCTGAGCGGTAACGCGTTTGCGGGATATGGTCGATGCCATGGGGTCTCAGTTCGCCTCTTGCGCTAAGGCGCGGTCTTCATCAGAAAATCCGAGACCACCGCGCTTTGTGTCGTACATCACCTGCGAGAAACGTGAGTACTTCGACTCTGCGATATGCACGATCGAGGCACCACCGATGAAGGGCTCAAGCGTCATGACTGATCGCATGGGGGTGGCAATAATCATCTGAAAGCCGAAAGTCTTGAAGATAGTCATGGCTGCTGCGGTGAACTCCGCATCGGCTTTGTCGAAGGCCTCGTCCAGCACCACGGTCGCGTATGCTGGTACCGTCCGGTCTTGTCCACCGAGCTGGTACCGAAGGGCTGCAGCCAGACATGCCGCGGCAAGCTTCTGACGCTGCCCGCCGGATTTGCCCGCACCGCTGTGGTACACCTCCCGTTCGATATCATCCTCGTCAAGCTCTCGGACCCGGAAGTCCACATGCAAGCGCACGTCCAGCACTAGAGAGCGCCAGTTCCGATCGACTGTTTCCTGGCTGGAAAAACGCTTAACCATGGCGCTCAACGCTGCGAAGCGTCGCTCGGCCTCCTCCTTGTCTAGGCTGAAGGCCTGAGAGAGAGCTTCACGCAGTTGTTCTCGGAAGGCCTTCACATCATCCAGCGTTCTTTCGTGCACCTCAATGACCAAGTGGGTGCCCGGGTTGTAATCTGCGGTAGCTAGACTGGCATTGACCTGCTCCAAGCGGTCATAGATGCGCTTGCGTTCATCGGAGAGTTTTTTCTGCAAGGAAACCAAGTTCTGGTTGCTTTGCTCTTGTAGCAGCTTTAGGAAGCGGTCTTCCACTCGGGGCAGATCATCTGTTTCCAGTCGCTCGAGTTTGGCAAAGAAGTCGGTGGCACTCTCCAGCTTGGCGTCCAGCCCGCCTGCCTGCGCGGACCACAGCCGGACGTAGTCCGAAAAGATTCGTTCAACCGCTGACTGCAAAGTGGCGGCTTTGCCTTTGAGCGTGTCACGTTCATTTCCTATGGCTCGGGTCACACTCAGCAGTATGTTGTCGAGATCCCCTAGAGTAATAGTGCGTTTGGTTTTCTGAATCCGCTCGTCTAGGGCATGCCGTTGGGAATCGCTTAAGGGGAGGGAAACTCTAATGTTGTTCAGAGTTTCCTGAAAGCCCTGGAGATGCATAATCCCTTGGCGCTCTTCAGCCTCCGCTGCTTGTCGCTTGCGGACGGCATCGTTGTAGTGAATCTCCTGGTTTTCCGATTTCTCTTTGAGCTCGACTAGATCTGGATGGCGCGCAGTCTCCAGCTCCAGTTGCTGCTTGAGCTGCCCGATTTCCGTGAGAAGGCCTTTGACATCCATCTCTTCCCAGGTCAGATTGACCAGCGTGTTGGCATGCACGCGACGCTGCTCCAATGTTTTCCGCTCTTCACCCAAGGCTTTGAGCTCAGTCTGCAGGACTGACAGACGAATGGCCACTTGCTGGGCTTCCTGCTCGAAGGCTAGGCGCTTGGAAAGATTGTCCAGACCCATGACCCATTGCATGCGGTCGCCCACGCCACGGCGGTCGTCTTTCTCGTGGCGGGTTGCACTGTGCTTGACCTGCCCGCTGACGGTCACAGCTCTCATGGAACGCCGAAACTCAACCAGATCCTCTACGCACTCGTAGTCGAAGTGACTGCGCAGTTGTTGGCGTACCCACTCCTGATGTGGCCCGCGAGCCAAATTGATTTTTCGAACAATTGAGGCCTCACCGAGCGTGCGACGGTCATCCGGGACCACGAGCGCGCGAAGGTACACCAGGCGCATACCAGTGTGCCGCGCGTTGATAGCACGAGAAAAATCTGCGTAGAGCTCCTCAGGCACCACTATGGAGAGCGAGAAGCCTCGGAGAACCCGTTCAATGGCGCCCGTCCAGCGCGCCTCCTCCGCTTTGACCTCCATCAGCTCGCCAGCAAAGGGCAAATCTTTGGACTCCACCTCCATATCCTCGGCTAAGGCCTGACGTATGCGCAGATATTCTTGAGGAATATTGGAAGGTTGCCGAGTCATAGACTCGATTTCGCCTTTGAGATCTTGAAGACGACCCGCCTTTTGGTCCAATTCAGCCTTCACGGGATCGCGACGCTGGTCCAGTGCCTCGGACGGCGAAGGGCTATCCAGCAGCACACGCGCCTCCTCCTGAATGTGCAGGAACGCTTGCGGTGTATCGGCGGTAGCCCAGTCCAGCGCTTGGCAGGCAGCATTGGCCACTTCACTTTTTGATAGGCGGCCCATGCGCAGACCCTCAGCACGAGAGATGCGCTCTTCCAGGCTTTGAAGCAGCGCCCCCCCGGAGCCCTGCAGCTGTGCATTGAATTGATCTCGCAGCCCTTTCTCATGGCTTTCCTGAGCCTTGGTCTGCATGATCTGGATTTGCGCGTGCGCGATCTCCTTCTTGACCGTTTCAATTTCGACATTGAGCAGCTTGGCCCGACGCTCTTGGCCGTAGCTATCGAGGTGGGCATCAAGGTCCAGCAGTTCCTCAAGCTGAGTGATCAGTTGTGCGCGCTCGCCGAACATGTCGCGCGCCGGTCGTAGCGTCTCAATCTGCTTTCGGGCAGAAACCACCTCGCCGTGGGCCTCGTTGAGCTCTTTGAAGTCCTTGACCAGGCGATCAGCCACTTCGAAGGTTTCCGGCTCATCAAGCATGAAGTCGCGCAGAAAGACGTTGAGGTCTCCGAGGTCTTTGGTGGACTGGGTCTTGTGCAGCAGACGCAGCGCGCGTTCATTCTCAATGCCCAGTAAGCGGCAGAAGCGTTCCTGGTAGGCGACGAACTCTTCACGGATAAATGTGTCGGGAAACGCGGCCTTGAGCTTGCGAACATCCAGGTCAGTCTTTGCAAACGGAGTCTCAAGCTCGGTGACATCGAACTCCCGCTCGAACACCATGTACTCATGCTTGACGTCCCGGGATGATGTGGTGGCCCCTCGTAGCCACAGCAGTATGACAAGTGTGACTATTTGCCCGTCGGCATTTCGAAAGGTCGCAGCTAGTGCCGTCCAGGTCGTGCCCTTTCGGAGGAATTGCTGAATAGCCTCGCGCTCATCATTACTCTGCCGCGCCCAGGCACCTCTGATGTAGGTAACCAGGTTGCGGTCAGAGCGACTGCGGTCGGCCTCCCGGGCTGCGGCGTTAAAGGAAAGCCAGCGCGGAGGGGTGGTTAGTGCTGCCAGAGCATCGAGCATCGTGCTCTTGCCTGAGCCCGAGTTCCCTACGAAGAGGTAGCCTTCGTGCGCAATAGGAAAGTCGGCCACGCCGTGGAAGGTGCCCCAGTTGTAGGCTTGCAGCCGGCGCAACCGGAACTGGGCGCGTACGTCTGGATCCTGCTCATCCACAGAAGTCACTTGGCGTGAGGTAACACCGGCAGGCAGGTCGGCCGCTACGAGGGAGTCGAGGGGGGGTGAAATCACGGGTTCGACAAGCGCGGGCTCTGAGGGGTGTTCCTGAGGAGGTCCAGAGCGGGTGGTCATGCTGAGCGCGGAGGCGGCTGCTGTGGGCTTAAGCAAGAAGGCGGGGATGCCTGGAGGTGCGAAGAGGTCTGCGGCTGAACTTGCACTGGGCTCAATGGATGCCAGCAGAGCATTTGTCTCTGGGCTTTTCATGCATCGGCCTCTTCGTTATCGTCTTGGGAAGTCCCAGCTCCTGCTTCCATCGCGTTCTGTCCGTTCAGCGCTCCTTCGTAGGCGCGAGTCAGCATCTCAATTTCCTCGGCGGGGAATAGTAACTTCAGCGCCGGTGAGACTTCAAAACGCTCCTGGGTGTTGGCCAACTTGCGTACTAGGCCCAGCTTCTTGGCCTTTTCTACCGCAGCATCGCATTGTTTGGAAAAACGGGCCTGGTCAACGTTGTCCGAGCGCTCAAACGCCTTGAGGTGCTCCAGCATCTCTTGCAAGTCCAGCACGGCCCGCTCTCCCTGCGTGTCGGCTTGGGTGAGGCGTTGACGCAGGAAGAGTAGCAGCGCTGTCTCGACGAACGACAGAGTATTGCGTCTTAGCAAAATGGGAATATCTGCTTCTGTGCTGCTTACTTGGCGTAAAAAAGCCACCTGTTGGTCTCGGTCCAATACCAGGTCCAGAAAAAGCTCATGCAGGAAACTGCGAAGCGCCAGCTCATCTCGCAGCACTACGTCCCAAGCCTTGGGATGGCGCCTCCCATCGATGAGCGGGCCAGAGAGCAGCTGTACCAGGGCGCGGCGCGTCTCCAGAGGAAGCTTGCCCATGTCGTCCTCGAAACTGACCTGGGACGTGGTCTGTAACGTGTTCATCGAAACGGCGTGGTCGTTCTGATACGCGTGCGCCTCCGACTGGATGCCTTGCTCGTACAGTGTGTTCTCGGAATTGACGGGGAGGCCGTGCGAGATATCAGGATTCGAGTTCATGGGCGTTTTGACGAAGGAAGAAAACACTGGGTGCTTGCGCGCTGCGGCGCACGCCATCCGCTCCTGTCCATTCAATTGGAAACGGATGCTCGTTGATGATTTGTCCGTGCTTGGTAGCGAGGGAGATGTAGCCAACCACGCTTCCCAGACCTTGCTCCGCGTCAAAGCGTTGCAAGAGATCGGACAAACTGACTATTTCACTGTCTTCAAAAAGGCTGAGAATATTGCGCTTGAGACTTCGCAAGTCGATTTCGGAGCGCCGCACCATCTCGCTAATATCTTGCATGGACAGCTCGCCCTCTGGAACTAGTTCCATCGTGGTATCCCCAACGCGTGTAGTCGGATCGAACAGTCCCCACTGCGCTGCCGAGGAGAGTCTGGCGCTCGTAAAGGTTAGTGAGAAGCCAATGTTGGCGTTGGTGCGCAACTGTTCTTTGGCCTCCAGAGCGCTGCGCTGTGCGATCCTCAGAAGACTGTGCAGCCGGCGGTTCTCCATGAACTCGCGGCTTTGAACGAAGTGCTTGAGGCCCCTGGCGAAGGTCTGCTGCACGTCGTGCACAGCAGAGCCTTCTGCCAGCAGCATAGTAGTGAGGTTGCGCAACATGCGACGCTCAGCGGGCAGGAGCGCGCGGGAGAACGGACGTGAGCTAACCGCATCTATGGCGTCATTGAGCACTGCAGACTGCTCGTTGTCATTGAGCAGGCGCCAGAACGCATGGAAGGTGCGTCCGGCGTCACTCTCGCCAATCACATCCACCCCGCTGAAGAGCTTCTCTAGCAAATGCCCACGGCTCCCTTCGTAGTCCATGAGGCGTTCGCGTAGTTGCCGATTGAGTTGCTCAAACTCGTCGCGTACTTGACGGAAATCCGAGACGAGTTCTTCGGCCAGGAAGATGATGTCGCGCGTGCGTTCTAGGGCACGATCGTCAGGCAACGTCCTGACCTCACCGCTATTGACTCGTTCGATTTCTCGGTCCAGCCGGTCGCGTTCCGCCAAAAGGTATTCCAGCCGGCTTTTGCGGTCGCCATCGGTTTCCTCTGCCAAACGATTGAGCTGAGAAATGACGGTGGCCAATCGGCTTTCTGTTGCGCTGCGCCGCGGCTGGATGGTGCCCATGAGAAAGCGCACAGCATTGGCGGCCTCCGACGTGAGGCTGAACTCCTCTTCGACCGCGCCGGGTGCCAGACGACGGGTAAGCCAGCCTAACGAAAGCCACTCGGCCAAATAGGCTTTGGCTCCAAAGGGAAAGTCATATCCGTTTGCTCGCAGCGTTTCCAGGTCGCGTATGAGGCGCTCTTCAATGACTGACGAAGGTAGCACCTTATCCTGTTCAAGCAACAAGTTGTCAAGCAGTGCGGCGATAGCCGGCGCGCGATCAGCAGCTAGCAGCTTCCACATCGGTTGCTCGCGCAAGTTACGCAGTGTTGCCGTCTTTCGTACGACGCTCATGTGCTTCCTCCACGGACCGTACGCTTACCAACCACTGTCTCGTTAAGGATTCGCCGATTAATTTTCACCTTCCAGTCAATTTGACTCTGGCTTAAATTACGTTTTTTCTTGGTGTCATGGAGGAATTGATATTCTTTGTCGCTCCATAAGAAACCACGCTCCATCGCATACTCGATCAGCGCCTCGTTTGCATTGGCCGAGCGGTCATCGCGAATTCGTTTCAGCCCGTCGAATAGAGTGCCTGTGTCAATCTTTAGAAACCGCCGGATGCACACGTTCCCCACATAGGTGTTGCGGCCGGTGACCCTGTTGCGGATGTAGCAATGTTCTTTTATTTCCTGACCGCAGGGGCAGTTATCAAACTCGTCACTTAGTTCAACAGCAACCAGATCCCACTCGCTAATTGCGCTCTCGAAGGTCTGCGCTTGGGATAGCGGAAGGATGTGCGCCATCAGGCGTATTAGATTGTGCTGTTCCATGCTGCCATTCTTTTGATCACTATGTAGAGACCTTGCTTAAAAGTATTGGATGAATTCCATGGCAGACATATAGGGGCATAGCTGAGAGGCCGTCAATAGAGAACTAGCGCTCAAGCCTCACACGGAGTCTTCTAGCGCGCTCCCTAAAGGCGGTTTCGCCACCTTCGAGAATGTCGCAGACCAACTTCCGGATGCGGGCGTCCTCAAGTCCGCCCGCTTGGTAGGTGAGGAACGGCAGACCTCCATCGTGGGCTTGGCTCGACTGGGCCACGATGATCTGGTCAGCGTCGGTATTCACAACCAGGTTGGCGTTGTGAGTCACGATAATGACCTGGCGCTTAGCCTTGGCCTGAATGAAGAGCGGCACGAGCTCGTCAAACACTGACTTCGGATCCAGGTTCTCCTCGGGTTGATCGATGATTAGCGGGCGGTCGTCGGAATCGTCCAACGCGAGGTAAAGCAGCAACAGTACGATGCCACGGGTGCCTGGGGAGAGTTTTCGGATGTCGATGCCGTCGTAGGCGATCTGATATCTGATTGAAATGTGTGAAGTGCCGTATAGCCAATGGGCGAAGCTCTTGAGCCACCGACGGAACTCTTGCGGCTCCGCCTGAGAGTAAGGAGCATGAGCCAGAAAAGCCTTCCAATGCGTCGCGACAAAGGCCTTCATTGCTGTCTGAACCTCTTCGGCAGCTCCCTGTTCCCAAACCTTCTTGAGCTCACTCAGTGCCACACGCTCCAGCGCCCCTTTGCCGTTGAAGGTGCCAGCCTTTCGGCAGTCGATCAAGTTATCTTCACCAGCGGAGGCCCAGGCGGCAACATCCACGACCCGGGACACGTTGAAGCTGAGCCGGTGCAGTGTCCCGTCCGCCGCTGCAAGGCGCTGTGTCAGCGGTTCATACAAGTCAATCAGAGTTTGCTGCTCACTGGTGATTGCGGCGAGCAAACGCTTGTACGCTTCCTCGCGCTCGACTTGCAATAATTTGCGTCGATCAAAGGCGCCTAGAGCGTCGGTATGGCGAGTCTTCAGATTTAGAATGGCTGCGTTTTCAGTGGCGATCTTCTTTCCCAAGGCCGCGTACTGGTTGCGAATCACCGTATCAGCGCTGATCAGTTGCTCCAGTCGAGAAAGTTCCGCTTGCAAGATAACAAGCGGCACTGTGGCTAAGTCGATGGTCGCTGGTATTGGGGCAATTTTGGGAGCGTCCGGTGCCGCAGGTTGACCTGCCAACTTGGAAATCTCGCCGTCCACCCAGGCGATGTACGAGTCCAGTGCCTGGTCCACGTTGCCCTTGTATATCAGCATGAACACATCCCATTGTTCCGCGCTAAGTCCGCTTGACGGATAACGCCCCATGGTCTGCCGCAGCATCTCCGGTGCCTTGGAGCTGCGCGTGCTCGCTACTTCATCCTGCAGAGCCACGAACGCCCGCCGTTGCGCCGCGTGCGCGGCGACTCTTGCTGACATTGCCTGCGTCGCGTTGCTGATCTCCGCGTGACGCTGTGCCTGTTCTTCGGAACCTTTCACCACTAGCTTGGCTTGGTCGGCGAGATAGCCTTTGACCACGAGCTCCTTTGCTGCGTATTGCTTAGCCAGACCGGGTATTTGTGCCTCTTTCTCCAATTCGTCAGCGATGCGGCTAGAAATCAGCCCAATATTTTCCATCTCGCGTTGTCGCGACAGTTGAAAGCGGGTAGTTCGCTGTTCCCGCAGTTGCTCGAAGTCCACTGCGCCATCATTGTCATCATCGGCATGAGCTTCAAAAATAACTCTCTCAATCTCTCCGATCAGCCCTTCGGATGCACCCTTGGACGAGCATAGTTCTTCGACGAACTGCTGGGATAGGTAACGGGCCCTTGGAAAAGACAGTCCGTCATCGATGTCACGTCCATCGAGGCGCCTCGAAACGGTCTCACCGCCGCCCCAACTCAGCCTGACAATGCCGTTGCCCACTAGGGAGCGCGCCCTGGCCAGGAAAGATGGACTAATTGCGAGTTCGTCTTCCCATATTCCCTCGTGCACGGCGTCACAGCCGGCTGCGATCATGTCGGCCAGCGCTGTCTTTCCGGATCCGCGGGCGCCGATGATGGCCACGAGACCGGGATTCAGCGGCAACGTACTGGTCGTGAACCAAGGAGCATCCTGTATTTGGATTTCGGACACAACCTGCGAGGGCGTTGCTGCGTTCGGTGGTGCAACCCCCACGAAGGCGCGGCCGTCGGGTTCAATGCATGCCTGACGCAAGGAGTCGAACTGCACATCACCTTTGACCCAGCAATATCGGTCACCCACCGGCTTACCTATCGTTTCCAATGAATGGGCGTCGCTTCCATGAAGGCAAGGTTTGCAGCCGTCATACCGTTCCTTCAACTGCTGCACGGTGACGGCTCTCTTACCAAGCCAAAACTCCCGCTGGGCTGGGCTACTTGCGAATATGACATGCGCAAACTTCTCTATCTCTTCTCGGATAGTCTTGTCGGCTGCCTGGCGTAGGCCTGAGGTTCCGTCGCCCTCGGCGCCAGCGACAGCGATGAGAATGTTTTCACTTGCCCATGCGTTTGCTTTGAAGGCCGTCCTTAAACTGGCAAAGCTCACCTTGAACTGAGTGGCGCCGTATTCCAAGGCTTTCTGATCGTCCGTGATGCCGCCATCGGCAGCCTTACCTAGTCGTTTGAGTTCATCTGGGGTGCAGCCGAACTCATCGCCATGCGCCGGGAAGGTCAAGCGGGACAAGAACCGATGCAACTCTGTCAAGTGGCCAGGCTCTGGGTTGACAAGCAGGTGGAGGTTAACGAAACCAGATCTCGCGGCGACGTCAAGCCTAAGCTCAATGTTCGGGAAGATCAGTTTGACGTTCGGCAAGCGCCCTGCTGCTTTTCGTCGGACCACTTCTTCATAAGTTTGGGTCACGTAATAGTCGGTGACCGCCAGGACCTCGATGGGCGGAATCGCCTCCTCAAGTTGCGTTAAATATGCGTCCCAAGGGTCTCCACCACCGAATTGGTCATTGAGCACCGTTCCGGGTCCGTGAATGTGTGGTTCCCAGCGGTGCCACTCAGATCCTCGCATCAGATTACCCGCCCTTTTCTTTTTGAATGACAAGCCCGAGCCTACCAAGTGGAGGCTATTAATCTGATGGATCGATACTGTCTGGCCTCATCTACAGTTGAAATCCAGTACCTAAGTGCTTGTTCCTATCGATGCCTTTTTGGCGAATGCCTCCCCTGAATCTGCTCCCAATGCATACACAGCAACAATCTCCCCCAAAGCTACGGGCCGCTAAAAGCTTGGCTGGTTCCACCCAATGGCAATGCCTCATCAAGGGTTTTTTTCGTGGCGCAGATATCCTGCTTCAATGTAGCATTGAGTTACAAGTTTGTCCGGGTAATATTTCCCAAGAATTCCAGTTCAAGCACCTGTTCGATAGCGCTACGTAGTGCGAAAACCACTTCCGTGGACCACGCGAACGATCTTTTCGGAAATCCGGCATTTCTGTCATGGCTGCCAGGAGAGACCCTGTTCAGCCTGATTAGTCGTCACCATTACTTCTGGGGTCACGCGCTGTCTTCACGGACTTGTGAGCAGTTCTTCGACCACCCGCGTGCTGGGTCGCAACATGATGTGCCAAGCCGGCTATCAAGCTTTGTAGCGGGTACAGCTGGATGTTTCGGCGGCGTCGAAAAGATCGCAATGAACCACACGTTGCTTTCGTATTACGCCGCCTTTATTTCCGCGGAGGAGCTTGAAAACGCCGTCGCGTGCATGGCCGGCGACAGCGTCGCCCACCTTAAATTTCGGCTTGGCATCCTCACCAGTCGTTTCAGGGCCAATCACCCATTGAAGGCCTGTGAGGCCTGTATGAAGGACGACCGCACTACTTACGGCTGGGCCTACTGGCATATGGACCATCAGTACCCTGGCGTATGGACATGCCAGAAGCATAGTCAGCAGCTCAGGGAGTCAACCCTCAAGGCCACAGGCGTTGAGCGATTCCAGTGGCATCTTCCCGATGAAAACCACTTTCGCGAGTGGCCCGCAGAAAAACGGAACGCCATGCTGGATGCGCGGACCCAGCTTCAAAGCCTGTCCTCCCAAGTGAGCGATTTGGTGTCTCAGGCATCCGTTCGCCGAATCGATACAGCTCGCTTGCATGAGGTCTACAGGGCCGAACTTGAGCGTCGCCAATGGGTGAGCAGTGGGGGCAATTTTCGGATGCCTATGATCGCATCGAGCTTTCTTGGTTACGTGCAAAACCTGCGCGTTCTGCCTGAACTGGAGGCATTGCCGGCCTCAATGGATGAGGCCATAACCCAATTGAGTCGCTTGTTGCGCCCACCCCGTAGTGGGACGCACCCCTTGCGACATCTGGTGCTGATCAATTGGCTTTTTGGATCCGCCGATGCCTTCTGGCATGCCTATTCGTCGGCGTTGAGTCGGTCCGCGCGCCGTCCCAAAGAAGTTCTATCAGTAGCGGGGCAAGCAGGATTGGCGAGCGACCCGCGGCATGGTCAATTAGTCGATCTACTGACAGTAGAGGGGCAGTCTGTGCGTATGGCGGCAAGGGCCGTCGGAATCGACGTTGGAACTGCGATGGCTTGGGCTGCCCAAGCGGGACTGTCCGTTAGCAGGCGGCCTAAGAAGCTCGTGGGCGATGTGCGTGAGCAGGCCATGGCTAGGTTGAAAAACGGAGCAGACAAGGCGGTGGTTGCAAAGAATGCGGATGTTTCCATTGTGACCATTACCAAGCTCCTGTTGAGTGAGGTCGGATTGCATGCTGCTTGGTGCCAGGCCCGAAAAATGCAGACTCAGGCCGCCGCGCGTAAAGCTTGGACGGATCTGCTGCAGACCCACCCTGGGCTTGGCGTCAAGCTCATGCGAGCCATGGATCCTGGAACCTACGCCTGGCTGTACCGAAATGACCGTACATGGCTTGAAGGTCATAAGCCAAATCGCCAAGCAATTACGACGGACCCGGGTGGGCCCCGCGTTTTATGGGACATGCGAGACCAGGCGCTCAGTGCCGAAGTTGATCGCGCGGTGCTAGAGCTCCGCCAGCATGTGGGTGCACGCCAACTCAAGCTCTGGCAGATATCTCAGGCTCTGCCGGCACTTAAAGCAAAACTGGCTGCCCTGGATCGCCTTCCATTGACCCGCCAAGCTCTCGACCGGGCGCTGCAGCGCCACGGCGGCGAAATGCGGAAGCCCGATTTGTTCGGTTAAGAGGTGAAGGAAAGCTGCTGCTAGTTTCATATGACTATGCATTTATGTGCTATGTTATGCTTTATGCATGAATGGGTTGAAGCTTAAAGCACGCACCGAACGCGCCAGGCACATCTGCAAGACGCGCGGCATTACGCAGGCGCAAATCGCTGCTGATTTGGACGCCAGCCAATCCCAGATCAGCCGAATTCTCAAAGGAGAGGGATTGCGGGTCTCGCGCTTGGCAGAGGCGGTTTGTCTGTATGTCGAGAAATACGAGGGTGGGGTGACCGCCGACTCGGTCAGAGGCAACGACGAGCTTGTGGATGCATTGACTTTTACGTGGGATGGCACTGCGGCCCATGCCCGATCTTTGTCACTCGTTATTCGGTCTCTTGCGGTTTTGAATCGCGGCTCCGAGCAAAAGGATGAAGCATGAGTCCCGAAATGGTCCGTCCCTCTCCAATACCCGACGAACTTTCCAGTGGCTATTTCGGAAGAATCAAGAGATTAAACGGCTACAAGACGGAGAAGGAAGTGTGGGAAAACATCCATCCAAAAGATGGGAGAGCGTTGCGCTGGAGCGAGCCGGTCTACCTGGAAGTGCTGGCGCTGGTGGCAGGACAGACGCCAGAAATGTTCATGCGAAATCATTCGATCTACGCGTGCAGAAGAGTCATTACCGCGGCCCGAGCGGAAAAATCATCTGGTTGGGCATTGGGCCATCGAGGCACACCGGGTTCGCGAGCGGAAATGCATTTTTGCGTTGAGTGCGCGAGAGAAGACAAATCATTCCATGGAGTCGGGATCTGGCGGCGTTCGCATCATTTCCCGGGTCAGGGTCGATGCTTCCGTCACAAATCAATTTTGCGTACGGCCAGCGATCCGTTGGCATATCTACTTGCGACTGATGACTGCTTAGAGCAATCGACACCCATCGATCTGTCCGCTGACATCGAGTATGAAAAGAACGAATGTATCCAGCGCTTCTATGCGATCTACGAAGAGCTCGTGATGCAAAGGACTCGAATCCACAGGATTAAGGTCGTTGAAACCATAATCAACCAAGCACAGATCAAGGGGTTTGATCCACGTTGTGCGAGACGCATCAAGGATGGGAGTACAAGCATCCGGCCTATCGTCAATTACTTCAAGGGCGAATTTCCGGCGACCTGGCTAGCTGAGGTCCTGCCGGAACGAAGCGATCTATGGATTCCAGATTTGCTCCGACCAACGGTTCAATTGCCTCCTGCGGCGTACATTCTGGCACTAGCTGTCTTCTTTGATTCAGCGGAGGCCTCCGTGAACGCTCTGATGGGAATTCCTATGGGTGGTACGCTTGCAGTGGAGCCAAGGCTAGGCGTATCATTGTCGAATTGACGCAGACGGCTTAATCGCCGGAACTGAAAGGCGGTGTAAGTCGCTGCGATCACGGTCAACTCGTCACGCACTGCGCCACAAATCTCCCCAGTACTGCTGATCACGAGGCAGCAGGTCTTCATAGCGCTCCATGCGACCAGGAGCGCCGCTGAGCAAAGCTGCTACCGCCGGGCCTACGGGCGCCAAGAATGTGGCGGCTGCGTAGTTAAGATCTGCTATCGTAAATTCACCCGATTTTTTCGTCAACGCGACGCGCTGCCCGCAAACCCATAGCGCAATGATGATTCGCCGAATCCCTCCGGTGAGTTGAATGATCAGGCTGCGAACGTTCGCGTCGACGATCAGCGGTTTCTTGACGTATTGATAAACGCTTAGCGCTTTGGTGAAGTTTATGAAATTCGGATCTTCCGGATTTTCGAACCTCGTGAAGGCGTGGTAGCCCGATGTGGAAAAGCGCTGCGAATTGCTGAATCGTTTAGTGATGGCGGCCATACCGTCGGGCGTGCCTGACACGAGCAAGGCCGTCCGGCCTGAGTTCATAAAGGTCAGTAGCCACTTCAGGGATTCGTCGTCCGCGATTCTTAACTCGGGGATCTCTTCACCGGCCTTACGCTTTCTTCGCGCCTCCAGGGTTGGGATCTTGAAGAGATTCTGGATCTCGTCCAAGTGAAGGATGCCGAGAAAATGCGCATTGGCCACCTGTTGCCACTCCCGCAGCACCTTGGCGCCCGTGTATGACTTCTGAGCGAGCGTCGTTCCGAACCGATTTCCACCGGTGAAGTGATCCCAATCTTCCATAAGCCTGGCGCCCAATTCAGCTGATTTACCGCCGGCGGGAACATCGATGCTCTGGTAGGTTACCTGGTAGTGGGGCCCCACCAGGCGGGGGAACGTCTCATGGGGAATGATCTGCCCGGGAAACAAGCGCAGGCATCCATGGATGGCGTCCGATTTGCCGGTGCCGGAATGCCCCGTTACCGCGGCTGCAAAAGCGCGGGGGATGGGTGAATGGCAGGGTAATCCGCCATATAAAGCCGCCCAGGTTGCAGGATGAGACGGGTCGTTATTTTTGTAGCATTGCCTGATCATGAGGTCTGATGTTTGCTGAAGTCTTATTTCTTCGATATCCGGAAAATGAAATTCCTTGAGCTCATACAGCATGTGTCTAGCGATTTCGGATGGTATGTCCCCCATGCCTCGAGGCACCCTGGGCGCCCGAGCCAGCCGAACGGTGGCTTCACCTTGTGTGAGAATCGGCCCCAGCGCGTCGACGAGGATGCATCCCTCGTAGGGGTTGAAAATGAGCGACGAGGCAGCTTTGGAGTCACTCATTGCTGGTTACCTCGAACAGCTGGCTCACGAGGGCTGCGTGGGCTTCCCCTGCCTCGTCCCGGAGCCGCTCCCGGACCTTGGCCTCAGAGTTTCCTTCGGCAATCGCGGAGTTGGCAACTTCCATGAGTCGCGCCTCGGTGATCGACGGCGTAGTCCCGTAAGCGCATGAGAGCGCCTCCGCAGTCAGCTTCTTGGAGTTGGCAAACAAGGCCTCAATCCGCGCGAGGCTATCGATAGCTTCCATGGTCCTCAGGTGCTGATTGGCAGGGTCTCCCATTTGCGTGAAGGCGATAACATCTGCCATCTCATCATAGGTCGCCTCTGCGGACGTTTTAGCCTGGTCAGAAATGCTCAAATCCAGCAAGCCCTCATGGCCTGCGTGTGGGGTCCAGATGCGTTTAACTGGTCCGGGATAGAAATGGGCAGGAATGTCCCAGCCGCCGTGATTGCGGGCGATCGTGCTCCACTGTTCAGCTTCAATCACTGGCGACTGGTAGTCGTTGCCTCTGAACACAACACTAGAGCGACCGACCCGGGCCTTATCTGAAGGCAGCAGCTGGGTGATCAGATCGGCCTGTGGGATCGCGCGCGTGTATGCGATGCCCATCTCGTGTCCCCAGCGCCAAAGGCCTGCGGGTGAGGGGTAGACACCCGCTGCGGCCATGTGCATATCGCAGCGATGGGAACGATCGGCCGTCAAGTTGTAGTTGGTGAAAATCTCATGGAGGTATCGCACATACTCCGCGACGGTCAATCCGCTTCCGGCAGGGTTCGATTTTCGCAATTCGAACTCCTTCCGGCGAGCGTCCATGGTCCCCGGGGCAAACATGAACTGCTTATCTTTGGCGATGCGGTGCAGTACCTCCACCAGACCTTTGAGGTCAGGGCGATAGGCAGCCGCGTATGCCAGGCTGAAACGCAATTGAAGGGAAGTGAAGCTCGCGCCCTTGGACAGGTACCCTCCACGATCGCACATCAGCCGGTAGCACAAGCTGGGGTATGGCAGCAGGCACCGGACTGGCTCATATCCCCACATATCGCCTATCAATCCGGGATTGGCTGCGGCATTGAAGATGCTGATCTTTGCAGTCGCCCAACTGGGGCCGGTGAGACAGACGTAAAACCCCACCACCGCCGTAGACCATACGTCCACGACAACATAAACGATGGGGCGCCCCACGATCCACGTTCGATTGATGGATGACAGAAGATAGATATCTCCGACAGTGGAGTCGATCGCCCAGGTATGCCCCGGGCCAGAAACACCGCGCCAGTTTCTAGCCTTCAGGCCTCGCAGGGATCGGTTGAAATGCCCTATGGTGGTCTTTTGAAGGATTTTCTCAATGGTGTTGTAGTGGGTCTCCAACAAGCGCTTGACTTGACGGTAGTTTGGATACTCCCCGAGCTTTGGTTTCTCGCCGATGAACACACCGTTCTTAAAGGAGTACTTGAGGCAGAAGTTACTTTTCAAAATTAACTCGTAACGCTTCCTCATAGTTGGTTTGATGGCTTTCAACTTGAGAGCTTTGTCAGCGGAGATGATCCGTTCACGCCAAGCCGTAGACATGCCCGGTTGTTCGGAAGGAATGATCTCGCCGGTGGCGGCCTGAGTGACCCTCTGTTTCGCGTCCTTTTTCCCAGGTTTATAACGACCGCCCTGGTCTACTGGTCTTGGTACGCCCTTCGCCCCACACATGAAACGCCTTGGCTTCAAGCTGGTCTCGCTGATCCCAAATCGGCACAAGGTCGACCACTGCTTGTATAAATAATTTCGACTTAAGTTGGTCCGTGCGCGGGCTTCCCTGATCAAGCCACCCAAGCCGCCATGCATCAGGATCGACTCTGTCAGAAAGGGAATATCCAAAAAGTTGCGCATGGCATCCTTGCGGATCGTGAACTCATCCTTCGACTTCTGGCATGTCAGCTCCCTAAAATATTCGGCTTCGCGTTCCAGGTCAACAATGCTGAGTTTGTGCTCACGCTCCATGACAGTAAGATCTTCAGTGTCGAACGTGATGAGTTTTCCGATCAGCGGCAGTGGAGCCCTCTTCGGAAGACGTCGCTTTTTCTTCACTCTGGAGACTACTTTCCGGACGTTCGATGGCTGGCCAAATTCTTGTATGCAGACAACGATAGTTTTCTTTGCCACAGGCTCAGCAACAATCACTCTGTAGATCCCGCTTGGGGCGAATTGATTGGGCGAGTCCCCCGTGATCTGAAAAGTCTGGTTGTGAATCAGAGCCATGCCGACCTCCCTGATGCAACCGGATTCAGATTCGAAAATTCTTCGGGTCGCAGCAATTGAATAGGCAAGTGAGGTCGCCATCCCCGCCTTAAATCAAGTGGTAATTCGCCCAGCCAAACGCTTTGCCAGAATGCGCAGTGTGCTGCATGGGGATTCTTCAAGCTGCTTGTGATTGCGTTCAGGGTAAAAGTCAGGCTGTGCCCGACACAGCGTTGTGCCGTGCTGACGGCAATTTCTCGATCAGATGCGGGAGCCGGCAAGTCGAGTCCCCAGGGTGCAATGCGGCAGAGCGTTTCGGCGACAGATGCTTCATAAATCTCGGGCGTAATTAAAAGCCAAGTGACGCCTCGCGATGACCAATAAGCTTCCTCTACTCGCATCTTCTCCCGGTCGCGTTTGCTGAGATCGCCGTTTGCCTTGACTGATATGGCCAATAGTTTTTTGTGAAGCCCATTCGTGAGAAACAGCACCTGATCTGTGGTCATTTCCCAGTCGCTTGATTGGCCATGGCCGTGAACGCGAGGGTGCGTCACTCCGAGCGACCTGCATATCGATAAAGTGCCCGGAAATAGGCCGTGCGGAGCCCGGACGTCATAGGCATGCATCTCGTGCGGCGCATCGTCGCGAGACAACTTGAACTGCTCGCGCGCATCGCTGAGATTTGGAAGCATGGTTGCAAACAGCAGCGCGTTGAACTCCTTGTCCGAAAGCAATTCACGATGCCTGCCGCGCCACACCGCCAAGTGCGACCGACCTTGGCTCCCGGGGTCACTACGTCCTACTCTGTGCCACGGAATGAAGTTTTCAAAAGTGCCGGCCCCGCGGCCTTGGGCAAAAAAATACGCCAGTAACTTTGGTGTAAACCTTTTTTGGGTACGCATCACATTCCCCTTCGCTCGCGCGCGCAGATCCCTGCTAGCTGACGAGCAAAAAATTTAGAAAAAGGGGGATTGACGGTGCCTGATTGGTTCCGTAAACTACAGGCTGCTATTGAAACAGCTGGGTCTCCCCCAACGAGAACAGCAAAAACGGCGTGCGATTTGCGAGATCACACGCCGTTTTTTATGAGTCAATGGATATTCATACCGACTCCTTATGTTGGATAGTCAATAAGTCAATGCACGAGCCGAATCGTCAACTCGACAAATGTCTCCTGTGCTTCGGAGATTGAGGACGTCTGTCGGTATGCTTGAATTATTTGGCCGTGCCTTTTCAATGTTTAGAAGCTTATTGAGCACGTAGACGCAGGTCAAATATGCAATTCTGCGTCGTAATATCCAATACGGCAAAACAATGATCTTTAGCGTGCAAGCCTTCTGACGACGCGGTCGATAGGTGCCTCCGACTTCTTCATTGAGAACCCATACCATTGAGTTGGGCGCAGTCTGCGACCTATCTTTCGCAGAATCAGTTCACGACGAAATTTCCTCGTTGAAATTGGCGGATATTTATTTTGTAAATGTGGAAGTTACAGCGAATACCGATCTGAATGTCAGGCTGGCCTAAGCCACGCCAGACTTGACCTTTAGATCACCGGCACCTCTAAACACCCAATAAGCAATATCGGTAATACCTCTTTGCTTATCCGACTTCAGATTTCACTTGCAGCGCGCGCGGGTTCCCGGTAACTTGTGATGACGTCTGAAAGGATCTTCATCATGCGAACTCCCGCCGATCTGTCAGTGGTTGAGCGTGAGCGCCGCGTCGGTCTGGTCAAGCTCATTGGCCAGGTTGAGTCGATAGTCCAAGAGTCGGGCGAACTCGAAGGATTTACTGCCGCCCAGTGGTTCAACGACTGGATCACGCGGCCAGTTCTTGCCCTGGGAGGACGTAAACCCGAAGAGCTTCTGGACACTCTGGAAGGTCGAGAGGCGGTCTCGAAGCTCCTCGCTCAAATGGAGTCAAGCGCCTTCGCATAAAAGCTGCCAAAAGTCAGCGTTCATCCCATTTTTCTCGCGCCCAGCAAGAGCTCAAAAATGATCTTGTTTTTAGACTTCGATGGCGTGTTGCACCCCGAGCCTGCCTCCACCCGTCATTACCTCTGTCGCCTACCGCTACTAGATGAGATCCTGATGGACTACCCAAAAGTTGAGATCGTCATCTCATCGGCCTGGCGCTTGGATTGGACAGAGGAGAGCAAGCAGATCGATGGGATGAAGGCGCATTTCTCGCTCGCGCTGAGAGACAGAGTGGTGGGAGTCACACCAGATCGTAGGCAAAGCCCAGCAGCTCAAGCGCCCTACGGTCTTGGTGAGTACATCCGCGAGTGGGAGTGTTTGGATTGGCTCAGGACGCATCGGCCACCGGGCACGCCCTATGTGATCCTGGATGACCGGGCCTGGCTGTTCCGCCCGGACAACCCGCACCTGATGATCGTGGATTGCGATGACGGCTTTATGCCGCACAACGAGGCGGAGTTCAGAGATCGCCTGGCCAGAATGGCTGCATAAGCAAACACTGTTTCAGGAGACAAAGCATGAAGCTGCACATTCTGTCTGACCTGCACAACGAGTTCGTGCCGCATCAGGCGCATCCAGCGGCAGTGGCCGCTGCTCATGTCATCGTGCTGGCCGGCGACATCGATCAGGGCACCCGGGGCCTGACATGGGCGCGGGAGGCATTTCCAAACCACGAGATTATTTACGTGGCCGGAAATCATGAGTTCTACCACCACCACTGGAACCAATTGCTGGACGACTTGCGCCACAAGGCCGATACGCTTGGTATCCATTTCCTGGAGAACCAAACGGTGACGATCGGCGGGATCCGCTTCCTGGGAGCCTCGCTGTGGACCGACTATGACTACTTCGGGCGGAACAAGCGGCAGACCTGCATGCGCGAGGCCGAAGAAAAGCTCAATGACTTCAGGCTCATCAAGGCGCAAACCATCCAGCCGGAGAGGGTCTCAGCGATCCTCGGAACAGCCGATGGCAAAAGAGGACCCGTGCGATGGAGCCGAAAATTGACGGCCGTTCACACGCTGGCGCGTCATCAGGCGAGCATGGCCTGGTTGCAAGCCGAGTTGCCAAAGGGCGATTCAGATCGGACAGTGGTGATCACGCATCACTTCCCGCATCGAAACAGTTGCGCGCAACAGTGGTCGAACGCGCCACTCACAGCGATCTTTGGGTCGAACCTGCCGAACGAGGTGCTTCTGGGAGGCAGGCTCTGGATTCATGGGCATACTCATGACAGCTGCAACTATCGGATCGGAGACTCGAAGCGCGCTGTTCGGGTGATCTGCAATCCGCGCGGCTACCCGGTAGGTTGGCTCAAAGACGAGTTCGAGAACATGTTGTTTAACCCATCGCTGATGGTCGACCTCGACGATCCGGAGGATGGGCCAGATCCACGGAGCTTCCCGCTGCCGGAGTACAGATCATGAAGATGAAACAACACGGAGGGATCACGGCATGACCACACCACACGAAAGAACACGGGCGCTGCGCTGGGCCGGCGAATTCCTGTTTGAGCTTCAGGGAAGTGGTGCTGCGGCAGCATTGCCGGACCATCTGAAACGGCAGCTCCCAGTGATTCTGCGCCACTACCCGAGAGCATTCGAGATCGCCCAGGAGGCAAAACTGCAGAGTCATCAAGATTTCCCCTGGCTTGGCCCGGAGGAGGGCGAAAGATGAAACTGCACGTCCTATCTGATCTGCACCGGGAGCTCTGCGGCTTCTACCCCGACGCGGCCGCCGTGCGCGAGGCGGACGTAATCATTCTTGCCGGAGATATTGACAAAGGGATCAAGGGCACGGCCTGGGCCAGAAGCGCTTTCCCCAACAAGCCTGTCGTCTACGTGGCGGATAAGGAGATCCTCCGTGCTGAAGACTTACGCACAGCACTTCTAACTGCAACTTACTCAAAAAATTTCGCGCCTCATGTACGCACATTTCTGGACGAAGCGCCTGTTTCTCAAATCGCAGACGTGGCTGAGCAGCTACATCACGAAACAGGCGTTAATCGCGTCGCGTTATGGCAGCACATGCGCGACGCGGTCCGAGCAGCGTATACAGTTCGAGACATTTGGTTGTGAGCGCACACGATAATCACTTGGAGTTCTGAGATGAATCGTAGGAAAGCTCCACTTCATCCAGGTGTGGTCCTTCATGAATACTTGGGCGACATTTCGATTGCCGAGGCAGCCAGGAAGCTGGCGGTTAGCCGTTCTGTGCTGTCACGCATATTGCATGGGCAATCCGGAATTTCCGCGGACATGGCGATCCGTCTCGGACTGGCATTGCAGACATCGCCAGACTTGTGGGCCGGGTTGCAGTGGCGGTTTAATCTGTATTTGGCCGGCAAGCACCCAAAGCCCAGGGTTGAGCGCATCGTGACAATGATCAAGGATAAGTCGATATTGGATCTCAAGGGAATGCTGCGTCCGCCCACTGGGATGAAAGTGTCAATAGAGGAGATGAGACGAGCACCTGCAGACCTCGACACGTAGGACGGTGCAGCACGTGGTGGGCGGGGTTGTTGGCCTCGCCAATCGGCTGGGGGAGTGCCCATCCTATTGCTCCATAAGTGGGGATGCCTACGAATGCATGGACTACCTCCTGGTAGTCCAAGTTTTTGTCCGCACCCCCCGTGGGTCAGATTTCGATGGAATTCAACAGTTTCAGCTACGAGAGACTCTTGAGAGATAGATCATGAAAGAAATTCGCCTTTGCTGGGCAGCACATGTTGTTCATCATGAAGATGAGTTGAAAGATGGCGGACTGTGGACTCCTGCCACCGAAGACGCGCGTCGCGACTATCAGATCGTCGCTGACGCTGGCAATGAGGTCTATGGCCCCGGCTCACACTGGGTGGAAGAGCGCGAGGCGTAAGGTGCACGGATTGCGTACCCACGACTTTGGTGCTGTACACGTCAAGGATGCTGGGGTAGCAAGGCCTCGCGAAAACATCTGATCCCGCAATGCTCAACGCCTGATGACATTCAATGTCGCCACGACCATCACCCTAATTTCCCCTGCTTTGATAATAAGCAGGGTAGTGCCTACGTGGGTCAGTTTTGGACTTACGGCATAAACCAGTCCAAGTTAATATCCGCACCCCCTCCAAGTTATTGTCCGCACCACCTCGGGTCAGACTTCAGCGGAATTCAATAGCGAAGGTCCCGAAAGGCCTGATGCGCTCCGATTTCCGACGTTTCGTCGAACCCGCGCTACATACTTAAACGTCAGAACGTATTTATGGAGATTCGCAACCCTTTGGATTCGAATTTTCGAAAATTCTAAAGCTTTTATAATAATGGCGAGGAATTTAAGATAGCACAGCTCTACC
>JAJKJM010000073.1 GCA_021153985.1 Polaromonas sp.
CGGTTCAGCGCGCCCACCGGCGGGCTGATGCTCATGTCGTTGTCGTTGAGCACGACCAGCAGCTTGCAGTGGTCGTGCACGCCCGCGTTGTTCAGGGCCTCGAAGGCCATGCCGGCGCTCATGGCGCCGTCGCCGATGATGGCCACCGCATGGCGGTCTTCACCCTTTTGCTGGGCGGCCAGCGCCATGCCCAGCGCGGCGGAAATCGATGTGGACGAGTGGGCCGTGCCGAAGGTGTCGTACTCGCTTTCGTCGCGTCGCGGAAAGCCCGACAGCCCGCCGAACTGGCGCAGGCTGCCCATGCGCTCGCGCCGGCCCGTGAGAATTTTGTGGGGATAGGTCTGGTGGCCCACGTCCCACACCAAACGGTCGTCGGGCGTATTGAAGACATAGTGCAAGGCCACCGTGAGTTCCACGGTGCCGAGGTTGGAGCTGAGATGCCCGCCGGTTTTGGAGACGCTGTCGAGCACATAGGCACGCAGTTCGTCGGCCAGGGGTTTCAATTCCGCACGGGGCAGCCGGCGCAGGTCGGCGGGGCTGTGGATGGTTTCAAGCAGTGAGTACATCGTGTGTGTCGTTGTTATGAGAGGCCTGTCCTCTCTCCCTGGAATCTGCGTACGGGCCGCGTTCAATGATGACGGTTGACGAGCATGTCGGCCAGCGCACGCAGGGCGTCGGTGTGAGCCAGCCCGCTGGCATCCAGGCTGGCCAGCGCCTTGGCCAGCAATTGCTGCGCATAGGCTTTGGAAGCCTGAAGCCCCATCAGTGAAACAAAGGTGGGCTTGTCTTGCGCGGCGTCCTTGCCGGCGGTCTTGCCCAGCGTGGCCGAGTCAGCCGTCACGTCCAGGATGTCATCGACCACCTGGAAGGCCAGGCCGACCGCCGCGCCATAGTCGCGCAGGGCGTTTTGCGCTGCCGGCGTCACAGCGCCGCAGGCCGCGCCCATCATGACGCTGCCTTCCAGCAAGGCGCCGGTCTTCAGGCGGTGCATTTCGTGCAACTGCTGGGAATTCAGCGGCATGCCGACACTGGCGAGGTCAATCGCCTGGCCGCCCGCCATGCCCTGAAAGCCGGCGGCCTGGGCCAGCATGCGGCACAGGCGCGCCTGCGTGGCCGCGTCGACGGAGTCATCTTCGGGCGTGAGGAATTCAAAGGCCAAAGCCTGCAATGCATCGCCGGCCAGCAGCGCCTGGGCCTGGCCGAACTTGACGTGCACCGTGGGTTTGCCGCGGCGAAGCACATCGTTGTCCATGCAGGGCATGTCGTCGTGCACCAGTGAGTAAGCGTGAATCAGCTCCACCGCGCAGGCCGCCCGCAAGGCTGCCTGGGCATTGCCGTCAACGGCTTCGCAGGCCGCCATGACCAGCAACGGGCGCAGCCGCTTGCCGCCGTCCAGCACGGCATAGCGCATGGCGTCGCCCAGGCCGGCGGGTGCGGGCGCGTCGGTGGGGCAAGCCACCCAGCGGGACAATGCCTGCTCAACGTTGGCAAGTTGCGTGGAGCTCCAGTCGCTCAGCGTGAACAGGGGCAGTTTTTCAGGGGCGTTCAATCGGAGGTCTCTTGTTGTTGGTGAAGGTCAGAAAAGGCAAGGCGCAAAACGGCTGCGCTTACTCTTGCACCCAGGGCTTCAGTTCGGTTCCTTCGAGCACCTTGATCTGGGTTTCCACGGCTTCGAGCTTGTCACGGCAAAACTTCAGCAGCTGCGCGCCGCGCTGGTAACCGGTCAGCAGCTGGTCCAGCGGCAACTGGCCGGACTCCAGGCTGTCTACCAGCCCTTCGAGCTCCTGCAGGGCGGCCTCGTAGGTGGCGGGCAATGCCGGGGCAGCAGCGGCGGAGGCGGAAGAGCTTGATTTGGCCATGTTTTTTAGGGTGAAGGCCTGATTTTAGGCCGTTAGGGGCTTTTTGCTGACCCAGTGTCCCTTAGGTTGCAAATGCAATATTCACATTATCCGGTGGCTGCGTCTGCAGCCCCCCGGATTTACCCCGCACGGGTACAATTGATAACAGTTCTCGATAACAGTGCGGCAACAATGCAGTGACGGCACAGTAAAGGCGTTGGCACTGCGGATACCGGCCTTGTTTTCATCTGTGGGCTGTCGCTCAGCCCGCTTCCCTCGCTTGTCAACTGCCTCCAAAGCCCTGCGCGGCGGCATGTTCACCGAAATTTGCATGTCTGATCTCAGCCTTCGCCACCTTCAGGCCACCAGCCAGCTCCCCATTTCCAGCTATTTCGATGCGGGCCTGTACCAGCGGGAGCAGCAAAAGCTGTTCGCGCGCGGCCCGCGCTACCTCGGCCATGAGCTGGCCGTGCCCAACCTGGGCGACTACTACGCCCTGCCGCATGAAGGCGAAGGCCGGGCGCTGGTGCGCAACGCCTCGGGCATCGAGCTGATCTCCAATGTCTGCCGGCACCGGCAGTCGACCATGCTGCAGGGCCGCGGCAACACCGGCAGCAACATCGTCTGCCCGCTGCACCGCTGGACCTACAACACCTCGGGCGAGCTCATAGGCGCGCCGCACTTCGAGATCGACCCCTGCCTGAACCTGAACCGCTACAAGACCACGACCTGGAACGGGCTGGTCTTTGAGGACAACGGCCGCGACGTGGCCGCCGAGATGGCGCAGCTCGGCACTTATGCCGACCTCGACTTTTCGGGCTACCAGCTGGACAAGGTGCACCTGCACGAATGCAACTACAACTGGAAAACCTTTATTGAGGTCTACCTGGAGGACTACCACGTCGGCCCCTTTCACCCCGGGCTGGGCGGCTTTGTCACGACCGACGACCTGCGCTGGCAGCTCGAGCCCCAGTACTCGGTGCAGACCGTGGGCGTGTCCGACAAACTGGGCAAGCCCGGCACCGACACCTACAAGAAATGGCACGACGTGGTGCTGCAGTACCGCAAGGGCGTGCCGCCCAAGTACGGCGCGATCTGGCTCACCTACTACCCGCATGTGATGGTCGAGTGGTACCCGCATGTGCTGGTGGTCAGCACGCTGCACCCGCAGGGGCCCGACAAGACGCTGAACGTGGTTGAATTTTTCTACCCCGAAGAAATCTGCGCCTTCGAGCGTGAGTTCATCGAGGCACAGCAAGCCGCCTACATGGAAACCTGTGTGGAAGACGATGAGATCGCCCTGCGCATGGACGCCGGCCGCAAGGCCCTGATGCTGCGCGGCGACAACGAGTTCGGGCCCTACCAAAGCCCCATGGAAGACGGCATGCAGCACTTTCACGAGTGGTACCGCCGCGAAATGGGCGCCAGCAAAACCACGCAGATGATCTGATTGGCTGCACGCAGCACGCTATGTATTTGATAGCTGCAAGCCAAGGCCCCTTTTGGGCTAGAGCCACTTTTTCCTTATAAAACCCCTCACGCCATGCAAGCTGTCTGGATGATTCTTTCCTCGTTCCTTTTTGCAACGATGGGGGTCTGCGTCAAATACGCGTCCGAGCATTTCAACAGCGCCGAGCTGGTGTTCTACCGCGGCGTGCTCGGCATCCTGTTCATGGCGGCTTACGCCCGCGCCCAGGGCATCACCTTGCGCACCCGCTACCCCGCCATGCACGCCTGGCGCAGTGTGATCGGCGTGATGTCGCTGTCGGCCTGGTTTTATGCGATTGCCCATCTGCCGCTGGCCACCGCGATGACGCTCAACTACATGAGCAGCGTGTGGATCGCCGCCTTTCTGGTCGGCGGCGCACTGATGCTGGGAAAAGCCGGCCAGAAAGGGCCCAGCCAGGGGCCGCTGGTGTTGGCGATCCTGGCCAGCTTTATCGGCGTCGTGATGCTGCTGCGTCCCGCCATCGACCAGAACCAGACCTTTGCCGGCCTGGTGGGCCTGATGTCGGGCCTGGGCGCTGCCTTTGCCTACATGCAGGTGATGGCGATCTCGCGCATGGGCGAGCCCGAGACCCGCACCGTGTTTTATTTTGCCGTGGGCACCGCAGTGGCCGGCTCCCTGGGCATGCTGGTGATGGGCGTCACGCCCTGGAACTGGCAGCACGCGCTGTGGCTGCCACCCATAGGCATCCTGGCATCGCTCGGCCAGCTGAGCATGACCAAGGCCTATTCCATGTCGGAGAACCACGGCGGCACGCTGATGGTCGCCAACCTGCAGTACTCGGGTATTGTGTTTGCCGCCATCTACAGCCTGATCCTGTTTGGCGACAATATCCCTCTGATCGGCTGGGCCGGCATGGCGCTCATCATCGTGAGCGCCATTGCCGCAACTGTGCTGCGTGCACGGGCTGCGCCCAACGCGCCGGCAGAGGAACATTAAGGAATCCCCATGAGCTACACCACGCTGATTTCCGTCGAGCAACTCCAGGCCCTGGTCGCATCGGCCAAGCCCTTGCGCATCTTCGACTGCACCTTCGACCTGATGAAGCCCGCTGCCGGGCATGAGCAGTACCTGGCGTCGCACATCCCGGGCGCGGTGTATGCCAACCTGGATACGGACCTGAGCGCCAAACACGGCGTGCCCGGCACGCACGGCGTCATCACCGCCAGCGGCGCCGACGCACCCGCGTCAGGCGGGCGGCACCCGCTGCCCAATCGCGAAAAATTTGCGACCTGGCTTTCAAGCGTAGGCTTTGCCAACAACATGCAGGCCGTGGTGTACGACCGCAACGGCGCCAACTACTGCGGGCGCCTGTGGTGGATGCTCAAGTGGGCCGGCCATGAAAACGTGGCCGTGCTCGACGGCGGGCTGCAGGCCTGGCAGGCGGCAGGCGGTGCGGTCAACAGTGGCGAAGAGCCCGCGCACTTCCAGGCAAACTTTCTCCTGGCACCGGCAAAAGCCACGCTGGTGTCGGTTCAAACAGTGGCCGAACAGCTCGGCCGGCCCGCGCAGACTTTGGTAGACGCACGCGCCACGCCACGTTTCAAGGGCGAGGTTGAACCTCTCGACCCCGTGGCAGGCCACATCCCCGGCGCGCTGAACCGCCCCTTCGGCCAGAACATCGGGCCCGACGGCAAATTCAAATCCGCGGCTCAACTCAAAGCCGAGTTTGAAACCCTGCTGGCCGGCCGCGACCCGGCCACCGTGGTGCACCACTGCGGCAGCGGCGTCAGCGCCCTGCCCAACCTAATCGCCATGGAAGTCGCCGGCCTCGGGCGGACCGGGCTGTATGCCGGCAGCTGGAGCGACTGGTGCAGCGACCCGCAGCGGCCCATGGCCAAAGGCTGATCCGGCGCCTCGCCGGCCCCGCCAACGCACCACAATTCGCCCAACAAAAAGCTCCATCAGGCAGCGGCCTCATGGAGCTTTTTTTGCGCCTTTGAGCCCGCCGGGCTCAGCGCTGTGAACCGCGAGCCAGTTACGGTTTGGGGGCCGGCGTGGCAGGCGATGTTGTGCCGGTGCCGCTTTCGCCTTTGGATGAGCTGCCGGCTGCGCTGGCATCAGGTGCAGGCATCGGGCTGGTCGCACTCGACGAAGGTGTCGTCGTGGTGCTGCTACTGCTGCTGGACGTCGACGGTGTAGACGTAGACGGTGTAGATGACGTAGATGGCGTTGACGACGTAGAGGGTGAAGTGGTCGCGCCGGTGTCTTCAACTTTCTTGCCGCAGGCACCCAGTGCGAGCAGGGCGGCCAGGGCCACGGAGGTAAAGGCAGCGGATTTGAGTTTGGATGCGCGCATATCTATTTCCTTCTGTAAAACGATAAAAGTTGAATCAAAGTTAATCGACTGAGATCAGGCTGCAAGGTTGGACGCCAGCCAGATTTCAATTTAGCCGGGAGCTTGGGGTTGTCCCCATGAGACGGCTTCCCACAGGGTTGTAGGGGTTCTTCGCTATGCGCGCAGGGCGCGTCAGCGGGCGTGGCCGGTCAGCCGGATGCGCTTGTGCGGGTTGTCGCGCCGCGAGCCCGAACTCGGGCCGGCGCCCCGGCTGCTGCGTGAACCGTTGTCGGGCCTGTCGCCTACCTGGCCTTTGGACGGGCTGGGCTCGGGGCGATGGGCGCTGTAGGTGCTCAGTGTGTAGTCATTGATTTTCATAGTCGTCTCCTTGGCTTGCAGGGCAAGGCGCTTTCGCCCGAACAAGCGCCGGACGCGCCTTTCGGCACGACGCCTTGTCCCTGCGATGCATGCTGCGGTTGAGTTCACTCTAAGAGCCGTGCACACCGGCGGGTGTAGGCAATGCCTTGCGATCGTGTAGGAGTTGACCTACAAGTTGGGCCCAGGGCTGGCAAACCGTCAAGGCTGGCTGCCAAGAAAATTCAGGTAAAAAGTGGCTGCAGCCCAGGCAGCGTATCGGCAACACGCTATCAAATAGATAGCAACCTCTTCAAACCAACAACCCAACGCGACCTTGGAGCCATGCGCCGGCACTACAGGCCGGCGGGCGCCGCCGCAGGGGAACGCACGTGCTCGGGCCGCACGCCCACGCCCACCGCGTAGGCCGGCAGCGCCTGCAGCAGCGGCCAGCGGCGCATCAGTTTCAGAGGCCAGGGCAGTTCCATGGGCGTAGCGTCGCTGCCCCGGCCCGCCAGCACCGGGCTGAGCAGGCGGTTCTGAATCGCCACCTGCGCCGCCTGCGTAAGGCGGGTGGGCAGCAGCCTGCGCTTTTCCACCTGCGCCAGCAGGGGCGTGAAGTCTGCCCTGCCCAGCCGGACGTCAGCCAGCGCCCCAGCCAGAATGTTTGCCGTCGCCACCGCGTCCTGCACCGCCAGGTTGATGCCGACGCCGCCCACCGGCGACATCGCATGCGCCGCGTCGCCTATGCACAAAAGGCCCGGCTTGTACCAGCGCTCCAGCCGGTCGACCGTGACGCTCAGCAGCTTGATGTCGTCCCAGCTGGCGAGCGTGCCGATGCGGCCCGCAAAGAGTGGCACCACCTTCACCATGTCGGCCCTGAAGGCCTCGAGCCCCCGTGCGTGCACTGCCTCAATGCCGCCCTTGGGAATGACATAGGCGCATTGCCAGTAAGTGCCGCGGTCGATCATCGCCAGAAAGATGCCGGGGGTAATGCGCCCGCCTGTGGTGGACGGGTCGCCCGGCAGCTTGGGCAGGCGCATCCAGAGCACGTCGATGGGGGCGCCAAGGTCACGCACAACCAGGCCCGCCGCGCTGCGCACTGTCGAGCGCCGGCCGTCGGCGCCGATCACCAGATCGGCCATCACCTGCAGGGAGCCTTCAGGTGTCGCGACCTGCACGCCCGTCACGGTATCGCCTTCCTGGATCACGCCGGTGACTTCGGCGTTCTGGCGCAGGCGAAACCCGGGGTACATCGCGGCCTCGTCGCGCACAAAATCGAGAAACTCCCATTGCGGCATCATCGCGATGAACTTGCAGCGGGTGCCCACGCGCCTGAAGCTGGCCAGCACCACTTCGGTGTTGCCGACCACCGCGCGCAACTCACTGACTTCGTCGTGCGGACGTGCCAGGAATTTGTCGAGCAGGCCAAGTTCGTGAATCACTTCCAGGGTTGAAGGGTGCACCGTGTCGCCGCGAAAGTCGCGCAGAAAGTCGGCGTGCTTTTCCAGCACCAGCACTTCGACGCCGGCACGCGCCAGCAGCAGGCCCAGCATCATGCCGGCCGGGCCGCCACCGGCAATGCAGCAGCGAACGTTGAGAACTTCGGCCATGGTGTCTCCTGCGGGGGAAGTCCCCGACCTTAGCGAAGCCTGCCGGCGGGTGCAAGCCGGCGCAGCAGCCGCTAACGCGTGGCGTTGCCCGTGCTGTTGTTCGGAGTGCTGTTTTTACTGCCCCCCGGACGGGCGATGCTGCCGAGCTGGCTGGCCGGCAGGCCGCCATTAGTGGTGGTGCCGGAAGCGCTGGAAGCGCTGGAAGCGCTGGAAGAGGCGGCCGGCGGGCTTCCCGCCGTGCCCTGACCCGGCGCCGTGGCGGCGCCGCCTGCCGCCGGTCCGGTCGTCCCACCAGAAGAAGGAGCGCCGGAGGCATCCGCCGCCGGCACGCTCCCCTTGAAACCGCTGCTCCCGCCTGGCGGGCTGTCACCGGTTGAAGGCGCACGCGCCGCATCCACGCCAGTGGACGCGGATGGGGTCGCGCCCGAACCGGTGCTGCCGGGCGTGCTTCCCGTGTCGTCGGCCTTCTTGCCGCAGGCACCCAGCATCAGGACGAAAGCCAAGGCGGCGAACAAGTGGCCTGGCCGGTGGAAGGTGGCAAATCGAAGCATGGATTTTCTTCCTGCAATGGTGATTAGGGTTCAAGTCAAGGGAAAGAGAGGAAAGAGGAAAGGGGGAAGGAGCAGTAATTCAATTTCCCAATGGCGGCTTGGCCACGGATGCTCCGTCAGGGGCGGAGCCAAAACGCCGGCCTTGCCTGCCTACTCCATGGGCATGGGCGTGGTTTGCACCTCACCGGGCTCGGGCGGAGAGTTCAGGGGCTGGACCGGCTCTGGCGGCGGAACGTTGGGACTGGTGGCCACGGCTATCTGTCCTTCTTCCCTGTCTTCCCGGCCTCGCGTGGCAGGTTCCGGATCATCGCCTCGCCTTTTTCGTCCCGGCCGTCGGACGGAAGGTCCTCTTCGAGTGTCAGTTCGGGCTCTTCGTTGCCCGCGCGCTTGCGCGTGCCGGGCCGCGGCTGTGCGGCTTCGGCTTTATCGGGTTTTCCGGCGGGCGCCTTGGTAATCTGCCTCGGTTCGGCCGGGAGCGTGTGCGCCGGCTCGTCGGGCGAGCCCGCCCCCAGCGGCACGCCGCCCTCCGGTGACTCGGGTCGTCTGGCGTTCATCACAAGCCCCCCACCACAAGCGGTATGTCATGGATGGCCAACGCGGCGGCGGCTGCCATGCTGGCAAACACGGTAATGAAAAAGGCGATGTAGGCAGCCGCGCGCGGGCGGCGAAAACTGAGCGGCTTGCGCTCGGGCGCCTCGTGCATCAACTCGCCGCTGATGTCATACGCGGAGGGCCGGAAAGCACTGGAAACCGTGGTGGGATCTGGATGAAAGTTCATGGCGGGCCTGCCTTGCACAAGGTTTTGCACAACGAATAAAGCATGGAGATGCCTGTCTCACCTGCATCTTCCCGCCGCAGCCAGAATCTGACTGTAGGCCGCCACGCCGCGTCTGGGGCGGTGGCCGTCTGACAGGGGCCGGGACCGAGACTTCGCACTCAAAGCCAGCTTCAGGCAGCCGAGATTCGTTGATCCTGCTTCTGCAAAAATTCCCCAACCTGCTGTATCAGCGCAGCATCAGCGCCATGCTGCTGCAACAAGCCGCGACTGCGCCTGTGCACCGTCTCGCGGACATGCTGGATGATGGCCTCCGCCTGGTCCTCGGACAGTCCAAATTGCGCTGCCGCTTGCCGTGCCAGGCCAAGGCTTGACTCAGCCCTTCCGGGCAATAGGGCCAGCAGTTGATAGCCGGTATTGCCGTTCAGCTGCATCACAAGGTCGAAGGCAGGCGCCAGGCGATAACGCCCGTTGCCCGACAAAAGGACGCCGTGATTTTTCACATGGTCGTCGCTGTTTCCCGCCACCAGGTTGAACACCATGCGGCGATACAGCTCATGCAAGTCTGCCTCGGGCTGCGCCGAAATGCGCCTGAGCGCCTGGGCCAGTTCGACGTAGCTGCCGCTGGCGTTGTCTTCGTAGGCGACGTTCAGCAAGGCTGCAGCCGAAAGGTAGTGAAGACGCCGCTCGCTATCTATGCTTCCCTCCCTGTCAAATCGCCGCAGCACAAGCGCATGCCCCGTGAGCACGGGAACCAGGAAAAATTCAGGCACACGGATGCCGCAGGCTTTGGCCAGGCCCAAGGTGGCGGCTTCCAGCACGGCGACGTCATGGGCATCGCCCCGCGCAGGGAATTTGGCGATATGGCGCTTGCTGTCATGGATAAAGGTGGCTTTGGGACGCGCGCCGCCCAAGGTGCCGCCCTGCAACAGAGGCCCGAGGTCGGCGGCAGACTCAAGCCCCATCTCAAGCCGGCGGGCGGCGTTCGCCAGGTCGTCCAACCTGAACACGGTGACGTCGGGCTGCGCGGGTTCTATCGGCAAGGAGGCGCTGAACACCATGGCGCCCACCCGGTCGGCATTGGTCAACAGCAGCGCCTGTACATCCGACAGGCCGTGGCCGTACCTGGCCTCCAGCACTTTGCGGCCCCAGCTGTCCGGCAAGGCATCGCGAAATGTCAAAGGCATGGCGCCGCCATCACGCAGCCTGCGCTCCGGCAATTTGAATACGGCATCCTGCAACGGCAGGTGGCTCGGGTTGAAGGGTTCGGCGTCCGCCCTGCGCAAATACTGGCGGCCATAGGCAAACTCACCCGACATCACGGCGGCGCGCTGCACGAGCTTGAGCACACCGGCCGGCGTGACATCGGCTGCCGGTTCAAAAGCCAGGCCCACATACAGGCTGTGCTCAGAAGTCACGGTCGCTTTCGCTGATGGTGCCAGGCCTGCTTGCCGCGACGCGCTTGCGGACCTTGCGGCCCGCTGTGATAGACGCCGCAAAGTCCGCCGAGAGGGCAGCCACGCTGTGGATGGAATCCAGCTGGCCCAGCAACCACAAGGCGTGCGCCATGACACCCATGCTGGTGCCGGGTTTACCGGATTCGAGCGCGCGGCAAGTGGTTGGCGAGCAAAGCAGGCGCTCAGCCATCTCTTCAATCGTCCATTCCTGTTGCTGGCGGTAGGCGCGCAACCGTTGGCCCAGCTGAACCAGCGCTTCCAGCGCTTCGGGGGGCAGGCCCAATAAGGAATTTGACTTCTTAGCCATCAATAAAACAACTTTTAAACCTCATAAAAGCTATTATATTGATTATTTTAAATCCAGTCCAATCCAGTATGGGCGGGCGGGCCACGCCAAGACGTCAATGGTGGTGCGCCATGCCGCTGATGAGCGTGACCAGGCCTATGCCGATGGCCAGCCAGGCGATCTGCGCCACGGTTTCCCGGGCGGTGACGCGCTTTTGCAACTGCGGAATCAGGTCGGCCAAGGCCACATAGATAAAGCTGCTGGACGCCATGATCAGGAAGAACGGCAGGTAGTCATACAGCTGGTCGACCAGCGCATAACCCACCACCCCACCCAGCGAGGTGACGGCGCCGGCCAGCGATACCTTGACGAAGGCGGCGCGCCGGTTGTTGGAGGTCTGGCGCAGCACGACCAGGTCCCCCATGTGGTGGGGCACCTCATGCACCAGCACTGCCAGGGCGGCCACTACGCCCAGCCGCAAATCGGCCATGAAGGCGGATGCAATCAGGATGCCGTCGCCGAAGGCGTGCACGCTGTCACCCGCCAGCACCGCCCAGCTGCCGCTCTTGGCTTCGCCGTGGCTGTGGTCATGGCCATGATGGTCGTGTGCCGCATGGACGTGCCCGGTATGGTCGTGCTGGGCGTGCGCCGCCGCTTCAGGGCCGTGGTGCCCGCCGCCGTGGTGCTCATGGCCGTGGTGCCACAGCTCGGCCTTGTCGAGCAGGAAGAAAAACACCAGCCCCACCAGCAAGGTGGCAAACAGCTCTTTGGCGCCGGCCTGGCTTTCAAAGGCCTCAGGCAGCAAATGCATGAAAGCCGTGGCCAGCAGCGCGCCGGCGGCCAAGCTGAGCATGTGCTGGGTGTAGCGGGCCAGTACGCCAAAGCTGAGCAGCGCCGCCAGCCACACACTGCCGATGCCGGCCGCCAGCGTTCCGATCAGAATTGCTATCAAAGTCATAGCTGCTTATCCACGTATTTAAAGGGCTGGAGCCCAAAATCATTCACAAACACCCATGGAGGTTACACCACAGACGACAAAACCCCGGGCGTGGCATCCAGATGCCTGCGGCCGGGGTTGTTTTTATCTTAGCAAGCGTGTCAAGCCCCCACGGTCACTCACTGCGTGTAGCTCCCTGCCCCCCGAGGGGGCCGCCCGCCTGCGGCCTGGCAAAGCCAGTTCCGCGGCTCATGCTGGGTTTAAGAATTCTTTGGGTGCAACCAGCCTGGGTCAAGATAAAAAAAAGCCGCCGGCCCTTTCGGGCTTGGCGGCTTGCTGCCTGCTGACGGGGATCAGGCTACGCCATGACTCTTGAACCATTCCAGCGCGCGCTTGAAACCGTCGTCTGCGGCGTCTTTGCGGTAGCTCGGGCGGTAGTCGGCGTGGAACGCGTGGGGGGCTTGCGGGTAGACGACGAACTCGGACGCTGCTGCCGCCTTGTTGCCTTTGGCGCCGGCTTCGGCCAGGGCGTCTTTCATCTGGTTGACGGTGGTCAGCGGGATGCCGCCGTCTTGCCCGCCGTAGAGGCCGAGCACTGGCGCCTTCAGGCCTGCCGCCAGGTCCAGCGGATGCTTGGGCGTGAGGTCCGACGGCTGGCCGACCAGACGGCCATACCAGGCCACGGCGGCTTTGACGTTCTTGCTTTGCTCGGCATACAGCCAGGTGATGCGGCCGCCCCAGCAAAAACCGGTGATGCCTACCTTTTTGGCGTTTCCGCCGTTGGCGGCTGCCCATTTCACGGCGCCGTCCAGGTCGGCCATGACTTGCGCGTCGGGCACTTTGGAGACGACTTCGGCCATCAGCTTGGCCATCTCGTTGTACTTGCTGGGGTCGCCCTGGCGTGCGTAGAGCTCAGGCGCAATCGCCAGGTAGCCGGCCTTGGCAAAGCGCCGGGCCGTGTCAGCGATGTATTCGTGCACGCCGAAAATTTCCTGGATCACCAGCACCACAGGCAGGTTGGTTTTGCCGGCAGGGGCCGCAAAGAAAGCCGGCACCTTGAAGCCGTTGACCTCATACGTGGTTTCGCCAGTCTTCAAGCCGTCTGAGGAGGTCTTGATGGCGGTCTGCGCCATGATGGGCATGGCGGTGGCGGCATAGCCGACGCCGAGGGCCGTTTTGAGCGCGGTGCGGCGGGTGGCGCCGGCTTCGGTAGCCTGCCCGGGCAACAGGGCATCGAAGTCTTTTTTCTGGTCGTGATCAAGCATGGCGGTTTCCTCGGTTGATTGTTGGAAGAGCAAAGGCGAAAGAAAGCAAGCTGTCGGAGTCTATGCGGCTCCGCAAGTTCTTGCCACCACGGGGCGATGACACGGTGTTTTCCCTTGCCCCCTGCCCCTCCCGGCCAGCCGGTCTTAAACGATCTTGACGCTCAGCTCCGGCAAGCCGTCGATATGGCATTCAATGACGTCACCCTTGACCACAGGGCCGACGTTTTCCGGCGTGCCCGAATAAATGATGTCGCCAGGGAAAAGCTCAAACGCTTCAGACAGCTTGGAAATCTGCTCGGCCACCGACCAGATCATGTGGTTCAGGGTGGCCTGCTGCTTGACCTGGCCGTTGACCTTGAGCCAGATCGCTCCCTTGGTGTAGTGGCCGGTTTGCGCCACCTTGTGGATGGGGCCGATAGGGGCCGAGCGGTCAAAGCTTTTGCCGATTTCCCACGGCTTTTTCTGGTCGCCCATGCCGCGCTGCAAATCGCGGCGTGTCATGTCCAGGCCCAGCGCGTAGCCGTAGACCAGGTCCAGCGCCTTGTCCATCGGGATGTTGCGTCCGCCCTTGGAGAGCGCTGCCACCAGTTCGACTTCGTAGTGGTAGTTCTTGGTCAGCGTCGGATAGGGATGGTCGGCCACCTTGCCGGGCGGCACGACCTGGATGGCATCCGTCGGTTTCTGGAAAAAGAATGGCGGCTCGCGTGATGGATCCGAGCCCATCTCGATCGCATGGGCGGCGTAGTTGCGGCCGATGCAGTAAATACGGCGCACCGGAAACATCTCGGCACTGCCGGCAATCGGCACATAGGTTTCGGCCACGGTGAAAGGCGTGGCGGGCGCATTGGCCGCCGTGCCGGGCGTGGCGCAGCCAACAACGGCGCCTGCCGTCATCAAGGCGCCGGTTTGCAGAATTCCGCGTTTGCTCATGTCTGGTTTTGTCATGTGTGTCTCCTGTGATTGATGAAAGCTGAATAAAGCTGGAGCCTGTTATTGGTACGTTTTTCTCCAACCATCGAGCTTAATTCGGGCACGCCCCGCGCAGGCAGACGGAATTACGCATTTACCGGACGATTCAATGCAACGCTGCTGCGTTGCAGCTGCGGCGCGTCAGGCAGCACCCGAAATTTTCGCGCGCACAGAGTCGCGAAAGGCCTTGGGCGTCTGCCCAAAGCGCTGGCGAAAGCGCCGCGCGAAATAGGCCTCGTCGGCAAAGCCCGAGGCATGGGCAATGCTGGCAATGCGCTGGCTGCTGTGCGCCAGTTGCTCCTGCGCAAACTCCAGGCGCCGCTCGGTCACCAGGTCGGTGAAGGTCTTGCCGGTTTCTTTTTTGAGCAGGTGCGCCAGGTAGTTGGGCGAGAGAAAGGCCGCGGCCGCCGCGTCGGCTAACGTGACTTCGCCGGCGAGGTGCTCACGGATGTAGCGCACCGCGCGCTGCAGGCTGGCGCGGCGGCTGCCCTGCTGCGCCTGGCTCGCAGAAAAGCGCAGCAGGTCGGCTTCATATTTGCGGCACACCAGGCCGATGAGCTGCAGCATCAAGCCGCGAATGATCTCAACAGAGCCGAAACGGCGGCTGGCGTTTTCCAACGCCAGCTTTTCGAGCAGCACCTCGACGTCGGGCAGCTCGTCTTCCGAAAAAGAAAAGTCGGCGTGCTCCTGGAAGAGGAAGGGTGCGAGTTCGGGCGCTCGGGTCAGCGGCACGTCCTCCAGGTCCAGCGGGTCCACGTCCAGCCCCGGCCGCAAAAACTGCTGCGACATATTGATGATGACGTAGCGCGAACCTTCAGGATGCGGAATCACATGCACGCGGTAGGGCAGGATGAAACTCAAATAGCCGCGCCGGAAGGGCCGCACGGTGCCAGCCACGTTTTGTTCGGTGTCGCCCTGCAGGCTGATCTGGATCTGGAAATACTCATGCCGATGCGGGCGCACCAGCGGCGGCCGCACCAGCTGGGACCGGATGTCGAAGTCGAGGTGGTCGGCCCGCTCGGACATGCCGTAGGTCTTGATGGTGCTGATGTCGGTCATGGGCGGTATTTTCGGCGCTGGCTTTTGGGTGCGCATCGGTACAAAGCCTTCTGTGGCATTTCCGCGCCTGCTTTAAATTTCTGTCTTGACAGAAATTAACGAAAGCGTATATTCGGATCCATGGAACTCAGCACTGTCGCCCGCAAATTTGTTGTCCACTGGGGAGAAATGGGCACCGCCTGGGGCGTCAACCGCACCGTTTCGCAAATCCACGCCCTGCTCTTCTTTCACGGCCGGCCCCTGCATGCCGAAGAAATTGCCGACACGCTGGCAGTGGCGCGCTCCAATGTGAGCACCAGCATCAAGGAATTGCTGAACTGGAACCTGATACGCGCCACCCACGTCCTGGGCGACAGGCGCGACTATTACGAGACCTCGCTCGACGTGTGGGAGCTGTTTCGCACCGTGGTGCGCGAACGCAAAGAGCGCGAATACGACCCGACGGTGCGCATGCTGCGCGAGCTGGTGAAAGAGGAAGGCTTTGAGGCCGAATCCGCCGATGCGCAAGACCGCGTGCGGGAAACCCTGCGGCTGATGGAGTCACTCGGGCTGTGGGCCGACGAAATGCTGCGGCTCTCACCCACGACGCTGGAGAAAGTGCTGCGCATGGGCGCCAGTGTGCAGAAGTTTGTGCGCGGCGACAGCGACGCCAAACCCATGGATCCTTCTGAACTTTTGCCACCTACTTTTTGAGTTGAAGAACCCGGCCAGGTTTTACCTTGGCCCTTTTTTTGATTATGTATTTCTGTTTGTACTGAAATTTCTAAAGGAGAGAAATATGACAAGCATCCGCGCGAAACTCCACGGCATCCCCGACCTGGGCAACACCCGTTACGACAGCTTCAAGGCCGGCCTGGACCCCACGACCTATCCGCTGACCCTGTTCTACGAATCCGCCTGCCCGCTTTGCAACGCAGAGATGAGCAACCTCATGCTGCGCGACACCGAAGGGCACCTGCGCTTTGCCGATGTCTCGGCGCCGGACTTCACCGATGTGCCCGCCGGCGCCACGATGCAGGACCTGCTGGCGCTGATCCATGCACGCACTGCTGACGGTCGCGTGCTGAAGGGCATCGAGGTGTTCCGGCTGGCGTACGAGGCCGTTGGCCTGGGCTGGGTCAGCGCTGCGATGCGCATGCCCCTGCTGCGCCCGCTGGCCGAATGGGGCTACCCGGTGCTGGCGCGTAACCGCCACCGCATTCCCCGCGGTTTTGTGCGCCTGCTGTTTGAAGGCGCCGTGCGGCGCGCGGCCGAACGCTCGGCCCTGGCGCGCTGCGATGGTGGAAGCTGCTCACGCTGAGCCGCCATTTCACCCTGTCCCGTTTTTTCAACGAAAGGAAGTTGTCATGAGTGCCAACCTGTTTTTTGTCTCCCTGCTGATCGCGCTGGTCGGTCCGGTCATCGCCATCACTTACCTCAAGCCCATCCTCTACAAGGTGCTGCGCATGCTCTGCGACGCCGATGGCGGGGCGGAGTTCTGGATACGCTGCGCCTACCTGCTGGCGGTGTCGGGCACCCTGCTATTGATGCTGACCTTCGGCGAGTTCAATGACCGCAGCAGTGTCATCGACACCGTCAGGCGTTCGCTGTGGCTGGTGCTGGCGGGCGTATTTGTCACCGTGGCGATCATTTCACGCAATGTGTGGATGCAGGTGCGGCAATGGCTGGCGGCGAAAGAGCTGGCTGCCCACGTGCAGGGCGGCCGTGTCGCCGGGCCCGGGGCATCCGCCCTATCAACCGACTCTTCCACTGCGACCTGGCCGGCCTGAAAGCGCTGACAAACGGAGCGCAAAAATGATCACCACGACACCCGCTGCTCACCCCACTGTCACCCCGCACGTCAAAACGGCGCAAGCGCGGCTGGCCGATATCCGGTCCTACTACAACGCCGTGGCCGACGACTACCGCGCCTGGAGCCCCGGCATGAACATGCACTTCGGCTATTGGTCCCGGGGCGTCAACCCTCTGGGCCGCGAAGCCATGCTGGAACGCATGAACCTGGAAGTGCTGCACAGGCTGGCGCTGCCATCCCGCGGCGCCGTCCTGTTGGCCGACCTGGGCTGCGGCGCCGGGGCAACGGCCAGGTCCATTGTCAAAACCCGCCGGCACAGCACGGTGGATGCCGTCACGCTGGTGGCGCGGCAAATCGTGCAGGGAGCCGAGCTCAACCAGGCGGCCGCCTTGCCCAACCAGGTCCGCTTTCATCTCGCAGACTATGTGGACACCGGCTTGCGCACGGGCGCCTACGACGGTGTCTACGCGCTGGAAAGCGCCTGCCACGCGCCAGGTGCCGGCAAATGCGCGCTGGTGCGCGAAGCGGCCCGCTTGCTGCGGCCCGGCGGCACATTGGTGATTGCCGACGCTTTGCGTCGCAACAACAAACCCTTGCCCGGATTCATGGAGCGGATCTACAGGCTCTGGTGCCGCCACTGGGCGGTGAATGAGCTGGCCGAGAAAGACGCGCTGCACGCCGCGCTTGCAAGCCAGGGCTTCACCGACATCCGGTTTCAGGACATCAGCCTGCGGCTTGGGCCCAGCGCACTGCAGATACCTCTGTTTGCCACCCGCTTTGCCTTGCGTGAACTCTGGCGGGCGCGTTTTCGCCTGTCGCCGCTGCGCCGCGGCCATATAGTGGCTTCCTACGCCGCCTTCCTGCTGGGCCTGTGGCTGCCGGGGTTTGGCTACTACATGGTCACCGCGCGCAAACCAGCGGATAAGCAGACATCGCACTAAGCTGCCAACACACCCATGACCGCAGAACAAAACAAGCCAGCACCCAATCCCGCCATGCACGATGGCGCCCTCGAACCCAAAGAGGAATCGGTGCCTTCGGGCGGCTTGCCGTTTTCAGGCTGGACGCCTTTTATTGCCGGAGCGCTGAGCGGGCTGGTCCTGCGCCTGGTGTTTTCCGGAAAACCGGGGAGCGCACTGTCGGCCATGGCGGCCGGTTTTGTCTGGTTTGCGCCATTTGCCGTAGGAGCCATCACGGTCTATGTGGCCGAGCGGCACAAGCGCAGGAGCTTTTCCTATTACCTTTTTGCGCCGGCGCTCGCAACCTTTGTGTTTGTGCTCGGCAGCCTGGCCATCCTGATAGAGGGGGTCATTTGCGCCATCGTCATCCTTCCGCTGTTTACGGCCGCCGGCATGCTCGGCGGCGTGGTGATGGGCCTGGTTTGCCGCATGACCGGTTGGCCCAGGCAAGCGGTTTACAGCATTGCCGCGTTGCCTTTGCTGGTGGCGATGGCCTTTCCCCAAAACCAGGCGCAGCGCATAGGCAGTGTGGAGCGCAGCGTACTCATACAGGCAACGTCTGCTGAAGTCTGGCAGCAGATCAACAACGCACGTGACATCGAACCCGCCGAGGTGCAGCATGCCTGGGCCTACCGCATCGGTGTTCCGCTTCCAGTCAGTGGCATCACGACCGACACGGCTGAAGGCCCTATACGCAAGAGCACCTGGGGCAAAGGCGTTCATTTCGACGAAGTGATACGCCAGTGGGAACCGCAACGGCATGTGCGCTGGACCTACCGTTTCGCGGAAGATTCATTTCCTGCAGGGGCGCTGGACGACCACGTGAAAGTGGGCGGCGCCTACTTCGACCTTCGCGACACCGCCTACACCCTGACGCCCGAAGAAGGCGGCACACGCCTGCACATCCGCGTGAGCTATCGCATCAGCACGGACTTCGACGCGTATGCGAACTGGGTAGCCCAACGCCTGCTGGGCAACTTTTCAGAAGTGATCCTGGATATGTACAAGGCACGCAGCGAACATACCGGGAACGCGGCGCTGTCTTGACGGCTGCCGCGCGGGAGTGGGCACACGCCAGGATGCTTGCCCGGCCTCAGCGCGCGGCCGACGCGCCACGGCGCGCCCAGTGCGCCACCGCGAACGCCGTTCCCAGGCCCGCGGCGAACAGCGCCATGCCCCAAAAAAGCCAGGTGCCCGGTTCATCCGGGGCATGCCGTCGCACCCACACCTCGTAATAATCGCCGCGCTGCCCCGCGCTGACGGGCAACAGAAGATAGTAGGTCTTGCTGTCCTGCAGGTCATACAGGCCTTGCTGCACATAGCGGCCGCCCAGCGCATACAGGTTGAGGTCCGGGTCGGCCGGCCCGCCCTTTTTGGTGCGCCGCAGGCGCTCGCGCTTGCCCATGGCGTACGTCAGCTGCCCGGGGGTGAGTTCCATCAAGCCCGGGCCGAAGCGGGTGTCAAATTGCCAGGACCAGTTGCGGGTCACGACGGTGATGGGCCCGTCGCCGGTGCGGATGTCTAACGGAAGAACCAGCGGAATTTCGCCCGTCTTGCTCTTCTGGTGATAGGCGAACTGCTCGCCGCCGGGCAGGCTGGTCACCGGCACGGCGCGTGGGTCGCGGGGACCCGAATGGACCAGGAGTTCGCCGCCCCACAGCGGCAGGTACACCAGGTCGGCCAGCATCAGCGCCAGGCCCAGCAGGGCGGCCACCACACCGGCCTGGGCGAAACGCCTGGCCGCAGGAAAGGGCGCCACCGTCAGTGCGCCTTGTCCCAGTTCGGGCCAATACCAATCTCGGCCAGCAGCGGCACTTTGAGATCGGCCACCCCGGCCATCAGGCGCGGAATCTCGGTGCGCACCCATTCGACTTCCGCCTCGGGCACCTCGAACACCAGTTCGTCGTGCACCTGCATGATCATCTTGGTGGCGCGCTTTTCCGCATCCAGCACCTCCTGCACCTTGTTCATGCTGAGCTTGATCAGGTCGGCCGCCGTGCCCTGCATGGGCGCGTTGATGGCCTGGCGCTCCGCCGCCTTCTTGCGCGGCCCGTTGCCGCCGTTGATCTCTGACAGGTAGAGGCGCCGGCCGAAGACGGTTTCGACGAAATGATTCTCCTGGGCAAAGACCACGGTCTGGTCCATGTAATTTTTGACGCCGGGGTAGCGCTGGAAGTACTTGTCGATGTACGCGGCTGCCGCCTTGGTCTCAATGCCGAGGTTGCGCGCCAGGCCGAAGCTGCTCATGCCGTAGATCAGGCCGAAGTTGATGACCTTGGCGTAGCGGCGCTGCTCGCTGCTAACCTGGTCAACCGGCACACCGAAGACTTCGGCAGCGGTCGCGCGGTGCACGTCCAGGCCGTTGGTGAAGGCGCTGAGCAGCGCTTCGTCGCCGCTGATGTGAGCCATGATGCGCAGCTCGATCTGCGAATAGTCGGCACTGGCGATCACGCTGCCTGCGGGCGCGACAAAGGCTTCGCGCACGCGCCGGCCCTCGACGGTGCGGATCGGGATGTTCTGCAGATTGGGGTCGTTGCTGGACAACCTGCCGGTGACCGCAACCGCTTGCGCGTAGTGCGTGTGCACCCTGCCCGTCTTTGGATCGGCCAGCTGCGCCAGCTTGTCGGTATAGGTGCCTTTGAGCTTGCTGAGCGAGCGGTGCTCCAGCAGCTTGGCGGGTAGCGGGTAATCTTCGGCCAGTTTTTCGAGCACCTCTTCGTCGGTGCTGCGCGCACCGCTGGGTGTCTTCTTGATGACAGGCATGCCCAGCTTGTCGAAGAAAATCTCGCCCAATTGTTTGGGGCTGCCCAGGTTGAAGGGCTGGCCGGCGATCTCGTAGGCTTCGGTTTCCAGCTGGATGATGCGCTGGCCCAGCTCGTGGCTCTGCGCGGCCAGCGTGGGCGCATCGATCAGCACACCGTTGCGTTCGATGCGGTAAAGGGTTTCGCTGCTCTCGATCTCCAGCTCATAAATAAAGCGCAGCTTTTCGTTGGCCTGCAGCTGCGGCCAGAGCACACGGTGCACGTCCAGCGTCTGGTCAGAGTCTTCGCAGGAGTATTCGGCGGCTTTGGCGATGTCGACCTGGTTGAACTTGATCTGGTGCGCGCCCTTGCCGCACAGGTCTTCGTAGTTGATGCCGCTGCGGCCCACGTGCCGCTCGGCCAGGCTGGCCAAACCATGCGGCTTGGTCACCTCAAGCACATAGCTTTGCAGCATGGTGTCGTGCGCATAGCCCCGCACTTCAATGCCGTGGTTGGCAAACACATGGCGGTCGTATTTGACGTGCTGGCCCAGCTTGGCCTTGGCAGGGTTTTCCAGCCAGGGCTTGAGGCGCGCCAGCACCTCGTCGCGCGGCAACTGCACGGGCGCGTCGGGGTAATCGTGTGTGAGCGGGATGTAGGCGGCTTCGCCGGGCGTGACGCTGAAACTCACGCCGACGATTTCCGCCAGCATTTCGTCGAGCGAGGTGGTCTCGGTGTCCAGCGCCACCAGGTCGGCCGCCTCGATTTTGGCGAGCCAGCGGTCGAACGATTCCCAAGTCAGCACCGTGTCGTAGTTCAAGTTGCTGGTGCGTTTCTCGGGCGGGGTGTCGGTCAGGGGGGCTTCGTCAAACAGGCCCGGTGAATCCGAACGGCCGCCTGAACCGCCTGGCGGCGGAGGCTGGTGCCGGCCTTCAGGCCCGCCGATCAATTCGGGCGGTGTAGTTTCAATTTCGATCTGCTTGACCAGCCCCTTGAAGCCGTACTTTTCATAAAAGGCCTTCAACGCTTCCGTCTGCTGGGCGCCCATGGCGATGGCGTCCAGGGCCGGCAGGCCGGCAATGTATTCAACCAGGTCGCAGTCTTTCTTGATGGTCAGCAGTTCGCGGCCTTTGGGCAGCCAGTCCAGCGACTGGCGCAGGTTCTCGCCGACAACGCCCTTGATCTCGCTGGCGCGGGCGACCAGCGCGTCGAGTGAGCCGTATTCGAGCAGCCATTTGACGGCCGTCTTGGGGCCGACTTTGGGCACGCCGGGCACGTTGTCGACCGCATCGCCGACCAGGGCCTGGTAGTCCACCATCAAACGCGGCGGCACACCGAACTCTGCTTCGACACCCGCCAGATCACGCCGGCGGTCGTTCATGGTGTCGATCACCGTGATGTGTTCGTCCACCAGCTGGCTCAAATCCTTGTCGCCGCTGGAGATGATGACTTCAATGCCTTGCTGCGAGGCCATGCAGGCCAGGGTGCCGATCACGTCGTCGGCCTCGATGTCGGGCACGCACAGCACCGGCCAGCCCAGGAGCTTGACCACGTCATGGATCGGCTCGACCTGGCTGCGCAGGTCGTCAGGCATGGGGGAACGCTGGGCCTTGTATGCCGGGTAGAGCGCGTCGCGAAAGGTCGGACCCTTGGCGTCAAACACGCAGGCGGCGTAGTCGGCGCGCACGTCCTTGCGCAGCTTTTGCATCATGTTGACCATGCCGCGGATGGCGCCCGTGGCCGGGCTGGCCGGGTCGGCCGGATTGGCGCGCAGGTCGGGCATCGCGTGGAAGGCGCGGTACAGGTAGCTGGAGCCATCCACCAGCAGGAGCGTTTTTTTGTCGGTACTCATGGGGCCTGATTGTCAGGGATATCGGCCCAGCCTTGCCGGCGGCATGGGACGCGCCCTCTGCCTGCCTTAGAACCTGTTTACGGCCTAAACGGGGCCGCGTTGGGGTGCAATCGGGATGAGTGGGCCGACCGGGCGCGCCGCATGGGCGTCGCACCGCGCCTTGCATCCCATCCCGAGAAGGCGCTTGCGCGGCCCCGTTTAGACCGTGAACAGGTTCTTACACCGGGGTTTTCGCCTACACGGGCAGCCCCTTTATCACGACAGGCACAGCCTTTGTCGGGTGAGCCCTGCAAGCCTACAATGCAGGCATGAACCACGTTTTCCGCCCTCTCATTGCCGCTGCTTTTGCAGCGTTGCCGCTGGCTGCGGCCCTGGCTCAGGCGCCTGCGCAAGATGTGGCGCCCGCCACTGCCAAGGCGGAAGCGCCGGCTGCGTCGGGCCGTCCCGACCAGAAGATCCAGCGCATTCGCACCGAAGACGCCGGCAGCCGCATTGACGAGTTGCGGGTGGGCGGGGAAACCCAGCAGATCACGGTGCAACCCAAAACCGGCGGCGCGGCCTACGAGGTCAAGCCCGCGGAAGGCGCCAGGGGAGCCGCGCCGGCGGCCGGCAACAGCGACACCAATGGTTCGCGCGTCTGGAACGTGCTGAAGTTCTGAGTTTCCGTTTCCAACATTCCAAGAATTCCAGGGTTCAGTTTCAGGCATGGCCGTATACACCGAAGTCTCGTTTGACGAGGCTGCAGCGTTCTTGAACGCCCTGAATCTGGGGCAGCTGCAGACCATCAAGGGTGCCGCCGGCGGCATCGAAAACACCAACTATTTTGTCGACACCGACCAGGGCGAATACGTCCTGACGCTGTTTGAGCGCCTGACGTTCGAGCAGCTGCCGTTTTACCTGCACCTGATGCAGCACCTGGCGGCGCGCGGCATCCCGGTGCCCGACCCGGCGGGCGACCACAAGGGCAACATCCTTCACCAGCTCAAGGGCAAACCCGCCTCGGTGGTCAGCAAGTTGCGCGGCCACAGCGAACTGGCCCCTACCGCCGACCACTGCGCCAGCGTGGGCCAGGCACTGGCGCGCATGCACCTGGCCGGCCTGGACTACCCACGCCGCCAGCCCAACCTGCGCGGCCTGGACTGGTGGAACGACACGGTGCCCGTGGTGCTGCCCCATATCACGCCCGAGCAGAGCAGCCTGATTCTGGGCGAGCTGGCCTACCAGAACCACATCGCGGCCTCATCCGCCTGCCAGAGCCTTCCGCGCGGCGTCGTCCACGCAGACCTCTTTCGTGACAACGTGATGTTTGAAGACGGCAAACTCACCGGCTTTTTTGACTTCTACTTCGCCGGCTGCGACACCTTTTTGTTTGACATCGGCGTCTGCCTGAACGACTGGTGCATCGACCTGGAAACCGGCGCCAGGGACGATGCCCGTTCCACGGCCTTCATGGACGCATACCAAAGCGTGCGCCCGCTCACCGTGCAGGAACGCCAGCTGTTGCCCGCCATGCAGCGCGCCGGCGCCCTGCGGTTCTGGCTGTCGCGCCTGTGGGACTTTCATTTGCCGCGTGAGGCCGCGGTGCTCAAGGCGCACGATCCCAGCCATTTCGAACGTGTCCTGCGCGCGCGGCTAGCGCAGCCCTACGTTTTGTAAGCCCGCCTGGCAGGGGTGGATTCACCGGCCTGCTGCGGCGCCTGGCCGCTTTCAGGCACACTGCCCCCTGCAATCCCTTGCAACCCTCGCCCGGCCTCATCCCCGCCCGGCGACTCTCTCCCTGCGACCACCATGAAACTCAATATCGTTCCCGCGAGCACCGGCATCACCTGGGTCAGGCTGGGCATCAAGACCTTCCTGCAACAGCCCCTGGCCATGTCCGGCTTGTTCTTTCTGTATATGGCTGCGGGCACGCTGCTGTCTTTTCTGCCGGGGTTCGGCTTGATCCTCGCGCTGATGATCGTGCCTGCCGCCACGCTGGGGCTGATGGCCGCGACGCAGGAAGCCCTCAAGGGCAAGTTTCCCATGCCCACGGTACTGATCAGTGCGTTTCGCGCCGGCCGACAGAGGGTGCGCGCCATGCTGGTGCTGGGCGGGCTCTATGCAGCGGCCTGCCTGCTGATCACGCTGGCGGTGCCCCTGCTGGTAGGCACCCCCCCGCCACCGGCAGCCGACGCAGGCCGCGAAGCCATGCTTACGCCCCAGTTCCAGCTGACCATGCTGGTCACCATGCTGTTTTACCTGCCCATCTCGCTGCTCTTCTGGCACGCACCGGCGCTGGTCCACTGGCATGGCATTTCGCCGGTCAAAAGCCTCTTTTTCAGCCTGGTGGCCTGCCTTCGCAACGCGGGAGCCTTCCTGATGTTCGGGCTGGGCTGGTTCGCCGTGTTTCTTGGCATCGGCATTGTGACCAGCCTGGTGTCGGGGCTGATGGGCAGCACCCAATTCATGGAAGCCGCCGTCATGCCGCTCGTTTTGCTCATGGCAGCCATGTTTTCCACCTCGATTTACTTCACGTTTCGTGATAGCTTCGTGGCCACGCCACCCGACGATTCGCCGGGAAGCGCCGAGGACGCCCAAAACACCAACGACAACCCCGGAGATGCTTCATGACCCAGCACCAGCTGCAAGGCCGTAGTGAAAAAGAGATTTTGTGGTTCCAGAGGCGTGACACGCTCAAGGCCGCAGCCGCCTGGGTCGCCATGGGCGGGCTGCCTGCCGCGATGGCCCAGCAGCGCAGCAACATCGTCAACTTGCGGGGCGATGCCCTGCTCAACGGCCGCCAGTTGCAGACCGGCCAGACCATCCTCACCGGCGACCAGATCCAGACCGGCCCGGGCTCCAACCTCACGTTTGTCATCGGCAACTCGGCCTTCCAGGTGCGCGAGAACTCCATGATGACGGTGGAGCGCGGCAACTCGCTCAACACCGTCAGCCTGCTGCGCCTGCTCACGGGCGCCGTGGTCAGCGCCTGGGGCCGGGGCAGCAACCGCTCCATCGTCCTGCCCACGCTCACGGCGGGCATACGCGGCACCGGCGTTTATGCCGAAGTATTTGCAGGCAATCGCAGCTATTTTTGCAACTGCTACGGCACGGTCGACATGGAATCAAGCGGCGAGAAAACCGTGTCGCAGGCCAGCTACCACCAGTCGTTCTGGGGTGAGGTCGAGCCCAAAAACGGCCGCCGGTTGACCCCTGCCACGGCCATCAACCACACCGATGAGGAACTCGAATTCCTCGCGGGCCTGATCAACCAGCAGACCGCCTGGCAGATCGCCGGCAAAAAAGGCGTCAAAGACGGCATGGGCTACATGGACACACAGCCCGGCCAGACCCACCCGGCGCAATCATCGCAAATGCCGATCCGCTAAGCGCCCGTCAGGCAGCGCGCCGAAGGCACCCGCGAGGTGTCATGGTGCGTAACGGACCTCAAGGATCTCGTACTCCATCGCTTCCTCGTAGGTCTTGGCGTCATGCTGCGCCAAGTGCAGCAAGATCTTTGGCGCGTGGGCTTTGATAACCCGGTGCATCAACACGCCGACGACGATCATCGGCAAGCCCACCCACAGGTAGCCATACATGGAAAGCACCACGCCGATGCCCAGCAAGGGCAAGGAAATGCCGACCACAAAGAGGCGGTGTTTGACGTATTTTTGCGCCCGCTCCGGGTTCACGATGACGCGGAAGCGTCCGAGCGGCAGGCCGGTTTTGAACTCCTGGTGCGGGACGTAAATCGCCGAAGGGCTTTCAGCGCTTGCGGTGTTTTCGCCGGTTTGTGTGTTTGTCTCTGTCTCTGTCATTTTTTTCCCGCCAAGATAGGTTCACCAAAACGCCTCTAGCGGCGCTAGCGGCGCAACCGCTACACCACCGTCAATTTGGCCACACTCAAGGCCAGCCACTTCACCCCGTGGCGTGTGAAGTTGATCTGGGCACGGGCATCGTCGCCGCTGCCTTCGAGCATCATGACCTTGCCTTCGCCAAACTTGGCGTGAAAGACCTCCATGCCGCTTTTCAGCCCATGCGAAGGCGCGTTTTTCTGCGGCGGCACCGGCGGGTTGGCAAAGCGCTCGGCCGAGCCGGATTTTGAAGAAAAAACGCTGCTAGCCCAGTCTTTACGTGCACCACCTGCTCCTGAATTACTAGCACCGCCCCAGCTGCCCGAACCCATGCCCGAGGCAAAACCGGCGTTCTTCGGCGTGATCCATTTGAGCGCGGCTTCCGGCAGCTCATCAAAGAAGCGGCTCTTGAGGTTGTAGCGCGTCTGGCCGTGCAGCATGCGGGTTTGCGAATGGCTGAGGTAAAGCCGTTTGCGCGCGCGTGTGATGGCCACATACATCAGCCGGCGTTCTTCCTCCAGGCCGTCGCGGTCGCTCATCGAGTTTTCGTGCGGAAAGATGCCGTCTTCCAGGCCGGTGATAAACACGCAGTCAAACTCCAGCCCTTTGGACGAGTGCACGGTCATGAGCTGCACCGCGTCCTGCCCCGCCTGCGCCTGGTTGTCGCCGGACTCCAGCGCGGCATGCGTGAGGAAAGCCGCCAGCGGCGAGAGCGTCTCGCCGGTTTCGGTGTCGGGCGCCAGCGCCTCTGGCAAAGGCTCGTTCACCAGCGGTGCAGACGTATCCAGCCCCTGGCTGGCCGGCGACTGGGTGAGCCGCGCTCCCAGTTCATCGACCGGCAGCGCCACTGCATCGCGTCCAAAGCCTTCCTGGCTGACGAAGGATTCGGCGGCATTGACCAGTTCGGCCAGATTCTCCAGCCGGTCCTGGCCTTCTTTTTCAGTTTTGTAGTGCTCTTCCAGCCCGCTGTGCTGCAGCACCAGCTCGATGATCTCGCGCAGCGTCAGGCCCGAGGTCTGCTCGCGCAGCACATCGATTTTCGCCACAAAGGCGGCCAGGTTGGCGCCGGCCTTGCCCGCCACCGCGCTCACACCGTCATACAGCGAGCAGCCCGCAGCGCGCGAAGTGTCCTGCAGTTGTTCAATCGTGCGCGCACCGATGCCGCGCGGCGGAAAATTGACGACGCGCATAAAGCTGGTGTCGTCGTGCGGGTTCTCTAGCAGGCGCAGGTAGGCCAGCGCATGCTTGATTTCAGCACGCTCGAAAAAGCGCAGGCCACCATAGACGCGGTAAGGCACGCCGGCGTTAAAGAGCGCCGTTTCCATCACCCGGCTTTGCGCATTGCTGCGGTACAGCAGTGCGATCTCCTTGCGCTCCGTGCCATCGCGCACCAGTTGCTTGACCTCGTCGACAAACCATTGGGCTTCGGCAAAGTCGGTGGCCGACTCATACACACGCACCGGCTCACCCGGGCCGGCCTCGGTGCGCAGGTTTTTACCCAGGCGCTTGCTGTTGTGGCTGATGAGCTCGTTGGCGGAGTCAAGGATGTTGCCGAAGCTGCGGTAGTTGCGCTCCAGCTTGATCTGGTGCGTGACTTCAAACTCGCGCACGAAGTCGGCCATATTGCCCACACGCGCGCCGCGAAAGGCGTAAATGCTCTGGTCGTCGTCGCCCACCGCCACCACCGAGCCGCCCGGCATCGCATTCACGCCCTGGATGGCATCCGGGCCCTGCCCCGCCAGCATCTTGATCCAGGCGTACTGCAGCTTGTTGGTGTCCTGGAACTCGTCGATCAGGATGTGGCGAAAGCGCCGCTGGTAGTGTTCGCGCACCGGCGCGTTGTCGCGCAGCAGTTCGTAGCTGCGCAACATCAACTCGCCGAAGTCGACCACGCCTTCGCGCTGGCACTGCTCTTCATAGAGCGCATAAATCTCGACCTTCTTGCGGCCTTCTTCGTCGCGCACCTGCACGTCTTTGGCACGCAGGCCGTCTTCCTTGTTGCCGGCGATGAACCACATCAGCTGCTTGGGCGGAAAGCGTTCATCATCAACATTGAACTGCTTGCACAGGCGCTTGATGGCCGACAGCTGGTCTTGCGTGTCCAGGATCTGGAAGCTCTGCGGCAGATTGGCCAGCTTGTAGTGCGCGCGCAAAAAGCGGTTGCACAGGCCGTGAAAAGTGCCGATCCACATGCCGCGCACATTCACCGGCAGCATGGCCGACAGGCGCGCCATCATTTCCTTGGCCGCCTTGTTGGTAAAGGTGACCGCCAGGATGCCGCCCGGCGAGACCTGGCCGGTCTGCAACAGCCAGGCGATGCGCGTCGTGAGGACCCGGGTCTTGCCGGAGCCCGCCCCCGCCAGGATCAGCGCGTGGGTAGCGGGCAAAGTCACCGCTTCCAGTTGCTCCGGGTTAAGATTTTGTAAGAGAGGGGAGGTTGGCGCGACTTCTGAGAACATCCCTCATTGTAGAAAGCCCCGATGAAACCATTTGTGCACCGCTCTTCAGCCCTGGCGTTCACGTCGTTAATGCTGGCCATGGCTGCCCTGGCGCCTGCCGGCCCGGCCTGGGCACAGTCGTCCTGCTCCAGCGACGGCCAAAGCCCGCCCTTGGTGCTGCTGGAACGCTTTATCAACGCCGACTGCGACACCTGCTGGGCAGACCCGGCCACACCCAATGCCGCCGCCAACGCATTGGCCATTGATTGGGTGTTGCCCGGCAGCAAGGGCGAGGACGCGCCGCTGTCGGCCGTGGCCGCCCGCGAATCGCTGGACCGCCTGACCGCGCTGCGCCAGAGCCCACCCGCGCAAATCGTTGCCCATACATCCCTCGTCAGCGCGCTCAAAGGCGCCACCCTGCGCGTCGCGCATGGGTTGCCCCTGAGCGGCTACCTTGGCGCTTCGATTGAACTCAAGCCCGTACCGGCCGCTGCCAAGGGCCGCCAATGGACGGCGTGGCTCGCTTTGGTCGAAACCCTGCCCGCCGGCGCGGAAAATTCGCCGGTAGAGCGGAATTTGATAAGAAACGTGCTGCAGGCCAATTGGGACGCGCGCAAGCCGCTATCAAAAGGCGAGCAAAACCGCTTCTTCGACCAACGCTCCATGAGCATCGCGGAAGGCGCCAACCCCGAGCGCATGCGGGTGGTGGGCTGGGTAGAAAACGAAAAAGGCCAGGTAGTCGCCGCAGCACAGTCGCGTTGCGCGCCTGAAAAATAATTAGCGGCATTTAACCCCGTTGCGCCTTGCCCCCCGTTTAAGGGTGCATCGCCAACAACAAAGGGGTTTTTATGCCAAACGGCTTTCGCGTCTTTCACGGTTTCACCGCGCTGACCATCACCCGCTTCCTTCAGGCCGCTGCCGCGGTCTGTTTCAGCGTCCAGGCGCTGGCGCTCAGCCCCATGCCGCCGCCTATCTCCACCGGCAAATTCGCCCCGCCGCCCGATTGGCGGCCGCCGGTCATCGCACTCAACAACGCATCCGGTCAGCCCATCGAATTGCGTGCGGCGTCGGTGGAGGTCGACCTTTTCGGCGACCAGGCGCAAACCCGCGTTGAGCTGCGCCTCTTCAACCCCAATCCGCGCATGCTGGAGGGTGAGCTGCAGTTTCCCCTGCAAGAGGGCCAGGTGGTGACCGGCTTTGCGCTGGACGTGAACGGCCGCCTGCGCGACGCCGCCGCAGTGCCCAAGGCCAAGGGGCAGGAAATCTTTGAAGACATTCGCCGCCGGCGCGTGGACCCGGGGCTGCTGGAAGCCACCGCCGGCAACCAGTACAAGCTGCGCGTCTACCCGATTCCCGCGCAGGGAGAGCGCCGCGTCGTCATCACCATCAACGAAACCCTGCCGCGCCTGCCTCAACAACGCGACACCGGCGTACTGCGGGTGCCGCTCGCCTTCGCATCAGCGGTAGGGCAACTGCAGGTGCGTGTGCGCGCCCATGGTGCTGCCCGGCAAGATGTGCAGTTGATCCAGACGCCTGCGGATGCGCAGCTTAGCGCCGGTGCAGCCGGCACGGAGCTGTTCCTGCAGAAAGACCACTGGCTGGCCCCCCACGGCCCCGCCGGATGGCTGCAGCTGGCGGTGCACCGTACCGGCAAGCCGCAAATCATGGTGGGTGAATCCGGTGGCAAACCCTTTTTTGCCGCACAAATGGATTTTCGTGATGAGCTGGTCAAGCGTCCCGCGCCTTCGCACATTGCGCTGGTGTGGGATGCATCGGCCTCGGCTGCCGCGCAGGCCCGCGTACTGCCAGTGCTGGAGGCCTACTTTCGCAAGCTGGACAAAGCTGTCAAGGTGAGCCTGCTGGTCATGCGCAACAAACCCGAGCCGGTGCGCAGCTTCATGGTGGCCCCCGGCCGTTTCGGCGAGCTGGCCGATGCCCTGCGAGCCGAGCCCTTTGACGGCTCCAGCAACTTTGATAATTTGCCCATTCCCGCCGATGCAGACCTGACAGTCATGGTGACGGATGGCCTGATAACGGACGGCAAAAAGAGCATCAACTACCTGCACATCGCGCCCGTCATGGTGATCAATGGCGCGGCGGCCGCTGACACCGCACGCCTGGCGCGGCTGGCCGACCGCACAGGCGGCGCGCTGGTAGATGCCACGCTGCTCACAGCCGAGGGCGGGGCACAGGCCATGCTGATGCACGGCTGGCGCATTGAACGGCTGGCCAGTTTGTCCGCAGAGAAACTCGTAACACCGACAACCAGCGTACGCCAGGGCCGCATCTCGGTGGCGGGCGAATTGCTCGACACGCAAGCCCGCATCGACATCGCGCTGTTGCACCCGGACGGGCGCAAGCGCACCTTGACGCTGGACGTGAACGCCAAGGCATCGGCAGGCCGCTGGCCTGGCCAGCAATGGGCCCAGTGGCGCAGCGTTGAATTGGCTGAAAACGCCGGTCTGCACAGCGGTGAACTGCAGCGCATCGCGGCAGACCATGGCATCGTCGGGCCCAACAGTTCACTGATCGTGCTGGAGCTGGCCAGCGACTACGCGACCTACAAGCTCCCGGCCCCGCCCGAGCTGGCCGACGAAGTGGCGCGGATCAGCCAGCAGCTGATGGCACAGGCCACCCACACGCGGCAGGCGCATATTGAGGCCATGGTGAAACAGTTTGACCAGAAGCAACGTTGGTGGGACAAGGACTTTCCCAAAGACGCGCCTAAACGCGCTGAACCCAAGGCAGAGGTGCATGGCGGGATTGCTGCGATGGGCTCAATGGCACGGGCGCGTGAGCAGTCCGATACCCGCAAGGACCAGGCGTTTGTCCAGGGCGCTCCTATGGCCGCCCCCGCACTAGCCGCGCCCGTTGCCGCCGCTGCAGCCCCACCCGCGCCAGCCGCACGCATGGCCGACGCAGAAAACCGCCAGGCGAAAGCCGCATCCCCTGCAGCGCCCTCCCCCACCATCGCATTGCAAGCGTGGGTGCCTGACGCACCCTATATGAAACGCCTGCAAGATGCCGACAAGAACCAGCTCTACCGCGTCTACCTGGATGAGCGCACCGCCTACCTGAGCAGCAGCTCCTTTTACATGGACGCAGCCGGCGTGTTCTTTGAGCGCGGCTTGCCTGAGCTGGGCCTGCGCGTGCTTTCCAACCTGGCCGAGATGAACCTGGAGAACCGCCAATTGCTGCGCCTGTATGCCTACCGCCTGGTGCAGGCCAAGCGCAATGACCTCGCCATTCCCGTGTTTGAACGCATCAGCGAACTGGCGCCCAACGAGCCGCAATCGTGGCGCGACCTGGGCCTGGCGCTGGCTGATGACGGCCAGCCGCAACGTGCCGTCAATGCCCTGTGGGAAGTGGTGTCGCGCCCCTGGAACGGCCGCTTTGCCGGCGTCAACATGATCGCCCTGGCCGAGCTCAATGCGATTGCCGCCCAAGCCACCGCAGCCGGCAAAACCACCGACATGGCGCCGCTGGACCTGAGCCGGGTCGACACACGCCTGCGCCGCAATTTGCCGCTGGCCCTGCGCGTCGTGATGGCCTGGGACAGCGACGACACCGACATTGACATGTGGGTGACCGACCCGAACGGCGAAAAGGCCAGCTATGCGAACCGGCTGACCCGCCAAGGCGGCGCGATGAGTCCCGACGCGACCGGCGGTTATGGGCCGGAAGAGTTCTCCTTAAAAACCGCCAAAGCCGGCAGGTACACGGTAGAAGCGCAGTTCTTCGGCCACCGCCAGCAGGTGCTGTCGGGCGGCACCACGGTGATGGTGCGCGTCACCACGGGCTTCGGAACACCGCAGGCGCATGACGAATGGACGACCTTGCGGCTGGCGCAGGGACGGGAGACCGTTCGCGTGGCCGAAGTCGATGTGCGCTGACTAATCTCTGCAGCAAGATGTCCGGATGCATATAAAGGCTATACCGCTTTGCCGAAGGCGGCTTGTATGACAAGCGCCTAGAATCAATCACCGGGCCCAAGCAATTGCGCCCGGTTTTTTTGTCTTCGCCTTGCCTTGGTGCAAGTGCCTGCAAAACAAAAACCGGTCCAATCCAAGTGCCTTCTGTTCTTCAACAGTTTTTCAAAAGGCTTGGGAATCATGGAAATCTTCGACTACGACAACATCCTGCTGCTGCCACGCAAATGCCGCGTGGAAAGCCGTTCAGAATGCGACGCCAGCGCCACGCTGGGCGGGCGCAGCTTCCGCATACCGGTGGTGCCGGCCAACATGAAGACGGTGATCAATGAAGAGATCTGCGCCTGGATGGCGAAGAACGGCTACTTCTACGTGATGCACCGCTTTGACCTGGACAACGTCCAGTTCGTCAAAGACATGAAAGCGCTCGGCGCCTATGCCTCGATTTCGCTGGGTGTGAAAAAACCCGACTACGACACGGTGGACCGCCTGGCCGCCGAGGGCCTCGTTCCCGAATACATCACCATCGACATCGCGCACGGCCATGCCGACACGGTGCAAAAGATGATCGCCTACCTGAAGCAAAAGCTGCCCGCGTCTTTCATCATCGCCGGCAACGTGGGCACGCCCGAAGCGGTGATTGACCTGGAGAACTGGGGCGCCGACGCGACCAAGGTCGGCATCGGCCCGGGCAAGGTTTGCATCACCAAAATGAAAACCGGCTTCGGCACCGGCGGCTGGCAGCTGTCGGCGCTCAAGTGGTGCGCGCGTGTGGCGACCAAGCCCATCATTGCCGACGGCGGCATCCGCGAGCACGGCGACATCGCCAAGTCAGTGCGCTTTGGCGCGACCATGGTGATGATCGGCTCCATGCTGGCCGGACTGGAAGAAAGCCCGGGCCAGACCGTCGAGGTGGACGGCAAGCGCTTCAAGGAATACTACGGCAGCGCCTCTGACTTCAACAAGGGCGAGTACAAACACGTTGAAGGCAAACGCATCCTGGAGCCCGTCAAGGGCACGCTGGCCGATACCCTGCGCGAGATGGAAGAAGATATCCAGAGCTCCATCAGCTATGCCGGCGGCACCAAACTGCTGGACATCCGCAAGGTCAACTACGTCACGCTGGGCGGCGACAACGCAGGCGAACACCTGCTGATGTAATGGAATGAGCGCGGCGACCTGCGCCTATTCGTGTGCGGTCGAAAGGCCCAGCAAACCCAGCGCCAGCTGGTGCAGGCGATGGGTCGGCTCGGTCAGGGCCTCCAGCACACTGAAGTGGTTGCGGCGCAAATGCGATTCACACACCGGTACCACGCGTGCGCCCCAGGCCTGCTGGATCAGCAGGTTCTGGCGCAGGAACTCTTCGCTTTCATCTGCGCCCGCCACGCTGTAGAGCGTCCCGCGCCGGGGGGCCGGCAACAGGGCCGGGCTGGCCTTTGCGACCTGCTCGGGCGTGAGCTTGAGCGAGTCCTTGACGAAAGGCGCGTGGCGCATCGGCTCCAGGTCGTACAGGCCTGAAATCGACAACGCGTTTTTGACCAGGTCCGCCGGCAGGTCACCCGCATAGTCCTGCCACCGGCACACCAGCAGCATCGCCGCCAGGTGGCCGCCGGCAGAGTGCCCGATCACCGTGATGCGGTTCGGGTCGCCGCCGTAGCGGGCGATATGGCGCCAGGTCCAGGCCAGCGCCTTGACCATCTGCATCGTGATGTCGGGAATCGTCACGGCCGGGCACAAAGCGTAATTGGGCACCACCACGCAAGCGCCGGCTTCGGTGAACTCGGGTGCGACAAACGAGTGCTCGGACTTGTCGAGGCCGCGCCAGTAGCCGCCGTGAATGAAGACCAGCACGGGTGCACCCGCCTGGCCCGGTTTGCCGCTTGATGCGTTAAAGCCGTCGGCCGGAAACACATCCAGCATTTCGCCGGCACCGTTGCCGTAGGGAATATCAATCTGGCAGGGCTGGCGCTTGCGCACGGCTTGCGAGCTTTCTGCCCAGCGCGTGAAATACACCGGGTGGTCGGGCACCAGCGCGCGGTTGTTGTACATGCGGTCCAGCCAGGCGGGATCGGGCGAGGTCATCGGGTTCTCCTGGGAAGTCAAAAAACGGGTGCGCCGGACAGAGCCGGCCGCAATGGTTGCCATCTTGGCACAGCCGGGCGAGCCTTCCGCCCGCGGACAGCCCGATCCGGGTAAACCCGAAATGCGTCGATAACGATTCAACGTATTCTGTATACAGAGTTTCTTGCATCATCACCCATGACCCCCCAGCTCGTCAAAATCGAATCCACCCCCGACCTGGTCGACCAGGTCTACCGCAGCCTGCTTGATGCCATCAGCGACGGCTCACTCGCGCCGGGCGCGCGCATCATGCAGGAAGACCTTGCGGCGCAACTGGCGGTGTCGCGCCAGCCGGTGCTGCAGGCCCTGCGCCTCTTGAAGAAAGACGGCTTTGTGCTGGACGCGCCGGGCCGCGGCGTACTGGTTGCACCACTGGACGTGGCCTGGCTGGTGCAGATTTACCAGGTGCGCAGCGCGCTGGACGCATTGGCCGCCCGGCTGGCCGCGCAAGGCCGTAGCCGCCTTGACCCGCAACTGATCCGCCAGGGGCGCAAGGCCGCGCGTGGTCATGACGTCAAGGCCATGATGGCCGCCGACGCGCAATTTCACGCGGCCATTTACGCGGCCTCGGGCAACCCGCTGATCGCCCAGAGTGCGCAGTTGCACTGGCACCACATCCGCCGCGCCATGGGCGCCGTGCTGCAGGTGTCGACCATGCGCGAATCAATCTGGGACGAACATGAAGCGATTGCAGTCGCCATCGCCGCCGGCGACGCCGAGAAAGCCGAAGCGCTGATCCGCGAACACGGCGAAGAAGCCGGCCACAACCTGGCCAAACTGCTGTCCAGCGCGCTTGGCCAGCCTGCAGCGTCCACAGCCCCTTGAATCCTCTCGAACACCCACACAGGAGACATGCGATGAGACTGACCCCCGAGCAACTTGCGCAATTCGACCGCGACGGTTATTTGTTTTTCCCGGGCCTCTTTACGCCGGAAGAAACCCGCACCCTCAACGAGGCCGTGCCTGAGCTTTACAGCCGGCGCGAGGACTACAACGTGCGCGAAAAAGGCAAGGACGCGGTGCGCACCAACTTCGCCGCGCACATGTACAGCGAGCCCTTTGCACGGCTGGCGCGGCACCCGCGCATGATCGAGCCGGTAGAAGACCTGCTGGGCGAAAAGCTCTACATGCACCAGTTCAAGATCAACGGCAAGATGGCCTTTGAAGGCGACGTGTGGCAGTGGCACCAGGACTACGGCACCTGGCTGAACGACGACATGATGCCGACCGAGCGCGC
>JAJKJM010000074.1 GCA_021153985.1 Polaromonas sp.
CCGGCCCAGCAGCTCCAAGGTCGGCCACATCCTGGAAGTATCCGGCGCGCAAACCGGTGTGAAGGTCAAGACCGGCCCCATGACGGTCACCGGCCCTGCCACGTCACCAGGCACTCAGGCGGTCACGAACAACACGACCAACAACACCACCAAAACCGAAACCACGACCTACAACCACACCTATCAGGGCGACACCATCAACACCACGGCGGTCACGGTCACCAACATCACCAACACCACGACCGGGGAGCCCATCTCCAGCGAAACCAAAACCGAGACCCCGGAGAAGGAAGAAGACCCGCCCAAATACGAGGCCTCCGATTCGGCGCTGCCGGATCAGCCCAAGCTCTATACGCCCAAGTACCCGAACGGCCTGGAAGGCGTCTGGGCGCAGCAAAAGGCCAACCTGACCGCCACCCCGCTGGCGAACCTGATCGGCCGCCTGATGCCCAACGTGGGCAGCTCGGGCACGTGTCCAACCTGGAACGTGGATCTGACCTTTGCGGCTTGGGCGGACTACGGTTTGAGGGACTTCGCCCCGCCTTGTTATGTCTGGGACTGGGCCAGGCTCATCATCCTGGTCAGCGCCTTGCTGCTGGCCCGGGCTTTGATCTTCGGAGGCTGACATGGGGCAACTCTTCACGATGCTGTTTGCCAAGGTGTCGGCGGCCCTGAGCTGGATCGGCGCGCTCTGGGTCGCCATCTTTGTGGCCGCCTGGGACCTGGTCAAGGACGCTTTCGCCTGGCTGTTTGAGCAGGTGCTCAAAGTGGTCATCTCCGCGATTGGGGCGATCGACACCAGTGCGATCGACAGCTACGCCGGCCAGGTCGGCGCGCTGCCGGCCGAACTTCTCAACATCCTGGGCCTGCTCGGTGTCGGCACCGCGATCAGCATCATCACGGCCGCAATTGTGATTCGCATGGTGCTGCAGCTCATTCCCTTTGTGAGGCTCGGATCATGATCAATGGACTTGAAGGCATCCCGGGCTCGGGCAAGAGCTATGAGGCCGTTGTGTATCACGTGCTCCCTGCATTACAGAGGGGCAGGCTTGTCATCACAAACCTGCCGCTGGTCGTGGAGATGTTCGCCGCGGTGAATCCGGATTACCGGGACCTGATCGAGCTGCGCACCCGCACCCAGCCCATACGGGGCACCTGGGACGCTGAGCGGGTCGATGAAAAGGGCAATGGCAACGCCTTTGAACTGTTCGAGGACGGCCATACAGAAAAGCCCGAGGTGAAGGTGTCGCTCTTCGGCCATGTGTGGGACTACTGGAGCGAATGGAAGCACCCCAAGACCGGCCAGGGGCCGCTGTTCATCATTGACGAGTGCCACGTGGGCATGCCCAAGCTCGGCACCGATCCCCAGGTGATCGAGTGGTACAAGCTGCACCGGCATTTCAATGCCGATGTGCTGCTAGGAACGCAGAATTTCCGGGACATGAATTCGTCTATCGCCGGGCTGCTGGCGATCCTCATCAAGGTTCGCAAAGCCGACATCCTCGGCAAGGCCGATCACTACATTCGCAAAACACATGGCGGCTATCGGGGCGCTGTGGTGTCCACCGAGGAGCGCAAATACAAACCGGAGTTCTTCAAGTTCTATCGCAGCCACACCCAGGGCAATAGCGTGGGCGAATCGGCTGCGCAGGACATGTCGCCCTTCATAGTCAAGTTCAACCGCTTTAAGTGGGCCGTATTGGCTTTGGCGGGCGTCTCCTGTGTCTGGGCCTTCTGGCCTGAGCCGGACAAGCCCAAAGCGGTCGTAAAGCGTCCGGCGGCCCCTCAGTTCGCAACCACGCCACCGACGAGCCAAAACGTTTCCAGGGTCGTTGCTGACCCGGTGGGAACCGTGACTGGGATGGTGAGCAAGCACGCCAGCGACCAGCCGACCGGCGTGAATGAGTTTCCAGAGCCTTACGGGCTCAAGGGCCTGCATGTGATGGGGCAGATCACCATGAAGGGGAAGACGGTCTATGTGCTGGCCGTGAGTCAGAACGGCATGCAGATCACGACAGTGACCAGCTCGGAACTGCAGGAGATTGGCTATAAGTGGAAAGCACTTACTGATTGCGCGGCGTCGCTGCAGTGGAAAGAAAAGGTCCGGGCGCTGACCTGTGACAGTCCGCAGATGACTGTGGGTTTGCAGCGAACCTCGATGCCCCCCGCGCCAGCTACCTCGAACTGACTTCGAAACCCTAGAGTTGCGAGTTTGGCTTTCACACGTCTATCTTTGCAATCACCTGAAAAGGGCAAAAAACGGCTGTCGAAGAGGGAAATCGACTCAAATCTTGGCTTTTTCTGCGACACGCCTTTTCCCATGCCCTGTAGTTACTTTAAGGTTTGGCGTACGATAACGCCAGCTTGGCATTAGTACTCTAGGAGCTTTGAACGTCACTTGATACCATGCCTCGAACGGGGGCGTGATGGTTTTAAAAGAATTTGTCAGGGGCGCAAAGCTGGTGGTTGATTCAGGAGCATGGACTGACAAGCCCATGCCTAAGAATCCGCCACCGTTTGTCCTATTAAAAAAGCGTGGTTTACGGCTTGGAAATCAGTGGCGTTGGCGCATGATTGAGTTAAGTATTCGTGATCCTGCTAACAATCCGCAAGTGGGTAGAGTTTTAGTTGCATATCAACGCGAAAAACAGGAATTTTTTGCTGTTGCGGGAGTCGATACTCCAAAGGGAACGATGGTGCTGGCTCGATTCGAGTATCACTATTCTCACCCGGGATGGCATGCCCATTGCTGCTGTTCTGAGCCATCAGTGCTATCTGCTGGAAGAATGAAGTTTCCTGATCAGCGACGACTAAAACGAAGTGCCACCTCAACGGCGGGCCGTGACTATTTGATAGATGACAGAAGCGCAGTTAGCGCGATAGAAGATTTCTTCGGTTTGTCCGGGTTGGACCCATTACCGCCGGACGTGCCCGAGGACCCACAAAAGGACCTTTTCAATGTTGGATAAGCAGAAAATATGCGATGCATTCTGCGGCGACTTGAATGTCCGTGAGATGCCCTCTGGGCTGGCCGTAAGCACGGGCTTCAAGGCCAGTGATGGTGACGCTATAGATTTTTATATCAAGCGTCACCCTATGAATAGCGGAAAGTACCGCCTGGAAGATTCTGGGATGGTTATACCTATGCTTGAAGCAAGCGGGTTCAATTTGCAAACGGGGACGCGCGCAACAGCTTTTCGAACTCTCTTGTCAGAACACAACGCGACGTTTGACGAGGATGCGCTAGGGTTGCACACGGATTACCTAGAGGAGTCAGACTTGCCCAGCGCGGCAATGCGCTTTCTGACGTTGATGATTCGCGTTCGGGACTTGGAACTATTGAATCCTGAGACGGTGGAAAGCACTTTTCGTGAAGACGCGGAGCAAGCGCTGCGCGATCATTTTTCCAATAGCGCTAATATCGAATTTCGAAAGCATGTGCCGGGCTTGGAGGATTATGTAGCCGACGCCTTTATTCAGCCGACGCTTTCTAGCGCATTGCCATTGGCACTGTATTTCGCGACGAATGAGAACAAGGTAGATGAGGCGGTCATGCTATGGATGGAGTCGCGATTTAAACCCGGACGCCAACTGCCTAAAGTTGCTTTGTTGCTAGAAACAGAGAAGCCGGTGCATGTAAGTGGCCGATCTTTGCGCCGGGCAATGAATCGCATCAATATGGCAACCTTCCGAGGCGATGAAGATGCTGCCATGGCGCGTATCGCATCTTATGTGGAGCAACAATCGGGGTATCCACAATAAGGCCGCGTTTGAGGATGGAAAGGATGACTGGTTGCTTGTGACGTGCCATGTGCCGAGCGAACTCGCGGCCCACCTTAATCTAGATGTTCGATTCATCGGACGTTAGATGTGTACGCAGGCGCACTTGTGACTTGAGCGTAGCGCGTGCCTTGGAGCCGTTGCCAGTTTCGCATGCGAAATGTAGGATCGTTTCTTGATGCTCAAGAACGGGAACTCGCATGGACACTGAAGCTCAAATTATCAAAAAGGGTAAGGACGACTACTTCGCTCAAAAAGGCGATTACAAAAATCCCTATCCGCGTTCGTCCGCTGAATTCAATCATTATGAGCGGGGCTGGATGCAGTCTTTGAAGCTCAATGAGGGCCAACTGGTAGCTCGCCGTCTTTCTCCGGCAGATCTTCGAAAAACGCCGTCAGAGAATCGATATGCTGAACTCAAGGGGCGAAATGAGCCGCTTCGAAAAGGTCCAGGTCCTGAGTCTTGAATGGAGTGCCTGGTCACGACGGGTTTGAACCCAATTAGTCAGATCAAGCCACCCGGACTGTTTTAGCCGCCGGCAACATTCTGAGCCGAATCAGACGACTGAGTAGGCGATATCGGATTCAACCACACGTCAGCGGCCTCTTGGGGCGACATGACGCGGTATTCTGTGCGCTTCCATAGGTCCATTGCCACCTCTTCAAGCACTGCCTGATCGATGGTCGTCCAGCGCGCATGAAGTCTTTCAGCAAATTGCGCGATCCATTGCGTTGGTAGAAGCGTTTCCATTCGGGAGATGCTACTTGAGTACTGTTTTTTTATCCAGTATTACCTTTCCGGTGATACGGGAATTGCCCCAACCAGCATCAACCGCCCCTGACGTTAAAAGTTCACGGCGCAAGGATGCTCGGTGGCGTGCGCCGCACCGGAACAGAACGCTGACTTAAGGCTATGCTTGCCCGGATTCGGCCGTAGAGCACAATGATTTGGTGATCCTCTATTTAGAGGAGAGTGGAATAGACGCTCAATGTAATCCAAAGTAGGACTTGGAAACAGCTAATACGGAACACCCTCTAGGTGTGTTAAAAATCGTAATAGGCAAAAATCAACAGGGTTAGCATGATCGAGAAGCTTCGGGCAATTACGTGCGTAGTAAGTCACCAACCGGATGAGGACCTTCGCTTTCGCTTGAAGGACGCTGAGGCTTGTTTTGGCCAATTCACGAATTCGGAAGCCAAGTCTACAAATCTACCCGACAGCGCTCCTCCGGATGCGCCCCGCATCGTATTGCAAGGCAAAAGACGCCAGATAGTTCTAAGTCAAGATCGTACTCAGGCCAAGTTGTCTTTCCAAGATAGTGATAAATCATCTGAAGAAGCGCAAGCAATTGCATATGACGCAATAGATGGGGTATTCGATCTTGTGAAAAAATTTCACCCAGGCCTTGCTTTCACAGATTTCGGTGTGGTCGCAGAACTGGATTATCCCGTTCGGGCGATAGACGATAAACAGATCATCGACAAGGTTAGCAAGGCGGTAACTGAGTTGATTTACAGCGGACCAACGTTCGGTCAACCCGCTAATTTGGAAATAAAAATCGGATTTAAAACTCCCTGGGGTGGTTATAGGAATATTGCCTTAAACGTCTATGAGATGCGTGAAGGAACCGTTGGCGCTAAAGGTGCCCGTCAAATGGACTTGACTAATCTTCGACTTAAAGCGATCGGCCTTGCCGTGATGCTGGATGTCAATGACAAGGGGCTGGAGGATCTATCGCTGAATGAGCGCGAAAGATTTACCCGGGTCACAGCTGATTCCCGAGCCTACGTTCGAGACTTTCAGCTTCGCAAAGAATTGCTAGCGATTGATTTGTAGAGCACGCCATGGCCAATACATTTCAGGATATCCCGGGCGATGACGATTACTACGCTGCTGTCAGTGATGACGTGCAGCACATAGCGAAGATAATTCCGTTTCCACTCGCTGGACAATACGCGGTAGACACCTCTACCAATGTTTCGACGTTGCCTGCAGAAGATGGGGACGCATTAGTAACTGAGACACCACGCAGTACTAGCTCTGTACATTCTCAGATATTGTTTTACCCCCCGTTGGGTGGCATTGACTTCATCCAAGATACACAGGGAACAGTCTTTTTCCGTAGTCGAATAATGGCGACTTCTACGGCTGCCATATCCCCCCTAGATGTCATTCCGACACTAGGAGATCATGCGGCGGCCGTTCAGACGGTTAAAGTTTTAAAAGTAGGATCTCTATCGACAGCGATTCTTTGCATCGTGTCGTTGGCTCTTTGGCTCTGCGACCTGCCTGGATTGTTCACCCCCTTTGCTGCTTGGCTGTTCCTACTCGCAACTCCTTTTTTCTATTTAATGGGAGTGGTTGGTCAGAGACAAGTTGATAGAAGTGAGGCAGCCATTAAAAATCATTATTTGGCTAAAGGTTGACCAGTTGATGGCGTCGTACCCAGAGCTCTATCAAATTTTGGTTTGCTTGGGATGGCTTTTCGTCCTATTTGTTTTCTGGATGATTCTTCGTCAGATCTTTCGAGATTTAGGGCATGAAGCCCCAAACGTATTTAAGCTTTTGATGGAAGAATTCAGATCTTTGGTCAACTTCGAATGGAATGTTGGAAGTATTAACGCGTTGGCGATTTTGGTGACCTTCCTAATTGGTGTTGTCACGTTAGCGGCACTCGAAATGGAAAAAGTCTTAAAGTTCGCAGCGCAATTGATCAGTCCAAAAAAATTGGAAATACTTCTCGGTAGTTCGCAGATTGTTGTAATTTTTTTAACCGTAGCTGTCATTGCAATGGTGTCCGTTATTGCGGTTTACAAAATCAGTAAGATTCGCTGCTAAATGGGGCCGTCGCACACCAATCTCTAAAACTTGGCATCCCGTCCTTTCGCAAGCCCTGGGGGACTGCAGAATTGCAGCTTGCAGCACTCGGAAATCGCCACGGCCCCACAGACTCACCCGTGCATCAACTGATGCACCTCACCGGCCAGGTCCGGCAACGTCAGCTTGATATTTGAGCTTCCCAGGATGAATGCTGCCGTTTTCCAGTTGTCGGCATCAAAGTTCTCTGCAGTCAGCTTGTGCAAGCCGCGCAGCTTCAAGACGTCTGTGGCCTTGACCAGCGCCTTGCCGGCGTCATAGTCCCGCTTGTAGTGGCCGGTAATCTCGGCCTGCTGCGCCTTGGTCAGGCCCTGGATGAGTTCCGCAATCGGCGCATGGCCTTTCTCGGTCAACTGGTCGTTCAGATCACGCTCGGCATCCCAAGCATCCCACTTCGGCGGCTCAGGTTCTTTGGCCTCGCCGTCCAGGTCCAGGCTCCCTTGCTTCGCGGCTTTCTTGTCCGCCTTCTTCTGCGCGATCTCGGCCGTCAGCTCCTCTTTGAGCGTAGCCAGCAGTTGCCTGGCTTCCTCCCGGCCGGCCTTGCCCGCCTCCAGCCGGTCCACCAGCTGGGTGCCTCGTGGATACCACTTGCCCGTTTTCTCGATCTGGTTTACCACCAGGACCAGCTCCAGATCCTCCGTCGTCTCGCTCTCCATGAACATGCGCGTGTTCCAGCCCAGGTTCTGCACCGAGGCAGCCAAGTGTTTCGAAACCCAGGACTTGGACTTCTTCACCAGCTGGCAAATCTCGGTGAGCGTCTTGCCTTGGTCAGCCAGGCTGCGCAAAGCCGCCGCCAGCTCCATCAATGACAGATCCTCCCGCTGCACGTTCTCCACCAATTGAAGGATGCCAGCCCGCTGGTCGTCCGCCTCGCCGATCAATGCCGGCACATGGCTAAACCCAGCCAGGTGCGCAGCCCTGCAGCGGCGCTCCCCGGCAATCAGGACGAACCGCTCCCCCAGCGGCCGCAGTAGCACCGGCTGCAGCATACCCTGGGCTTTGAGGGATTCGGCCAACTCCTGGAGCTGCAGCTCTTCCAGGCCGGACGCGGTGCGGACCTGCGGCAGAAAGTCGATCACGTTCAGGGACACAAACTCAAGGGCCGGTTTCGCATGCGAAACGGCAGCAACATCAGAAACGGTCTCGGTAATAACGGCAGTCATGTGAATCTCCAAAGGAAGTTGATGAACGAGGGAAGTTAAAAAACATCCTCTCGCTCGGGCTTCCTCGTTCCCCCGAGTAGGGGGCGGAGGGGGGTGCTGGTAGTTCAACAAGAAAAAACCGGGATGACCCGGTTGCCGCTGTATTAAAAATCCCCCCACAAGTGCCCCTCACACCGGGACGGGGTCTTGTGGGGGGATTCAGCGGCTACCGGGGCAGCCCGGTTTTTTCACAGCGTAGGCCTGGCGCCCGCAGCCGACGTGACACAAAGCGTAGCGACTGGCACCAAAGGGTGCAGCCAGGGCGGACTAGCGGAGATCAGCGTAGAACACCACGAATAATCTCCTTCGAGGATTCGCTGCGAGATTCCCGTCCTAGAATCGTCTGGCGCCAACCATGGGATTCCCGAATGAAAACGCTCTATCACTATTGCCCCTCGACAACGTTTCATTCTTTGGTGTCTAGTCGATCAATCTGGTTGTCTTCTTTGTTGCAATCTAATGATTCAATGGAAGGAAAGTTGGTTGCTAAGATGATCGCGCGATTTGCTTCTGACGATCACTTAGACCGCTCCACAACCGATACTCTTTTAGAGGCTGTTGGGTTGGTGGAAAGTGTCATCGATGGCCTCGGTTTATGCCTTTCGGAGGATGGCGATCTTCTAAGTCAATGGCGAGGCTATGCAGATGATGGCCGTGGTGTGGCCATTGGTTTCTCTAGGGATTATTTGGAGTGGTTGGTAGCGGAAAGTCGCAGCGATAAATCTAAGTCGGGTTTGAACTTGTATAAAGTAATTTATGAACCCGATGCCCAGTCGGAGGCGCTGCGATCTACCTACTCAAAAGTACGAGAGCTTATCAATGAAGGCGCGTTCCAACCTATGGGGCGACGCGGACTTTTAGACGGCCGGACCGATAAAGAAATCGAATTGGATGACCAGGTCATTGATGCGAAGTACAGGCGTGTGAGCGTTGCTTGCCTTGGGTTCTTCAATAAATTGTTTTTGCTAAAGGCAAATGCGTTTAGAGAGGAGCGGGAGTGGCGCCTGATTTCATACTTGGTCCAATTGACCACAGATTCCTGTCTGTATCGAGCGCAGCCTAATAGGGTAATACCATATCGAGCATTTGAACTTCTAGGCCTGGATCGTTTTCCAATTTCGGAAGTAATTTTGGGGCCTAAGCATGTGACTCCACTACCTGTAGTCCGTTCCTTTTTGGAGTTCCATGGCTTTGACGTTGCAAAGGTGCGCCAATCCGACGTCACTTATAGATAGGCCTTAGAACTGAAGCTTGACCCGGGCAAAGGCTACTGCTATCTCAACTGCCGACCAGTTAGTGTTCGGGAAAGATTTCAGATTGCCCGTTAGCCCTGTGCAACGCGCGTTTGACGCTGCTTATGTGAGTTCCAAAGCGTCGCGCCACTGCAGATTTCGTTGCTTGGCCACTTAAAACCAATCGCACCGCCTCGATTTCTTCCGCCGGTCCCATTGCCCTAGGTCTGCCAGGCTTGGAGCCGCGACGCATTGCCGCGTGAAGTCCTGCCTTTGTTCGTTCCCGGATCATCTCCAGTTCGAATTCGGCGAACGCGCCGACGATCTGCATCATCATCCCTCACGCCGGGAAGGGTGTTGTGGGGTGATTCAACGACTACCGGGCTGCCTAATATTTTCAGAGCTTAGACCACCACGGCCGGGTCGCTTCGAACTGGCATCGCCTGCGATACCATGCCCCAAAAAAGCGGAGAAGCGTTATGCGAATCTTGGGGATCGTGTTGGCAGTCGGCATTGGGCTTGTGAGCTGGCCGGCCGCGTTCGCACTGGGCGGATGGGGTTCTTCCCTGCGCGCGCTTGATTCACTTTTGCTCTGGGCGCCAATTGTTGGCGCGGCCCTGCCAATCGCCGTACTTCAATTTGTGAAAGGGGCAAAGGTATCCGGGGCGTGGGTGGCGGCGTTGGCTCCACTCCTCGGTGTGCTGAACGTGCTTTGGAGTGTCGATTTCTATACGTCTTACCTTGCGCCCGGTCTTCCTTCTGAGGGCCCAATCCCAGGGGCATTCATGGTTTTTTCTGCCATGTGGCTGTTGCCCTGGTTGTATGTCATCTATGCGTTGAGAAAGGCAATGGCCGGAAGTGGACATTCGGGAAATTATGAATCCCATAAAGGTTGACCCCGAAATCGCAGCAGCAATTGAGCGTCATGCGGGATCGGACCTGGCGGCGATGGGGGAAACAGACTTCTGCCCGATCGTTTCAGGGTAGCTCCCCGCTTTCCAGCGGACCAACTTCAACGTCATAGATTTGGGTGATTCGCCAGCCCGAGCTTTCGCGGCTTGCCTCACCGAGGACTTTCACCAGGAAGGAGCTGCGCTGCTTTTCCGCTTGCAGCGTGATTTCGCAGAAGAAATCGAGCTTTGCGGTGCCGTCGGGAATCGCCCCAAGAAGTTGATAGCCCGCCCGGCTGAATTTGTCCTCTTTCCCTTGCTGCAGTAGTTTTTCAACTTCAGGGGCAGTGAGAACTGCGGCGGTGAGGTGATTGATGAGTCCATCGACTACCACCTGCGGGTCTATCTTCATGTTGTAGGTGCATTCTTCTGTGGGTTCTTCCGATTGTGGGGTCTTTGGTATTACATATCGCCAACATCCTTGTAACAAAACGCCGTTTAATGTGGTATTTGGTCTTCAGTAAATTCGGCCGCCTGAAGGCGGCGCTGACCGTTGGCCGGCGTTGCCGTCTGGTGTTCTCAAGCAGGGGCGGCCAAAGAAACCGCCAACCGGCCGGCCTTTGCCACGATGGCTTCGCGTTGTTCCAGGGGTTTTTGGGTCTCGGTCAAATACACGGTGATCACCAGGGGTGCGCGCCCTGCGGGCCAGAGGACACCGATGTCGTTGGTGGTTCCATGGGCGCCTGTACCCGTCTTGTCGCCAGCCTGCCAGCCGGGTGGCAGCAGGGCGCGCAACCGGCGGTCAGACGTCTTGCTGGCGATCAGCCACTGGCGCATCTGCTGGCGCGAGGTGTCTGACAGCGCATTGCCCAGCACGATCTTTTGCACGGTGGCCAGCATCGCCGCAGGGGTGGTGGTGTCGCGCGGGTCGCCGGGCCTGGCTTCGTTCAACGTGGGTTCAGTGCGGTCCAGCCGCGTCATGCGGTCGCCGAGCGTTCGCATATAGCCGGTCAAACCCTTGGGTCCGCCGAAGCTGGCCAGCATCAGGTTGGCTGCCGTGTTGTCGCTGACTGTGATGGTGGCCTCGCACAACTCCGCCAGCGACATGCTGCCGCCGGCTCTTGGTCCGGTGACTGGCGAATACGGAACCAGAGCGGCGCCATCAATGGGCAACTGGCGGTCCAGCTTTTCCTTGCCGGTGTCCACCCGGTGCAGCACCAGTGCGGCGGCCAACAATTTGAAGGTGCTGCACAAAGGGAAACGCTCCGCGGTACGGTGTCCATACTGCGCGCCGGTGCCGGTGTTAAGAATGGCAACGCCTAGCCGGCCGCCGCTTTCCCGTTCCAGGGCTTTGAGCTGTGCGGTGACGGAGCGTGAGTCTACGGCTTGCGTTGTGCTGCCGATGCCCAATAAATTCTGGGCGTGAGCTGAAGCCGCACCGGCCGCCATGAGGCTTCCCAGCGCGCCGGTAAATTGCCGTCTCTGCATAGTCGTTTTCCCCTTCATGTTGGTGTGAAGCCGGTAAGGATATGGAGTGCTCGCAGTCCACGCAAACGGCAATAATCGAGGCAACCCATAAGTAAATCTTGGTCTTGGAACAAATGCATCTCCCTTTGAATGCCTTGCGCGCTTTTGAGGTGTCCGCGCGGCACCTGAGCTTCACGCGCGCCGCCGACGAACTCAACGTCACGCAGACCGCCATCAGCCAGCACGTCAAGAACCTCGAAGAGCGCATGGGTGTGCCGCTGTTCCGCCGCCTTCCGCGCGGCCTGGCCTTGACGGATGAAGGCCTGGCGCTGTTGCCGGCCCTGGCGGAGTCGTTTGGCCGCATAGGCACTTTGCTGGAGCAATTCCGCGACGGCCGCTTTCGCGAGGTGCTTACTGTGGGCGCGGTTGGCACGTTTGCGGTGGGCTGGTTGATCCCGCGCCTGGCGCAGTTTCAAGAGGCGCACCCGTTTGTGGACTTCCGCCTTTTTACCAACAACAACCGCGTTGACCTGGCAGGCGAAGGCCTGGACTACGCCATCCGCTTTGGCGACGGCGCCTGGCATGGCACCGAGGCTGAGCCCTTGTTTGCCGTGCCGTTGTCGCCGGTGTGCGCGCCGGCGATCGCGTCCCGCCTGCGCGAGCCGGCAGACCTGGCTGGTGAGTTGCTGCTGCGGTCTTACCGGTCGGACGAATGGGTCAACTGGTTTGCTGCGGCGGGTGTCGATAGCCCTGTCGTCAGGGGCGCGGTGTTTGATTCGTCATTGACGATGGCCGAAGCGGCGGTTCAAGGCGCGGGCGTGGCGCTGCTGCCGGTGAACCTGTTCATGCGTGAACTGCAGGCCGGCCGTCTGGCCAGGCCCTTCGTACTTGAAATTGAAAACGGCAGCTATTGGCTCACCCGGCTCAAATCAAAACGCGCGACATTGGCGATGAATGTGTTTCGTGACTGGATGCTGGCGTCGACGGCACCGGGCGCGGCGGCTTCGTGACACATCAGCGCCGCGCACGATAATTGCTCAGCCTTCACGTTCGAACGTCACCGGAACCTGCCATGCGCCTGCGCCACATTGAAGTTTTCAACGCCGTCATGCTGACCGGCAGCGTGAGCGGGGCGGCCCGGCTGATCAACGTGACGCAGCCCGCCGTGAGCCGCATTCTTCAGCACGCCGAACTGCAATTGGGCTTTGCGCTTTTCCAGCGCACCAAGGGGCGGCTGACGCCGACCTCCGAAGCCTTGACGCTGTACCCGCACATCGAGCGGCTATTTGCCCAGCTTGACGAAGTGCAGCGCCTGGCCGCCAACCTCAAGACGGGTGAGAGCGCCAAGGAGTTGCGCATCCTCACCGTGCTGGCGCTGAGCTACGAGATTCTTCCGCACGCCATCAAGCTGTTTCGCGTCAAGCACGCCGACGTTGCCATCACTTTGCAGGCGCTGCATTCACCGCAAATTGTGTCGGCGCTGGCTTTGCAGGAGGCTGACGTCGGTTTCCTGTTCAGCCCGGTGGCGCATTCGGCGCTGGCGCAAGAACACCTCGCCGACGGCCGCATGGTGTGCGTCGCGCCCAAGGGCATGCTGCCGGCGCGGCTGGTCAAGCGCGGCAGTGTTGAATTGGCAGACCTGATCAAGGTACCCGTCGTCGGGCTGGATGTACTCGACCCGGTGGGCCGCAGCCTGAACCAGGCCTGCCGTGAAGCCGGTGTGGGGCTGGAGTTCCATATCACCGTGCAGACCTATCACTCGGCATTGGCTCTCGCGCATCACGGCCTCGGCGTCGCGGTCATCGACACCTGCACTGCGGCCTCGGCCGACCTGAACCGGGTCGATGTGCTGGAGCTGGAGCCGCTGATCCCTGTGCCTATCAAGGCCCTGCTGCCCGCGGGCAAGCCGGGTTCGGTGGCAGTACGGTCGTTTGTGCGTTGCTTCCAGCAGGCGCTGACGCAACGAGCTTGATCAGTGCGCAAGCATGCGGCTGATGCGCTGGGCTGAACCGAACGCCAGTGTGAATCCCAGAGCCCCATGCCCGGTGTTGAACAGCAGGTTGTCCGGCCCCCGGGCGTACGTACCAATCACCGGCAGGCCGGTGGGCGTGGCGGGGCGCATGCCAGCCCAGGGGCTGAGGCTGTCAAACGCACTGGACCCGGGAAAGACGGTTTGCGCCGACGCCTTGAGTGAGGCGATCTGCGCCGGGTCCACGGCGCTGTCGTAGCCCGCGAGCTCCGCTATGCCGGCCACCCGCAGGCGCGAGCCGATGCGGGCGAACACCACTTTGCGCGCGGCGTCTGTCACGCTGACTTTGGGTGCGGCGCCGGCCTCGGGCGCGACGTCCACCGTGATGCTGTAGCCCTTGAGCGGGTACACCGGCAGGTGCACACCCACCGTGCCGGCCATGCGGGCCGATTCGGCGCCCAGCGCCATCACAAAGCGGTCAGCTTCGATATGGCCCTGGGGCGTGGCAACCGCCGCGATGGATTTGCCGCGCAGCACCAGTTGGTCGACCTGCGTGTCCAGCAAGAAGCGCACGCCTTGCCGGCGCAGCACGGCCATGAGGCCGTCGCAGGTTTTCTGGCAGTCGGCGGCGCATTCACCGGGGGTGTAAATCGCGCCGGCGATTTGTCCATGACGGCTTTTGAGTGCGGGCTCAATCTCCACGCAGCGGTCTGCGTTGACGGCTTCCTGCGTGCTGCCGAGTTCGCGCTGCAGCAGCATCTGGCGTTGCGCGCCGGCAAATGCCGCTTCGTCGGAATACAGCACCAGTTTGCCGGTGGCGGAGAAATCGCAGTCGAGTTTTTCTTCGGCCATCATCGCGTCAAACGACTGGCGGCTCAGCGCCGCCAGCGACAGCAGCTGGCCCGTCGTGTCGCGCGATGTTTTGCTGTTGCATGCCATGAGGAAGCGCGCACCCCACAGCCATTGGTGCACATCCAGGCGCGGGCGCAGCTTCAGGGGAGAAGAGGGCGACAGCAGCAGTTTGGGCAACTGCCGCCAGATGCCGGGGTCGGCCAGCGGTTGCACGTAGGAGTAGCTCAGCTGCGCGCCGTTGCCGCCGCTGGCGCCGCTGCCGGGCGTGGCCCGGTCCACCACGGTGACCTCATGGCCCGCGCGACGCAGGCTGTAGGCAGTTGCCAGACCGACGATTCCCGCACCCAGCACACACACATGCATAACAGCCCCTTTTGTTCCTTGGATGGGAGCGACTGTACGCAGCGCGCACGCGTTTGAACAATGCTGAATTCGCCCACGGCCATGACCTTTGGTTATGCCCTTGCAGGTGCCTTACAGCGAAGAAGGGGCACAGGGAAAGTGCGGTCAGGGACAACCCTGCACCGAGAGCATGCGCTTGGGTAAACCATGAGTTTTGGTCATGGGTTTGCCGCGAAAATGAATGACACGTATCGCATGGCTGTTCCTACACTAGCGATACCAGTTTCTCCCGACTACCAACCGCCCCCCCGAAAGGACAAGCATGAAACTAACTATCCTCATGACCGCTGTGCTGCTGACGGCCGGCCTGGCCACCACCGCCGGCGCGCAAACCCCGCCGACGCTGAAAAAGATCGCCGATAGCAACAAGATCACCGTGTCCTACCGTGAGGCATCGGTTCCGTTCAGCTACCTGATCGGGTCGAAAACCTCCGTCGGTTTCTCGGCGGAACTGACCGAAGCCATCATCGACGACGTGCGCAAGAAGCTGAAAAAGCCCAACCTTGAAGTCGCGTACATGCCCGTCACCTCGCAGAACCGCATCCCCTTGCTGGTCAACGGCACCTACGACCTGGAATGCGGCTCGACCACCAACAACACCGCACGCGGCAAAGACGTCGCCTTCGCGATCAACCACTTCTACACCGGCACGCGCCTGCTGGTCAAAAAATCGTCCGGCATCAAAAACTACGCCGACCTGGCCAAGAAGACAGTTGCCAGCACCACCGGCACCACCAACGCCCAGGTGATCCGCAAGTACAGTGCCGACAAGAAACTCGACATGCAGCTCATCCTGGGCAAAGACCATGACGACTCGCTGCTGCTGGTTGAAAACGACCGCGCCGTGGCTTTCGCCATGGACGACATCCTGTTGTTTGGCCTGATGGCCAACTCCAAGAACCCGGCATCGCTGGAAGTCGTCGGCGACTCGCTGCAAGTTGAGCCCTACGCCTGCATGCTGCGCAAGGACGACCCTGAGTTCAAGAAGCTGGTCGACGGCACCATCACCCGCCTGATGAAGTCGGGCGAATTCACCAAGATGTACGCCAAGTGGTTCACCTCGCCGATTCCTCCAAAGGGCGTGAACCTGAACCTGCCCATGAGCGAAGAACTCAAGGCCAACCTGAAAGCGCTGAGCGACAAACCGGCGATGTAAGCATCAGGGCGGGGAGCGCCAGCGCGCCGCTCCCTGCTTTGCCTGCTTTTACAACTGCCGCGCCCGGCCGGGCAGGCAGTTTCTCTTCCCCCTCAAAAATCCCAACCCGGAGCCTTTGTGCTTCAGCGGATGGGTGCGCCTGGAGTTTTGTTTTGGAGTTCAAGCCATGAGCAGCATTGAAAGGCAGGGCATGCATCAGACCCATAGAACCCGTGTCGTCGGCATTCTGGGCGGCATGGGCCCGGCGGCTGGCGCTGATTTTGCGCGCCTCTTTGTCCAGGCCTGCGCAGACCACATGCGGTCGCTGCAGATTGCCGTGTCCGACCAGGCGTTTCCCGAGCACTGGCTGGCCCAGGTGCCGGTGCCCGACCGCAGCACCGCGCTGGGTTCGCCCGGCCCCGGCGGCCACCAGCCGCTGGACCCGATGCTGCACGCCATGGGCAAGCTGGCGGCGCTGGGCGCGACCACGGTTGCGGTGGCCTGCAACACGGCGCATGCCTGGCACGGTCAGTTGCAAGAGCGCTTTCCGCAGCTCGAGGTCTTGCACGTGGCGCGCGAGGTGGCCGACACCCTGGCAGCGCGCGGTGTGCGTGAGGTAGGCCTGCTGGCCACGGAGGGTACGTACCGCGCCGGCCTGTACGACCAGGCGCTGCGCCAGGCCGGGTTGCAATGCCATATTCCAACAGAGGTCGAACGTGAACGTGTGATGCAGGGAATTTACGAAGGCGTCAAGGTGGGCGACATGGCCCTGGCGAACGCATGCTTTGCGGGCGTGGCGCGGAGCCTGGCAGAGCGGCACGGGCTTTCAACGCTGGTGCTGGGCTGCACCGAGATTCCCCTGGCGCTCAGCGCGGTGCCGGGCATGGATGCGATGGATCTGGTGGATCCGGCGGCCCTGCTGGCGCGGGCTTTGGCCCAGCGGGCCTATGCGGTGGCCGCGTGATTTTTTATAAGCAAAATAGGTATCTGGCCCAATATCCGTCTTGGGTAGCTGCTATCAAATTGGTAGCGGTGCGAGGTTGGAATCTCAGCAGCAAGGTGTTGACAGGGAAGTAGGGCGAAGGGCCTGCCTAGTCAGCCGAAGCGCTCCAGCGGTTATTCCAGGCCTTGTCCAGTGAGCGGCGGTCGCGTTTGGTGGGCCGGCCATGCTCCTGGCTACCGGCAGGGTCGCCCGCCAGCCGGCGCTGCTCTGCGGCCTGCGCTCTCAGCCGCTGGCTTTCTTCGGTTTCTTCATACAGCTGCTGGGCGATGGGCGCCGCGCCGCGCTGGTTGCTGATGCCGCGAACCGTCACTGTGCGTATGACGGGGCCTTGCCGCAGCACCACCGTGTCGCCGGCTTTGACCTCGCGCGAGGGTTTCGCCTCAACATCATTGACCTTGACGCGGCCCTTGTCGATTTCTTCCACGGCGAGTGCGCGGGTTTTGTAAAAGCGGGCGGCCCACAGCCATTTGTCGATTCGCAGTTTGTCCAGTGTGTCCATTGGCGCCTATTTTGACCCAGCAGCCGGGGGCTAGCGTAGGAGGACGCCTCGTCCGGATGCGAACGGGGTTCAGGTCACCGGCAGGCGAACCGTCGCATCCAGGCCTGTCACCCGGCCATGCACCACCCGGTTTTCCAGGGAAATACCGCCATGCATGGCTTCGGTGATTTCCCGGCAGATCGCCAGCCCCAGGCCTGAGCCATGGCGCACATTGCCCGCCGAAAAGGGCTGAAACAGCCGCGCGGCCAGCTCGTCCGGTATGCCCGGTCCGCTGTCGCTGATGGTCATGGCGACAAAGCGGTCGTCGCGCACGATGCGAACCGACAAGGCGCCGCCGTCCGGCGTGTGTTTGATGGCGTTGTGCAGCAGGTTGCGCGTGAGCTCGCCCAGCATCCACTCGTGCGAGGTGACCCGCGCGGGCACAGTTTCAATGTCGAAGTCGATGTCTTTTTCAGCGATCAGCGGCGACAGATCCAGCGCCACCGAGCGCACCACGTGCGCCAGGTCGATCGCCTGCAGGTCGGCCTGCTGGCGCAGTTGCTCGACTTTGGCCAGTGCCAGCATCTGGTTGGCCAGCACAGTGGCGCGGTCTACCGTCTGGTTGATGTCGCCAAGCGCGTCGCGTGCTTCCATGTCGCCGCGCAATGCGGACTGCACTTGCACCTTGAGCACGGCCAGCGGCGTGCGCAACTGGTGCGCCGCATCGCGCACGAAGCGCTTCTGGTTGTCCAGCAGGTGCTGCAGCCGGCCCATCACCTGGTTGGTGGCGTCGATCAGCGGCAGCAGCTCGCGCGGCGCGTCGGCTGCGGTGATGGGCGTCAGGTCGCCTTCGTGGCGCGCCTGCAGCTCGCCGCTGAGCCGGCGCACCGGCCGGGTGGCGCGTTGCACCACCACCACCACGACCAGGGCGATCACCGCCAGCAGGATGGCCTGGCGCCACAGCGTGTCGAAGAGGATTTTGCGCGCCAGCGTCTTGCGCAGCTCCAGGGTCTCCGCGACCTGCACCACCGCCATCGCCCGGCCGGTCGCGCTGGCCACGGGCTGCAGCAGCACCGCGACGCGTACCGGCTCGTCCCGAAAGATGTCGTCATAAAAATCAACCAGGGCCGAATACGGCGGGCGCAGGGGAATGGTGCCGCGCCAGAAGGGCAACTCCCCAAAGCCCGAAATCATTTCGCCGTTGAGGCTCGATACCCGGTAGAAGAGGCGGCTCTGGTTGTCGGCTTCAAAGGCTTCCAGTGCGGCGTAGGGCACTGTCACGCGCAACTCCGACTGCTCGTCAAAGCCGGTCACGTCGAGTTGCTCGCCGATGGATTTGGCGGAAGCCAACAGGGTGCGGTCATATGCAGTGTTGACTGCGGACAGGGCCTGGCGGTAGAGGCTGGCGGTGTTGACGATGATCAGTACGCCGACGGGCAGCAGGATACCGGTCAGCAAATACCGCCTGAGCGAGATTGCCCTTGTCCCGGTCACTCCGGTCGCGGCGGCTGTCACGTATCCACTTTCAGCAGGTAACCCAGGCCGCGCAAGGTAACCAGCGTGACGCCGGTGTGCGCAAGCTTTTTGCGCAGCCGGTACACCACCACTTCCACCGCTTCGTA